>CAVFYN010000055.1:0-15540 GCA_963626425.1 Bacteroidaceae bacterium
GCGCCATGGCGATGACGACGCGCTGCTTCATGCCGCCGGAGAACTGGTGCGGATATTCGCGGCCGCGCTCGGCCGGGATGCCGACGAGCTCGAGCATCTCGGACGCCTTCTTGACGGCGTCGGCCTTGGACATCTCGGAGTGGATGCGCAGGCCCTCGGCGATCTGGTCGACGACGCGCATGATCGGGTTCAGGGCGGTCATCGGGTCCTGGAAGATCATGGAGATCTCGTTGCCGCGGATGTCGCGGACCTCGTGATCGTTCATCCTCAGGATGTCCTGGCCCTTGTAGATGATCTCGCCGGACTTGTAGCGGCCGACGGTGTCGCTGATGAGGCGGAGAATGCCGAGCGCGGTGGTCGTTTTACCGGCGCCGGTCTCGCCGACGAGGCCGAGGGTCTCGCCTTTTTCGATCGACAGCGAGACGTCGTTGACGGCGCGGACCGTCTCTTCGCGCGTCTCGAAGTGGATCGTCAGATTTTTGATTTCAAGCAAAGCCATAGTTTCTCCTCCTCCCGCTTAGTCCTTGAGCTTCGGATCCATCGCGTCGCGCAGACCGTCGCCGAGCACGTTGAAGCCGAACAGCGTAAGGAAGATGGCAATGCCGGGGAACGTCGCCAGCGGCCAGAAGTCGCGGATGTACGTACGGCCGGCGGTCATGATGGAGCCCCACTCGGCCGTGGGCGGCTGAACGCCGAGGCCGATGAACGACAGGCCGGAGATGGACATGATGGCCATGCCGACACGGAGCGAAATATCGACGATGAGCGGCGCGAGGCAGTTCGGCATGATCTGATGGAACAGAACGCGCATGCTGCCCGAGCCCGTGGCGATGGCGGCCTCGACGTACTCCTGATCGCGGATGGACAGGATCTGTGCGCGCAGGATTCGCACGCCCATCGGGATGCCGGAGATCGAGATGGCAAGGGCCGTATTGAATGTGCCGGTGCCGAGTGCTGCCTGAATTGAGACGGCCATGAGGATCTGCGGGATGGCCATGAGAATGTCCATCAGACGCATGATGAGCGTCTCGACCCAGCCGCCGAAGTAGCCGGCGAACGCGCCGAGGATGACGCCGATGACCGTGGAGATGACGAGGGAGATCAGGGCGACCAGCAGCGAGGTGCGGGCGCCGTAGATGATACGCGACAGCAGGTCACGGCCGAAGTTGTCCGTGCCGAGGAGGTGCTCCTTGCTCGGCCAGGCAAGACGGTTGGCGATGTCCTGCACGGTGTAGTCGTAAGGCGCCAGGAAATTGGCGAAAACGGCCACGAGGATCAGGAAGATAACGATGACGAGACCGACAACGGCCAGCTTGTCGCGCATGAGGCGCTTGAATACGTCGCCCCACTGGCTGTGCTTTTCAATGCGCTCGCCTTCGATGGTTTTCGTTTTTGCCATTTATGCCACCTCCTGAGCTGCCGGCTTCGGCTCTTCTTCTTTTTTCTTCTTCTTGCCGCCGGTGTACTGCGCCTTGATGCGCGGATCAATAAACGCGTAGGCCAGGTCGACCAGCAGGTTCATGATGCAGACGGTGACGGAGATGACGAGAATGCCGGACTGCACGACGGGATAGTTCTTCGACGAGATCGCGGTGTTCATCAGCGTGCCGAGGCCCGGGACGGAGAAGATCGTCTCGACGAGGATGGAGCCGCCCATGATCATGGACAGCTGCGAGCCGATGACCGTGATGGTCGGGATAAGGCCGTTCTTCAGAGCGTGGCGGCGCGTGACGGCCGACTGCTTGAGGCCCTTGGCGCGCGCGGTGCGGATGTAATCCTGACGGATGACCTCCAGCATGGACGAACGGGTCATACGCGCGACGGACGCGATCGGTCCGATGGCCAGCGAGAACACCGGCAGGACCCAGCCCTTCCACGTGTCAAGACCCGACGCCGGGAACCAGCCCAGCTTCAGTGAGAAGATGATGATCGACATAAGCGCGACCCAGAAGTTCGGCAGCGCGGCCAGAATGATCGTGCCGATACGAATTATGTAGTCGTACACGCCGCCCTGATGCGTCGCAGCGAGGACGCCGAGCGGGATCGCGATGAAGATGCTCGACAGAACGCCCCAGATGCCGATCTTCAGCGTGTTCGGCAGACGCTCGAGGATCTCATCGGAGACCGCGCGCTTGGACGTGTAGCTCGTGCCGAGGTCGAATCTGGTGACGATGCCCCACACGTACGTGGCATACTGCACCAAAAACGGCTTGTCCAGGCCGAGCTCCGCCTCTTTCCTGTCGTACTGCTCCTGCGTATAGTTGGAGCCGAGCAGGTTGACGACCGGGTCGCCGGGCGTAAAGTGGTTGATCGTAAAGACCAGGAACAGAACGCCGAGCAGGACCGGGATCATCCAGAGGATTCGTTTGATTACATACTTAACCAAATTTCACACACCACCCGAGGTTGAATTTTGGGCCGGCACCGCGCCGGTCACTTGGATCTATTTCAAAAAGCCGGGACGTCCGGCGTCCGCGTCCGCCGCGCGCCGCCTGGGGAGCGGGCGCGGCAGCGGCAGGGAGCCGGCCGGCTGATTGAACGGAGGATTTCTGCGGTCTGTCCAAATCCGCAGTGCGCGCGCCGCGGGGCTGTCCGCCGCGGTCATGGCAGGGCGCGCCGCCCTCGGCCGCCGGGATAACGGCCAAACGCGGGACCCGCCACCGGCCCGCCCGGCCGGATCTGATCCCGCGATGCGCATGTAATTGTGTACAGTTTTGAGTGTCGGAACTTGTGAAAAGTGACCACACGTTGATTTTTTGCTCTGTTTGTTGTGATTCTATCCAATTACAGAGCCTTTCCTGTTAAAAACAATATACATCATAGATAAAACGATGTCAATTCGATTTTTTTGCGGTTGTTTTAGTCTTGTGGAAATTCTTCTTGACACAGGAAAATGACAATTTGGGCTCCAAACAGCCCGGAACCCGCGCAAACAGGCCGTTTGCGCGGGTTTCAACGCCTCGTTTTTGCGATGTACGGGTGCGCGCGGCCGTATTTTTATTGTTGAAATTTTCCGAAATCCGATCAGATCCATGACGAAATCCTGCCTGTTTCGCCGAGTAAGATGTATCTTGCAATCAGGGGCGAATTCCTTTATATTGATATTGTATTTTCTCATGGCGTATCTTATGAAAAACTGAGGTGATCCCAAGTGGCGCATTCCTTCTTCGGCGGCGTCCATCCCGACGACCGGAAGCAGCTCGCCTGCGACCGTCCGATCGGGCCCTACGTCCCACGGCAGGTCGTCATCCCCATGTCGCAGCACATCGGCGCGCCCTGCCAGCCGCTCGTCAAAAAGGGCGACACGGTGACGGTCGGACAGAAGATCGGCGATAACACAGGGCTGTGTGTGCCGGTCCACGCGTCCGTGTCCGGCACGGTGGCCGCGGTGGAGCTCCGGCCGCATACGTCCGGCGTTCCGGTCATGAGCGTCGTCATCGACAGCGACGGGCTGGACACGCCGTGCCCCGACCTGACGGCGCACGAGTCGCTCGACGGCCTCTCGGCCGAGGAGCTCATGGACATCATCCACGAGGCCGGCATCGCCGGCATGGGCGGCGCGACGTTCCCGGCGCACGTGAAGCTCTCGTCCGGCGTCGGCAAGGTCGACACGCTGATCTTAAACGCGTCGGAGTGCGAGCCGTACATCACGGCGGACGACCGGCTGCTGCGCGAAGCTCCCGAGCGCGTCGTCGGCGGCCTTCGCGTGCTCATGCGCGTGTTCGGCTTAGAGCGCGCGTACATCGGCATCGAGGACAACAAGCCCGAGGCCATCCGGGCCTTACAGAACCTGCTGGGAAGCGGAGCGGACATCGAGCTTTGCGTGCGCGCAGCGCGCTACCCGCAGGGCGCGGAGAAGCAGCTCATCCAGTCCATCACAGGCCGCCTCGTCCCGCCGGGCGGGCTGCCGGCGGCGGTGGGCTGCGCCGTGTTCAACGCGGCGACGGCCGCGGCCGTGTACGACGCGGTCTATCTGGGAAAGCCCCTCACGCACCGCGTCGTGACCGTGACAGGCGAGGCCGTGAAACGCCCCGGCAACTATCTCGTTCCCATCGGCACGCGGTTTTCCGACCTGATCGAGGCGTCGGGCGGGTTCAAGACCCCGGCGTATAAAGTTCTCTCCGGCGGCCCGATGATGGGCATGGCGCAGGCGAGCCTCGACGTGCCGGTCTCCAAGGGCACGAACGCCATCACGTGCCTGGACGACACGGCGTGGAAGGGCGAAAAGACGCCGCACTGCATCCGCTGCGGCCGCTGCATGGACGCCTGCCCGATGCACCTGATGCCGCTGTACTTATATAAATACGAGCGCGCGGACAATCTGGAGGGCCTGACGAAGAAAAACGTCACCGACTGCATCGAGTGCGGCTCGTGCGCCTACGTCTGCCCGGCGGGCATCCCGCTCGTGCAGAGCTTCAAAAACGCCAAGCAGAAGCTGCGCGACGCCGCAGCGAAGAAATAAGGAGGCGGGATCATGGACGAAAAGAAATTGACGCTGTCCGTCTCGCCGCACGTCCACGCGGCGGACTCGACGCGCACGATCATGCTCGACGTCATCATCGCGCTCATGCCGGCGCTCATCGGGTCGGTGTACTTTTTCGGCTTCCGGGCGCTGATGGTGTGCCTCGTGTCGGCCGGCGCGTGCGTGTTTTTTGAGTGGGGCTACCGCAAGCTCATGAAAAAGGACTGCACGGCGGGCGACCTGTCGGCCGTCGTGACGGGACTGCTGCTCGCGTTCGTGTGCCCGGTCACCATTCCGTACTGGACGCTCATCATCGGCGACTTTTTCGCCATCATCGTCGTCAAGCAGCTCTTCGGCGGCATCGGGCAGAACTTTATGAACCCGGCGCTCGCCGCGCGCGCGTTCCTGTTCTCGTGGCCGGTGCTCATGGCCACGTGGGTCGCGCCGGGGACGGCGCTGTCCATCTTCGGCTCGAATCTGGACGCCGTGACGGTCGCGACGCCGCTTGCCCGCATGAAAACGGGCCTTGCGCCGGGCGTGACGATGTTTGACCTCTACGTCGGCACGACGGGCGGCTGCCTGGGCGAGACGTCGGCCGTGCTGCTGCTGCTCGGCGGCGTGTATCTCTATATGCGCGACGTCATCTCCGCGCGCATCCCGGTGTCGTTCCTCGGCACGGTCGCGGTCATCGCATTCCTGTTCCCGCGCGGCGGCAACGCGCGCATGGACTGGATGCTGTGGCAGCTGTGCTCCGGCGGCGTCATCCTCGGCGCCGTGTTCATGGCGACGGACTATGTCACCTCGCCCGTCACAAAATGGGGCCAGGTGCTCTACGGCATCGGCTGCGGCGCGCTGACGATGCTCATCCGCTACTTCGGATCCTATGCCGAGGGCGTGTCGTATGCGATCTTAATCATGAACGTCTGCGCGTGCTTTTTAGACCGCGTCGGCGTCCCGAAGCGCTTCGGCTTCGTGAAGCCGGAGAAGGTCAAAAAGGCGAAAGGGGGCGACGGGGATGCAGTCTAAGGGCTATGTGCTCCGCCTGACGGCGACGCTGTTTGCCATCACGCTCGTCGTCTCGGCGCTTTTGGGCCTTGTCAACGCCGTCACGAAGGGGCCGATCGCCGAGGCGAACGCGAAAAAAACGCGCGACGCCATGTCGGCCGTTCTGACGTTTGACGACTATTCGGCCGTGGACTTCACGGACGACACGGGCCTTGTCACGGACGTCTGGCAGGCGACGGCGGGCGGCGAGACGTGCGGCTACGTCGTGCAGGCGCAGCCGAGCGGCTTCGGCGGGGCGATCACGCTCATCGTCGGCGTCGATTTAGACGGCAAATGCACCGGCGTCTCCGTTGTCAGCCACTCCGAGACGAGCGGCCTCGGCGCGAACGCCGCGGCGAAAACGTCCGTCGGCGAGAATTTCCGCGGCCAGTTCGCCGGAAAGAGCGGCGACCTCGCCGTCACGAAGGACGGCGGCACGATCGACGCGCTCACGGGCGCGACCGTGACGAGCCGCGCCGTCACAAAGGGCGTCTCGGCCGCGCTCAGCTGCGCCGCGGCGCTTATGGGCTAAGGAGGTCTGCGGCATGAATTTCAAAAAACAGCTCAAAGAGGGCCTTCTGACCCAGAACCCCGTGCTCGTGCAGCTGCTGGGCATGTGCTCGACCATGGCCATCACGACGTCGCTGTTCAACGGCCTCGGCATGGGCCTTTCGGTCACGGCCATCCTCATCTGCTCGAACATCGTCATTTCGCTCCTGCGCAAGGTCATCCCGGACAAGATCCGCATCGCGGCGTACATCGTCGTCATCGCGGGCTTTGTCACGATGGTCGACCTGCTCATCCAGGCGTTCGTCCCGGCGCTGACGGACTCGCTCGGCGTGTTCATCCCGCTCATCGTCGTCAACTGCATCATTTTGGGCCGCGCCGAGGCGTTCGCCTCGAAAAACTCCGTCGGCGCCGCCGCGGTGGACGGCCTGACGCAGGGCATCGGCTATACGGCCGCGCTGCTCGTCATGAGCATCGTGCGCGAGCTGCTCGGCGCGGGCACGTTCGGCGCGGGCGTATTCAACGGCGGCGAGGGCTACCGCATCATCCCGGAGGGGTATCCGGCGCTGCTCATTATCCTGCCGGTCGGCGGCTTTCTGACGCTCGGCGCGCTCATCGCGGCCGTGCAGTATTTCACGAATAAGGCCAAGCGGAAGGAGGGCGCGAAATGAGCTTAACGGGGCTTTTGTCCATCGCGCTCGGCGCGATCCTGATCGAGAACTTCATCTTCTCGCAGTTTCTCGGCATCTGCCCGTTCATGGGCGTTTCCAAGCGGACGGACACGGCACTCGGCATGGGCCTTGCCGTCACGTTCGTCATGGGCGTGGCGTCGGCCGTGACGTGGCTCGTGAACAACTTCTTCCTCGACCCGGAGACGAGCGTGTTCGGCGCGGATCTGCAGTTTATGCAGACCGTCGTGTTCATCCTCGTCATCGCGGCGCTCGTGCAGCTCGTCGAGATGTTTTTGCAGAAGGTGCTGCCCGCGCTCTATGAGGCGCTCGGCATCTATCTGCCGCTTATCACGACGAACTGCGCCGTCCTCGGCGTGGCGCTGCTCAACATCCAGAACGGCTACAATTTCATCGAGTCCGTCGTCTACGGCGTCACGGGCGGCCTGGGCTTCCTGCTGGCCATCGAGCTGTTCGCGTCCGTGCGCGAGCGCATCGAGGACTGCGACTGCCCGAAGTGCTTCGAGGGCTTCCCGATCGCGCTCATCGCGGCCGGACTCATCGCGCTGGCGTTCATGGGCTTTTCGGGCCTGAACGTGTTCGGCTGAGGAGGGACGGAGCATGGATATGACAATTGTGTACGCCATCGGCGTCCTCTCGGTGCTCGGGCTGCTGTTCGGGCTTGTGCTGGCGCTGGCGTCGAAGGTGTTTTACGTCCCGAAGGACGAGCGGCTCGCGCCCATGACGGCCGCGCTGCCCGGTGCGAACTGCGGCGGCTGCGGCTATGCCGGCTGCGAGGCGTATGCCAAGGCCGTCATCGCCGGCGAGGCCGAGATCGGCAAGTGCGCCTCCGGCGGCAGCGAGGCCGCGGCGAAAATGGCCGAGATCATGGGCGTCGAGGCCGTCGCGGTCGAGCGGCAGGTCGCGTTCGTGCACTGCACGGGGTCTGACCGCGCGTGGAAGGCCGACTATTCCGGTATCCCGGACTGCGGCGCGGCCATGCGCCTGGCCGGAAACGGCCCGCTTTCGTGCGGGTTCGGCTGCCTGGGCTTCGGCAACTGCGTGCGCGCGTGCCAGTACGGCGCCATCGCGGTCGTGGACGGCCGCGCCGTCGTCGACGCGGAAAAGTGCGGCGGCTGCCTTGCCTGCGCGGCCGCGTGCCCGCGGCACATCATCTCCGCCGTGCCCTACGGCGCGAACACCGCCGTCGGCTGCGCCAACCGCGACAAGGGCGTCCAGGCGAAAAACGCCTGCGCCGAGAGCTGTATCGCCTGCCGCCTGTGCGAGCGCTCGTGCGAGCACGACGCCATCCGCGTCGAGGGCAACATCGCGGTCATCGACTACGAAAAGTGCACCGGCTGCGGAAAATGCGCCGAAAAGTGCCCGCGGCACGCGATCTGCTTTACGGGCGAGACCGTGGAGGTTACGGAGTAACACACAAAAAAGCACCGGATCGTTCGCTCAAACAGGACCCGCTTCGCTGGGCTCCCGTTTGAGGGAATCGCGCCCTGACTGCGCGCATAATTTGTGCGCCGATGGCGCCCAAATTCCACACTTGCAGGGCGTAGCGTATTTTTTCCGACGCACAGGTCGCCGGAAAAAATGATTCTGATTTTTTTCGCCGCCGCGGCGGCGAAACTCTGCGAGGCTTAGCACAATAAAAGCACCGGATCGGAAGATCCGGTGCTTTTTTCTGCCTGCGGGCTTTTTTATTTGTCTTCCGGCTCGTCCGGGTGCATTTTGCCGAGCTTTTGGAACATGGAAAGGCGCGGGCGGAACGAGAAGAGCTTTTCGTATTTCATTTTCGGCAGCGCCGCGAGCACGAACAGCAGCGCGCAGCCGCACACGAGCGCGGCGATGGGGAAGCGGTCGATGAGCGGATAGCTCGACGTGCCGAGCACCGTCGCCCGCTGCGACGGCTCGCCGACGGAGTCGCGCGCGGACAGGTAGGAAATGAGCGCGCCGCGCAGCGTGACGCCGCTTGTATTCTCCTCGCTCACGCACGCGAGCGTGAGGTACGCGGTCTCGTCCGTCAGGTCGAGCTCTTCGCCGCCGAGGCGGATGCTGACGACGCGCGCGCCGGCGGGCGCGGAGGCGTCGTAGCGCCACGTGAAGCCGGACGTCTGCGGGTAGCCGTCATAGGCGGAGGCCGCGGCGTCGATGCGGTCGCCCTCGCCGATGGTGACGCGGGAGATGCCGGACTCGAGCAGCGCGCAAAGCTCCGCGGGCGAGACGGTGCGCGTTTCCAGCGGCGCGTCGGCCGGGATGACGCGCCGGACGTCGGAGTCGAACACCGCGCCCTTGTCGATCGTGCCGTCCAGAAGTCCCGCGGGGATGACGGCCGCGTCCGCGCCGAGCGCTTCACGCGCTGCGTCGGCCGCGAGCGAGCCGAGCGAGGACTCCGCGCACGCCGCGGGCAGGTCGCCGCCGGAGGTGAAGGCGCAGTCGGCCTGCGTGAGCCGGACGTCGGCGGCGAGCGCGGGCAGAGTGAGGGAAATCAGCAGCAGCGCGGCTGCAAACAGCTTTTTCATTCACTGGCCTCCTGATTGCTGCGGACGAACTGGCGGTACGCGCCCGGCGTCATCTGCACGGCGCGCTTGAACACGCGGTTCATCGTCCACGCCGTCGAGTAGCCGACCTGCTCGGCGACCTCATTGATGGAAAGCTCCGTCCGCGCGAGCAGCTCCTTGGCCTTCTGAAGGCGTTTGCCGTGGATATAATCCGGCACGCTCTGGCCCGTCTCCTTTTTGAAGATGCGCGAGATGTACGAGGGGCTCAGCGACAGCGAATCGGCCAGCATCGTGACCGAGAGCGTCGGGTCGGTGTAATTTTCGTCGAGGAACGCGACGATCTTGCCGGCCGTGGACGCGCTCTCGTGCAGGCGCGAGCCGGCGCGGCTCGTCAGGTACGAGAAAAATTCGTGGATGGCCGCGCGCAGCGCTTCGATCGTCTCGCACCGGCGCACGCTCTGCTCCCAGTCGGTCAGGTCGACGTTCTCGGGCGAGCGCGTGTTGCTCGTGGCAACGTCCTCGGCCGCGTGAAGCAGCGAGATGACGAGCGCCTTGAGCTGCGGCACGCGGTAGGACAGGCTCTCGGCCGCCTCCTGCGTCAGCTCGAGCAGGACCTGCTCGGCGCGCGAAAAATCCTCGGACAAAAGCGCGCTGTAATACGCCCGCTCCATGGCCGGCGACAGCGGGCCGGGCACGGCGTGCATCGTGTCAAAATCGCGCGGGCCGAGCACGTCGCGCGTGCCGTAGAG
Organism: Bacteroidaceae bacterium; assembly: GCA_963626425.1. Classification (GTDB taxonomy): domain Bacteria; phylum Bacillota; class Clostridia; order Oscillospirales; family Oscillospiraceae; genus CAKTOF01. The sequence continues at coordinate 9,941 of CAVFYN010000055.1, forward strand.
AAAGTCGGAATACTCCTTGGCCGTCTGCATCCACTCGTAGATCGTGTGGACCTCGCGCGGGTCCTGGAACGGCGCGGAGACGACGACCTCGGGCGTGATGTTGAACGTCTCGGCAAAGCGCGCGGAGACCTCGCGGCAGTCGCCGCAGATGTGGTCGATCATGGCCTCAAGCTCGCTGCGCGGCGTGTCGGGCGTGCTTCCGGCGAGGTTCACGAGGATGACGCAGCTCTCGCGCACCTCGACGGAGAAGGCGATGTGCTTCTGCGAAAGGCGCGTGCGGAACGCGTGCTCCTCGGCCTCGTAGATGCGGCGGAAGTTGTCCATGAGCAGATGGCCGTTGCAGTTTTTTAAAAGGTAGGCGTCGTAGTCCTCCACGCGGATGCTCACGAGGCAGAACGACGAGTAGCGGCAGCCGAACTGCCTGCGCAGGATATCGCGCAGGCGCTCGTCGATGTTCTCGATGGCGTGCGTGTGTGAGTTGTCGTCGAGCAGGCGGGAGAGGAAGCGCTCGTTGGCGAGCCTGCGCAGCTCGTCATGCTCGTGCACATAGCGCTCGGCGAGCGCACGCGTCTGCTCGATGGGGGAGAGCGGCTCAAGCTCGTCGGCCAGGTCGCCCGGCAGGAGCAGCATGGACGAGTGGAAGCCGAAGTACAGATGACGGAAAAGCGTGGCGGCGGCGAACGCCAGCGCGGCCGCGACGGCCAGCGCGATGAGCAGCCCCTGCCCGGTCGAAAGCGGCTGCGTGCAGGCGATGAGCGCCGCGCCGATGCCGAACGCGGCGGCCAGAACAGTGCAGAATGTGAGCGCCCGGTGGCGCAAAAATGTCTGCAATTGAGGTTTCTCCTTCCCGTGCGCCGGAAAGCGGCGCGCTTTCTGGTGAATTTGCTGTAAATATTCTAATACAATTGGTACATTTGCGCAATCGGAACTTTTTCGGCACACAGCGGCGAATTTTACGAAAATCGGGCGAACTGTGCTTTTTGAACGGGCAAAGTGCAAAAATGCGCCCGTTTTCGCGGCGAAAAACGGCCGCAGAGTGTGAAAACCGAGTGTGCAAAAACGCGAAAGTGCAGTTTTTCACAGTCCGGGTCAGCGCGTTTCACAAATCTTTTCCCGCCCGCCGCGCGGCGGGTTTTGCGCCCGAAACCGGGGCGGTGCAGGATCTGACACCGAGCGCAGTTTCGCACAGTTGCATTTGTGAGGCTTTGGACGATATAGTCGGCTCATCGACGGGCGGGAGGAAAGCCGCCCGAAAAATTCAGGAGGAAAATGAAATGAGCACATTCAAACGCATCGTCTGCCTGATGCTCGCGCTCGTTATGGTCTTCGCGCTCGCCGCGTGCGGCGGCAAGACCAATGACAATGCGGGTACGACCACCGGCGGCAACGACACCAAGGACAACAGCTCCGTCAACGACGAGATCGCGTCCGGCGGCAACCGCGACACGGACGCGACCATTGAAGACTCCGGCGCGAACGCCGACACCGAGGCGTCCATCGCCGTCGGCGCGAACACGGCCGGCTTCCTCGGCCACTTCGACGTCTCCGGTCTGTTCAGCTCCGAGCTCGCCGCCGTCGCGACCGCGCTCGTGTACGACCAGCTGTTCAGCATCGGCTCCGACGGCCGCTGGTACTCCGACATCCTCACCGACTGGCACTGGTCCGATGAGGTCGAGAACCAGCTCGTCCTGACGCTCAAGGACAACATCGTCTTCTCCAACGGCGACCCGATGACCATGGAGGACGTTCTCTACTCCATGAACCGCGTTGCCCAGTCCCCGCGCGGCGGCACGAACTTCGCGGTCATTGACCTCGACGCGTGCACGATCTCCGACGACGGCCTGACGCTCTACGTCCAGTACAACACGTCCTACGGCCCGTGGCAGTCCGCCTTGAATATCTACATTATGAATCAGGACTTCGTCGAGGGCCTCGGCGAGAATCCGGACTGGTACTCCATCGACTCCGCCTGCGGCTCCGGCCCGTACACCTGCACGGACAACACCATCGGCATCTCCATGAGCTTTGAAAAGCGCGACGACTGGTGGATGCAGGACGACGCCGGCGGCGCCGCCACCGTCAAGGACATCACCGCCTACTCCTACTCCGACAACACCACGATGATGGCCGACTACATGAACGGCGTCATCGACATCGCCATCGGCCTGACCGCCGACGACTGCACCGAGATCAGCGCCGATTCTTCGCTCGGCACCTACGTGACCGTCAGCTCGAAGGCTGTCGCCGTCATCGTCCTCAGCCCGCAGTGCGAGCTGCTCCAGAACGAGAACATCCGCAAGGCCATCTGCATCGGCACCGACTCCGACGCCATCGGCGACATCGTCTACGGCGTCCTCGGCCAGCCGGCCACGTCCTCGCTCAGCTCCTCGAACCCGTACTACGTCTCCGGCCACTCCTATGAGTACAACCCCGAGGAGGCCAAGAAGCTCGTTGAGGAGTCCGGCATCGCCAACCCGACGCTGACGTTCGTCACGAACAACCAGTCGTCCTCGACGTCCCTTGCCGAGTCGTTCCAGTTCTACATGCAGCAGATCGGCATCACGGTCAACATCGAGTCCTACGACAACGCGACCTACATCGCCGACTACCTCACCCAGGGCAAGACCGACCTCATGATCAACGGCGCGGCCATGCCGACCGTCACGAACGAGGCCGCCGACGTCTACACGTTCTACCGCGGCAGCTTCCCGTACCCGAGCTCCGCGCAGACCGATCCCGAGATCGTCGACCTGCTTGAAAACGGCCGTATGACCGTCGACGAAGAAGAGCGCGCCCAGATCTACTCCGACGTTCAGGATTACTTCTACGACCACTACTCCCTCATCCCGATCGCCGAGTGGTACACCGCCTACGCCTACAACACCCGCATCAGCTACTGCGACATCCCGGTCACCATGTCGCCGTCGCTGCGCTACGTTGCCGTCGCCGGCTAAAAAATCCGACTCGCATCCCGCTCCTGCCGCCGCCCGGGCCGCGCCCGGACGGCGGCAGGGGAATTCCGTGAAAGGGAAGGTCTTTCCATGCTCAAGTACACCCTGATCCGCATTTTGCAGATGATCCCGGTCCTGCTCGGCGTCATGGTCATCGTTTTCTCGCTCAGCTATATGATGCCGGGCGATCCCGTCCTCATGCAGATGCCCGACAACTACACGCAGGAATATTACAACGAAGTCAAGCACGACATGGGCCTCGACCGGCCGTACATCGTCCAGCTTGGCGACTACATCTGGGGCGTTGTGACCCGCTTTGACCTGGGCACGTCCTATATGACCAACCGCGCCGTCACCGATCAGATCTCCGAGCGCGTGTGGGTCTCCGTCCGCATCGGCCTGATCAGCGTCTTTATGACGGCGCTCATCGGCATCCCATTCGGCATCATCGCCGCCGTGAAGCAGAATTCCGTGCTTGACGTGACGGTGTCGATGTTCGCCGTATTCCTGGCCTCGGTGCCCGGCTTCTGGCTGGCGCTTATGGGCATTATCATCTTCTCCATCAATCTGAACATTCTACCGGCCAGCGGCTTGACAAGCTGGAAGCATTACATTCTGCCGGTCATCAGCAACGGCATGATGAGCATTGCCGGCACGACGCGCATGATGCGCTCGACGCTCCTGGAGGTCATCCGTCAGGACTACATCCGCACAGCCCGCGCCAAGGGCCTGCGCGAGCGCGTCGTCGTCTTCAAGCACGCGCTGCGCAACGCGCTCATCCCGGTCATCACCATGATCGGCGGCCAGCTGTCCATGATCGTCGGCGGCTCGGTCATCACCGAGAGCATCTTTAACATCCCCGGCATGGGCTCGCTCATGGTCACGGGCATCAACAACCGCGACTATCCGATGATCATGGGCGTGACGTTCGTCATCGCCGTCGTCGTCAGCTGCATGAACCTTGTCGTCGACCTGTGCTACGCCGCGGTCGATCCCCGCATCAAGGCGCAGTTCTCCGCCAGCGCCAAGCGCAAAAAGAAGGACACGCCCGAGAAAAAGGAGGCTGCCGCCGCATGAAGGCCAAGACAAAACCGACTGTGAACCCGGCTGCCGGATCGGCGGACGAGGTCATCAAAAAGCGCAGCCAGCTCGTCGAGATCTGGAACCGGCTCAAGCCGAACAAGCTGGCCATGGTCGGCATGGTCATCGTCATCGTGCTCGTGCTGTGCGCCATTTTCGCGAACTGGATCGCCCCGTATGACATCAACATGCAGGATCCGTCCAACCGCTTCGCCTACCCGAGCCTTTCCCACCCGCTCGGCACGGACAACTACGGGCGCGACATCCTCTCGCGCATCATCTACGGCGGGCGCATCTCGCTGCTCGTCTCGTTTATGGCCGTTGCCATCTCGTCGATCATCGGCTCGCTCATCGGCGCCGTCTCCGGCTACTTCGGCGGCAAGGTCGACATCATCATCATGCGCCTGATGGACATGATGATGGCCATTCCGGGCACGCTGCTCGCCATCTGTGTTTCGGCCATGCTCGGCTCGGGCGTGTGGCAGACGGCCGTGGCCGTCGCCGTCGGCGGCATCGCGGGCGGCTCGCGCATGATGCGCGCCACGGCGCTTTCCATCCGCGGCGAGGAGTTCATCGAGGCCGCGCGCGCGAGCGGCTCGCGCCATCTGCGCATCATTCTCACGCACGTCATCCCGAACTGCCTGGCGCCGCTCATCGTCGAGTGCACGCTGCGCCTCGGCGGCAACATCATGATGATCTCCGGCCTTTCGTTCATCGGCCTGGGCGTTCAGCCGCCCACGCCGGAGTGGGGCTCCATGCTCAACGCCGGCCGCGAGTTCATCCGCCAGTTCTATCCCCTCATCACGTTCCCCGGCCTTGCCATCATGCTGACGATGTTCGGCTTTAATATGTTCGGCGACGGCCTGCGCGACGCGATGGACCCGAAGCTGAAGGATTAAGGAGTGGACCGAAATGAAAGAACTTGAAATCAAAAATCTGACGATCCACTACCAGACGAAAAGCGGCGACGTCCACGCGGTCAACGGCATCAACCTCTCCATTGAAAAGGGCGAGACGCTCGGCCTCGTCGGCGAGACGGGCGCGGGCAAGACGACGACGGCGCTCGGCATCCTGCGCCTCGTTCCGAACCCGCCCGGAAAGGTGCTCGGCGGCGAAATCCTGTTCGAGGGCACGGACGTCATGAAAATGACGGAAGAGCAGCTGCGCGAGATGCGCGGCGGCAAGATCTCGATGATCTTCCAGGATCCGATGACGGCCCTGAACCCCGTCTACACCGTCGGCGACCAGATCGCCGAAATGATCGCGCAGCACTCCGACTCCGGCAAGCGCGAGGCCATGGAAAAGGCCAAGGAAATGCTCCGCATGGTCGGCATCGACCCGAACCGCGCGAGCGACTATCCGCACCAGTTCTCCGGCGGCATGAAGCAGCGCGTCGTCATCGCCATCGCGCTGGCCTGCTCGCCGAGCCTGCTTCTGGCCGACGAGCCGACGACGGCCCTTGACGTCACGATCCAGGCGCAGGTCCTTGAGATGATCAAGGAGCTGCAGGAGAAGTTCGGCACGAGCATGCTGCTCATCACGCACGACCTCGGCGTCGTGGCCGAGACG
>CAVFYN010000056.1:0-25914 GCA_963626425.1 Bacteroidaceae bacterium
TCTCCTTTCCAGTGACTTGAAAATTTTGGGCCCCAAAGGGCGACACAACGGGCGGAGAAGGCATCTGAGCCCTCCCCGTCCGTTTTTGTCGAGAATTATTTTTTTGTGTTGAAGCGCGACGCCGCGTGCTCATAGCCGTGCTCGATGAAGTCGAGCGCGGCGTCGACCGCGTGGTCCAGCGCGGGCTCGAGCGCCTTTTTGTCCTGCGCCGAGAAGCCGGACAGCACCCAGTCGGCCAGGTCGTAGTCCGGGTGCGGCTTGGCGCCGACGCCGATCTTGATGCGCGGGAACTCCTGGCTCTGCAGCTCGGCGATGATGGACTTGACGCCGTTGTGCCCGCCCGCGGAGCCGTTTGCGCGGATGCGCAGGCGGCCGGGCTCGAGCGAGATGTCGTCAAAAAAGACGAGCACGCGCTCCGGCGGGAGCTTGTAGAACTGCGCGGCCTGCCGCACGGCGAGGCCGGAGAGGTTCATCATCGTCTCGGGCTTGAGCAGGTAGAGCTTCTGGCCGTTGTACGTGGCCGGGCAGCCCATGCCGCGGAATTTCACGCGGTTCGGGTTCACGCCCAGCTTGTCTGCCAGACGGTCAAGCGCCTGAAAGCCGACGTTGTGCCGCGTCGCGGCGTACTGCCGGCCGGGGTTGCCCAGACCGACGATGAGCCAGTCGCAGGCCGGTTTTGCGAAAACCATCTCTTAGAACAGCGAGGAGATGGAGACTTCCTCGTAGATGCGGGCGATGGCCTCGGCGAACATCGGCGAGACGTCGAGCCGCTTGATCTTGCTGCCCGTGTAGCCCTCCGGCTCCGGGATGGTGTTCGTGAGCATGAGCTCTTCCATGCAGCTGTTTTCGATGCGCTCGATGGCCGGGCCGGACAGAACGCCGTGCGACGCGCAGGCGTAGACCTTGCTCGCGCCGCCGATCTCCACGACGGCCTTGGCGGCGTTGCACAGCGAGCCGGCCGTGTCGACCATGTCGTCGAAGAGGATGCACTCGCGGCCGGAGACGTCGCCGATGATGTTCATGACCTCGCAGGAGTTGGCCTTCGGGCGGCGCTTGTCGACGATGGCCAGGCTCATGCCGAGCTTCTGGGCGAACGTGCGCGCGCGCGCGACGGAGCCGACGTCCGGCGAGACGACGACCATGTTCTCACGGACGGAGGCCGGGAACTTCTTGCTGTAATACTTGACGAACACGGGGTTGCCGAGCAGGTTGTCGACCGGGATGTCGAAGAAGCCCTGGATCTGAGAGGCGTGCAGGTCCATGGTCAGCACGCGGTCGGCGCCGGCGGCGGTGAGGAGGTTCGCCACGAGCTTGGCCGAGATCGGGTCGCGCGCCTTGGCCTTGCGGTCCTGACGGGCGTAGCCGTAGTAGGGGATGACGGCCGTGATGCGGCCGGCGGAGGCGCGCTTGAACGCGTCGATCATGACGAGCAGCTCCATGAGGTGGTCGTTGACCGGCTTGCACGTCGACTGGACGACGAACACGTCCGTGCCGCGGACCGTCTCGTTGATGGAGACGGAGACCTCGCCGTCGGCAAACTCCGTCACGTTGCTGTCGCCGAGCTTGATGCCCAGCTCCTTGCAGATGCCCTGCGCAAAGGCGGGGTTGGCGTTGGCCGTAAAGACCTTGACTTCCTTACCGTGTGGAATCATGGTTTAGTACCTCTCTTCAAATGTATGTAGTGGATGCGCCCGCTTGCCCGCGGCGCATGGATTTCGTACAGAATCCAGTATACCAAACCGCTTTAAGTTTGTATAGACGAATGCCGCAAAAAATATGCCGAAAAACAGGCTCCGCTGCGGGGCAAAAAGGTGTTTTTGCCCCGCCCAAACGGGACCCGCTCCGCTGGGCTCCCGTTTGGAGAGGACTGCGCCCTGACTGCGCGCATAATCTGTGCGCTGCGGGCGCACAGATTCCACACTTGCAGGGCGAGCGGTATTTTTCCCGACGCACATGTCGCCGGGAAAAATGATTCCGGATTTATTTCGCCGCTGCGGCGGCGAAACTCTGCGAGGCGTATGAGATGCGAAAGCCCCGCCGCATCCGAAATGCAGCGGAGCTGTTGTATGATCTCAGTTGACGTTTTCCGTATCGAAAACCTCGCTGGGCAGGGCGTCGGAGAGTTCGACGAGGACGGGGTCGAAGCCGCTCATGGAGACGCTCGGGGTGCAAAGCGCCGCGCCCGCGGCCGTGCCGAGCGCGATGGACAGCGCCGCCGTCGTGCCGCCGCCGGGCTGGGAGTGGAGCACGACGGTGCCGCCGTGCTCGGCGGCGATGCGCCGGGCGATGGGCAGCCCGAGGCCGATGCCGCTGCGCGGATCGGAGTCCTGCGTGGAGCGGTAGCGCGAAAACGCGCCGGAGAGCGCATCGGCCGTCATGCCGTCGCCGCTGTCGGTGACGCGGATGAGCACGCCGCCGCGCCCGTCCTCCATGCGCATGGTGATGCGCCCGCCGGGCGGCGTGTGGCGCAGCGCGTTCGACAGGAGGTTGAGTACCGCGCGCTCGAGCCGCGCCGGGTCGATCCGGCCGAGCAGCAGGCCGCTCGGCGTCTCGGAGGAAAACGCGATGTCCGCGGCCTCGCACAGCGGCTCGATGCGGCCGGCCAGGTCGCGGAACCAGCCGTGCAGCTCCGTCGGCTGCGCGCGCAGCGGGCGGTCCTCCTCCAGAAGCCGCCCGGCCTCCGTCAGGTTGCCGACGGTGCGCAGCAGCTGGTAAAACGACTTGTTGAGCACGCCGAGCTGCTTCTGCACGACCGGATCCTCATACTGCTCCAGATGCGGAAACAGGTTTGACGCCGTCGCGAACAGGTTGGCGATCGGCAGGCGCAGCGACTGCGCCAGATCCGAAAACGCGGCCAGCCGCGCCGAAGCCGCGGCCTCGGCGACGGGCTCGAGCAGGAAAAGATCTGTCTGACCCATGCGCAGCACCGTCGCGTGCGTGTCGCCGCAGGCGGTGCGCACGGTCACGGACAGCGCACCCTCGCCGTCAAATTCGAGGTAGCGGTCGCTCCCGGCCGGGAGGAGCGCATGGACGGACAGCCCGTCGGCGATCCCGACGTCGCGGGACGCGGGGTTGGCATAGACGATCGCAAGCGACCGCACGGCGAACGCGGGCTGGCTCACGCAGCCAAGCACGCTCATGAGCTCTGGTGACAACGATTCCATATGGCGCCTCCCAAAACAGTATGCGCAGGTCGCGCATCACGCACGATAACCAAATTCTTCCGTTTCCATAATAAGCGGACGTGTCGAAATAAGCAAGGTTTTTATAGATTCTAAACAAACAAGTCCAAACCGGTACTTCCCATTTCCGAAATGACGCGATATAATAATACAGTATGACCATCTGCGCGCAAAAACGGCGCGCGGCGTAAAGATAAGCTGCAAAGGAGCTGCAAACATGAGTGTAAAGATCGGCATCAACGGGTTCGGGCGCATCGGCCGCCTGGCTGTGCGCGAGGCTGCCATGCGCGACGACGTGGAGATCGTCGCCATCAACAACACGGTCGCGCCGGACTACATGGCCTACAAGCTCAAGTACGACACCTGCCACGGCCGGTTCCCCGGCGAGGTCAGCTACGATGATGAGGGCATCATCGTAAATGGCAAGAAGATCCTCGCGTTCTGCGAGAAAGACCCGGCCGACATCCCCTGGGACAAGGCGGGCGCCGAGTATATCATCGAGTCCACCGGCAAATTCACGACGGCCGAGAAGTGCGAGGGCCATTTCAAGAGCGCCTGCGTCAAAAAGGTCGTCATCTCCGCGCCGGCTAAGGACGACACGCCGATGTTCGTCATGGGCGTCAACCAGGAGAAGTACGACCCGTCCATGAAGGTCGTCTCGAACGCCTCGTGCACGACGAACTGCCTGGCCCCGCTCGCGAAGGTCATCAACGACGCCTTCGGCATCGAGTCCGGCCTGATGACGACCGTCCATTCCACGACGGCCTCGCAGAAGACCGTCGACGGCACGTCGAAGAAGGACTGGCGCGGCGGTCGCGCCGCGGCGGGCAACATCATCCCGTCGTCCACCGGCGCCGCGAAGGCCGTCGGCAAGGTCATTCCCGAGCTCAACGGCAAGCTGACCGGCATGAGCTTCCGCGTCCCGACGCTCGACGTCTCCGTCGTCGACCTGACCGTCCAGCTGAAAAAGCCCGCGTCGTATGAAGAGATCTGTGCCGCCGTTCGCGCCGCGGCCGAGGGCCCGATGAAGGGCATCCTCGCCTACACGAACGAGGACGTCGTCTCGAGCGACTTCCTCGGCGAGACGTGCACGAGCATCTTCGACGAGAAGGCCGGCATCGCCCTGACCGACCGCTTCGTGAAGCTCGTCTCCTGGTACGACAACGAGTCCGGCTACACGAGCAAGACGCTCGACCTGGTGAGCTACATCGCCGGCCGCGACAACGCGTAAAATAAACCCAACAACCCCGGTATGCCGCAAGCATACCGGGGTTATTTTTATTCTGTGAACAAAAAACGCCCGGCTCCGAAAGGAGCCGGGCGAAATTCTGCGTTGGCAGGGAAAGGGCTTACGCCTCTTCCATGATGCCGACCTTCTCGGGGATGATGAGCTTCGCGCCGGTCTTGGCGACGACTTCCTCGACGGTCGTGTTCTTGGAGATCTCCTGCAGGACCGGGCCCTCCGGCGTGATGTGGATCACGGCGAGCTCGGAGACGACGTAGTCGATGCAGTGATAGCCGGTGAGCGGCATGGCAGTCTTCTGCACGATCTTCGGGTTGCCGGCCTTGTCACAGTGGGTCGTCATGACGATGGTCGTCTTGGAGCCCGTGACGAGGTCCATGGCGCCGCCCATACCGGCAGCGGTCTTGCCCGGGATCATCCAGTTGGCGAGGTTGCCCTCAGCGTCGACCTCGTACGCGCCGAGGACGGTCGCGTCGACGTGGCCGCCGCGGATGAAGCCGAAGGAACGGAAGGAGTCGAAGCAGGCACCGCCGACGCGGAGCTTGGAGACCTTGCCGCCGGCGTCAACGACGTTCGGATCGGCGTACTCGCCCTCCTTCGGGGCGCCGGTCAGACCGACGACACCGTTCTCGGAGTCGACCCAGACGTCGACGCCCTCGGGCAGGTAGTTCAGGCACATGGTGGGCATACCGATGCCCAGGTTCACAACGTCGCCGTCATGGAAAAGACGGGCCGTTCTGTACGCAATCAGGTTCTTACCGGTGAGTTCCATCTGTGAATACCTCCTTACGCTTCGGTGAGGGCCTTGCCCTGCACGACGGCATCGACGACAAAGCCCGGGGTCATGATCTCGTCCGGGTCGAGCTCGCCGACCTCAACGATCTGCTCGGCCTCGACGATGACATGGTCAGCGGCGGTGGCGAACGCCTCGTTGAAGTTGCGGGAGGTACGGCGGTAGACGACGTTGCCCATCTTGTCAGCCTTCCACGCGTGGACGAAGCACACGTCGCCGTGGAGCGGCAGCTCGAGGATGAAGCGCTTCTTGGAAGCATCGGGGACGATCTCGCCCTCGAGGAACTTGAACTTACCGGTCTCCTCGTCCCACTCGACGACCTGCTTGCCGTCCATCATGGGCGTGTACAGGCCGGTCGGGGTCAGGATGCCGCCGATGCCGGCGCCGCCGGCACGGACCTTCTCGCACAGGGAGCCCTGCGGAACGAAGGTGAGGTTGATCTCGCCGGCGACGACCTTCTCGACCGTGACGGCGTTGTTGCCGATGTGGGAAGCGGTGATCTTCTTGATGACGTCGGCGTCAACGAGCTTGCCGATGCCGCGGTGCGGAACGGAGGTGTTGTTCGAGATGACGCTGATGTCCTTGATCCCGGCGGCGATGAGGCCCTCGATCAGGGTCTCGGAAACACCGACGTTGACGAAGCCGGGGAGCAGGACGGTCATGCCGTCGAAGCAGTATTTCTTGATGGCTTCTTCAACGGTAGTGACTTTATTCTGTGCCAATGGAATCATTCCTTTCTGAAAGTGTGGGTTATAGAAAATAGCGCGGACTATATTGCCAACGGATTAGAAGTAGAACAGCTCGCGGGCCTGACGGGTCAGCTCCTCGCGGTCGTCCGGGTGGGCCAGCTCGATGAGCATCTTCGCACGCTCGCGGACGGTCGTGCCGCGCAGGTCGGCGATGCCGTTCTCGGTGACGACGTACTGGATGTAGTTGCGCTGATGCGTGACGACGGCGCCCGGGGTCAGGGTCGCCTTGATCTTCGGCATGCCCTTCTTCGTGCGGGACTGGAAGCAGAGGATGCCCTTGCCGTGCTCAGCGAAGTACGTGCCGAGCGTGAAGCAGAAGCCGCCGCCGGAGCCGGAGTACTGGACCGGGCCGATGGACTCGGCGCAGACCTGACCGGTCAGGTCGATCTCGACGAGGGTGTTGATGGAGACCATGTGGTCCTGACGGGCGATGTTGCCCGGGTTGAGGACCTCGGGGCCCGGCTTCATGATGCACTTGGGGTTGTCGTGCAGGTACTTGTACAGCTCATGCACGCCGTCGGCAAAGACGCCGACATGCAGGCCCTTGTCGTAGGCCTTGCGCTCGCCGGTGATGACGCCGGCGTCGATGAGGGTGGCCATGGACGAGGTGAACTGCTCGGTGTGCAGGCCGAGGTCGTGCTTGTCCATCAGGTGCTTGCCGACGGTATCCGGGATGCCGCCGATGCCCATCTGGATGGTGTCGCCGTCTTCGATGAGGGAGGCGACCATCTGGCCGATCTTGTCCTCCTCCGGTGTCGTGGTCGGGGTGCCGATGCAGTACTCCGGCGTGTCGACTTCGTAGAGGACCGTGACGGCCTCGACCGGGATGTAGGCCGAGCCGTTCATGTAGGTGAGGTTCGGGTTGACCTCGCAGATGATCTTCTTATGCTGCTCGATGGCGTCCTTGATGGCGTAGTACTCGATGGTCTGGTTCATGCCGACGTACAGCTTGCCGTCCTCGGTCATCGGGGAGACCTGCGCGGTGAAGATGTTGCACGGCTTATGACGGTTGACCATGCGGTAGTAGTTCGGCAGGTCGACCGGGATGAAGCTGGCGTTGAGCAGCTTGTGCGCCTCGCGGTAGGACGGGCCGTAGAAATAGTTGTGGCAGTTGATGTGACCATTCATGCCCGGGGTGAGCATGAACGGGTAAGCGCCGATGCGGCTCTTGTAGACGATGACATTGTCCACGCGGTCAGCGATCTCATGGAGGTGGCTGAAGAGCGTCTGCGGCTCGTTGTAGTTGTTCGAGCACCAGATGACGTCGCCGGACTGGATGAGATCGAGCGCATCCTGCACAGTACCCTTGCGGTCTTCATACATTTTCTTGTAATCTTCGTAAGAGTAAGCCATTGGAATATACCTCGTTTCCGTAATAATTTGCGAGAAGTCATTACATCTATCATTATAAAGAGTCGCAGAACCGATTGCAACGGGAATTCGATTGGAAATGTATACGAAGAACCGCGCACCCCGCGAATCGCTTTTTGTATAAAATGCGGCGCAAAAGCGGAAAGCCCCCGCGGCCATAGCCACGGAGGCGGAAACTGAGGAAAAACGGGGCGATTTTTGGGGAAAGGCCCCCGCGCGCTATGGCCGCGCGGGGGCCCAATGGGAAGGGAACGCTTAGATGTAGAACAGCTTGCGCGCCTCGGCCGTGAGCTCCTCTCGGACGTCCGGGTGGGCGATGGCGATGAGGTTCTTTACGCGGTCGGCGACCGTGCGGCCGCGCATCTGCGCGACGCCGTACTCCGTGACGACGAGGTCGACGTACGTGCGCGGGATGGTGACGGCGGCGCCCGGCGTCAGGATGGGCTTGATTTTGCTGGCGCCCTTGCTTGTTGTCGAGTGCATGATGAGGATGGAGCGGCCGCCCTTGGAGTGCGCCGCGCCGTAGGCAAAGTCGAACGCGCCGCCCGGGCCGGAGTACTGGCGCGTGCCGATCGTCTCCGAGCAGACCTGGCCCGTCAGGTCGATCTCCATGATGGCGTTGATGGAGACCATGTTGTCGTTGGCGCGGATGACAAAGGGGTCGGTGACATAGCTGGCCGGGCGGATGCGGCAGTTCGGGTCCTCGTGCAGGAAGTCGAACAGGCCGAGCGTGCCGCCGGCGAAGCAGAACGTGTGCTCGCCGCGGTTGATGTTCTTGCGCGCGCCGGTGATGACGCCGCGCTTCACCATCTCGCCCATGAGGTTCGTGAACATCTCGGAGTGGATGCCGAGGTCGTGCTTGTCCATGAGGTTGCGCGCGCAGGCGTTCGGCAGCGAGCCGATGCCGAGCTGGATGCAGTCGCCGTCGTGGACGAGCTCGGCCACGTACTGGCCGATGGTGTTGTCCAGCTCGCTCGACGGCGCGTCCGGGATGGTGTAGATCTCGTACTCGGCCTCGTAGAACGCCGTGACGTCTTTGACGTTGATGTCCACGCCGCCGCGGACGGTCTTGAGGTTGCGGTTGACCTCCAGAATGATGCGGTCGCAGGAGAGCGGGTCGATGTCGGCCTCCCACATCTCGGAGAGGTTGACCTGAAAGTTGCCGTTTTCGTCCATGGGCGTGACGGCGGCGATGTAGACGTTGCGCGGGTAGGCGCCGTTGTACCAGATGGGCTGGTCGTGCAGGTCGTTCGGGACGAACGTGCAGTTGCCCTTCTCAAACGCGGCCTGCCAGCCGGGGCTGAAGAACGCGGACTGCGTGAGGAAGTGGCCCTTCATGCCGTCGTTCTGCAGAAAGCCGAAGTCGGCCGAGCGGCCCTTGAGCACGGTGACGTTCTCAACGCGGTCTGCGATGGTGTGCAGCTGCTGGCAGAAGAGCTTCGGCTCGTTGCAGTCCTTGCCGAAGCAGATGTTGTCGCCGGAGCGGATGAGGCCGAGGCAGTCCTCGAGCGTCGACCGCTTCTCGTTGTAAAGCGCCTGATAGTCCATGGAGAAATCGCCCTTTCTCTTGATTTTCCGCGGGAGGTGCGGTAAGATAGCATAAAATTGAGCTCGTTTACTGAACGCATTCACTGAATGGATTTAGCAACATGATAGCACCCGTCTGTCCGCTTGTCAAGCGGGCGGGATCGGATACGAAGGAAAATTGTTCCCGGAAAAAAAGGAGTCACTCATGGCAGAGACAAAAAAGCGCACGCGCAGCGAGCAGGCGGCGTACACAAAGAAAAAGCTGACGGAGGCGGCCATCCGCCTGTTTGAGGAAAAGGGCTACCACAATGTGTCCATCGCGGACATCTGCTCGTCCGTCGGCGTCACGGTCGGCGTGTTTTATCACTATTTCAAGACGAAGAGCGACGTCTACCGCGCCGTGTCCATCGACACGGACGGCGTGTTCCAGACGATCCCGCTCGAAAAGACGGACTGCATCGGCCGCGTGCTGGAGATCCTGCACCACTACGGCCGCGTGACCGAGGACCTCGGGCGCGACACGATGAGCGTCATCGTCACGCCGCTCAACAAGCTCATCTACCCGAACAACTACGCCGCCAAGCTCCTGCGCCAGACGCTCGAGGACGGCCGCGCGTCGGGCGAGATCCGCGCCGATGTCCCGCTCGACGACCAGATGGCCGTGTTCTTCTCCATCATCTGGGGCCAGGTCTGCCTGTGGTGCGGCGGAAGAACGGAGTCGCTCAGTGAGTCCATGGACCGCGCGGCGGCCGCGGCAGTTGAAATGCTGCGGCCTCAAACGGGACCCGCTGCGCCGGGCTCCCGTTTGCAGGAGCCAGCGCCTTGACTGCGCGCATAATTTGTGTGCCTGCGGCACACAAATTCCGCACTTGCAGGGCGAGCGGTATTTTTTCCGACGCACAGGTCGCCGGAAAAAATGATCCTGATCTTATTTCGCCGCCGCGGCGGCGAAACTCTGCGAGGCAGTTGAGATAAAAGGAGCGCCGTCCCGCCCGGGACGGCGCTTTTCGTATGCGAAAATATAATTTGACATTGCCGCGCAGCCTGCTATACTCAAAAATGAAATTGCTCCGCCTCGCGGAACATCCGCAGACAAAGAAACCACGGGAGGAACCACCAATGAGCTTGCAGCAGCAATATGAGGCCAAGCGCCGCACGCTGGACGACTGCCTCGGCATGATCCGATCCGGCGACGTCATCGCCGTGTCCGGCGCGGCGACGGAGCCGACGAAATTTCTGAATAATCTCCAGCGCATCATCCCCGACCTGACCGACGTCACGCTCGTCAAGAGCAAGGACAACGACTACGAGTACCTGCGCGACCCGGCTACGCTCGGCCACGTGCACACCGTCGGCCATTTTTACCACACGAACTTCCGCCAGGGCCACGAGCTCGGCCTGACGAGCTACATCCCGACGGACCTGCACAACTATATGAAGCTGCGCACGGAGTACATGCCGAACAACGTCTTTATCGCGCAGACGACGGACATGGACGAAAACGGCAATTTCCAGATCCCGTACTGCCAGATGTTCGAGGGCGAGGCGTTCGCCTGCGCGAAAACGGTCATTCTGGAGGTCAACCCGAACTACCGCCGCGTGCGCGGCGGGCTCGAGATCCCGCTCGAGCGCGTGAGCGCGTTCTTCGTCTCGGAAAATCCGCTTTTCACCATCCCACGCACGAAGCCGAGCGAGATGGACAAAAAGATCGGCGGCTACATCGCCGATCTCATCCACGACGGCGACTGCATCCAGCTCGGCATCGGCGGCCTGCCGGACGCCGTCGGCGCGCATCTTTTCGAGAAAAATGACCTCGGCGTCCACACGGAGGTCTTTACCTCCACGATGGCCGACCTGCTCGAAAACGGCAACATCACCGGCAAATGCAAGACGTTAAACCCCGGCGAGCACGACTTCGCCTTCGCCCTCGGCGATGCCCATCTCTACGAGACCATCTCGCGCGATCCGGCCTGCTGCATCCGGCCGTCGAGCTATATGAACGACCCGTTCATCATCGCGCAGAACGACAACCTCGTCTCCGTCAACACGTGCGTCGAGATCGACCTGACGGGCCAGGTCTGCTCGGAGTCCATCGGCACGACGCAGATCTCCGGCACCGGCGGCGCGACGGACTTCGCCTACGGCGCGCTGCACTCCAAGGGCGGCCGCGGCATCATCGCCTTCGAGTCCGCCATCAAGGGCGGCACGGTCTCCAAGATCAAAACGACCCTCACGCCCGGCGCGGCCGTGTCCATCTCGCGCAACCTCGTCGACATCGTCATCACCGAGTACGGCGTCGCCCACCTGCGCGGCCGCTCCATCCGCGAGCGCGCCGAACAGCTCATCGCCATCGCCCACCCGTCCTTCCGCGACCAGCTCCGCGAGGAGGCGAAGGCGCTCAAGTACATTCTGTAAGAAAAAAGAGAAGCCCGGGATGCGTCTGCATCCCGGGTGATTTTTTTATTTCCCGTACTTTTCCTGATAGGCTTTCAGGCACTTTTCGATGACGGCGCGGGCCTTTTCGGCGGGCTCGACTTCGTCGACGACGGTCTGTTTGCCCTCGAGGTTTTTGTAGACGGAGAAAAAGTGGCGCATTTCGCTGAAGATGTGGCCGGGCAGCTGGTCGATGTCGGTGTAGCAGCTGTAGTTCGGGTCGCCGAACGGGACGGCGATGATCTTTTCGTCGAGCGCGCCGGAGTCGATCATGCGCATGACGCCGATGGGGCGGCAGCGGACGAGGCTCATGGGCAGAATGGACTCGCTGCACAGTACGAGCACGTCGAGCGGGTCGCCGTCGTCGGCGTAGGTCAGCGGGATGAGGCCGTAGTTGGCCGGATAGTGCGTCGAGGTGAACAGCACGCGGTCCAGGATCAGGTGGCCGGTCTGCTTGTCCAGCTCGTATTTATTTTTCGAGCCCTTTTCGATCTCGATGACGGCGACAAAGTCCTCCGGGCTGACGCGCGCGGGGTCCATATCGTGCCAGATATTTGTCATTTGGTCCAGTCCTTTCAAATTGGTAAGGGCTAGTATAGCAGGGCGAACCGGGTTTGGCAAGCCATTGGCAGAAAGTTCACAAGCGCGCGGGCTTTTTCGTGACGAGCGAGGCGAGGAACATCGTGGCGACGGCCGCGATGAGCGCCGCGTACGTCTCCGTCAGCCACGGGGCGACGGGGTAGACGCCCGTGCGGTTTTTGAACACGGCCCAGAAGATGACGACGGCGGCCGTGCAGAGCATGCTCACGCACGCGCCGCGCTCCGTCGCCCGCTTCCAGTAGATGCCGAACAGCAGGATGATGAACACCGCGCCGCGCAGCGAGTAGGCCGCGTAAACGATGTCAAGGTCGAGGCTGCGCCCGACGAGGACGATGGCGGCCAGGCAGCAGACGAGGCCGGCCGCGGCCGTCGTGATGCGGCTGGCGCGCAGCAGCTGGCGGTCCGTGGCGTCCGGGCGGAGGACACGGCCGTAGAGGTCGCTCGTTAAAAGCGTGCCCGCGGCGAGGACGATGGGCGAGGCCGTGGACAAAATGGCCGCGAGGATGCCCGCCATGACGAGCCCGCCCGCGACGGGCGGCAGGTGGAGCATGAGCGTGGACAGACCGAGCTTTGCTTCGGTGACGAGCGCGCCGTCCGCGCCCGTGAGCGTGCCGGAGACGCTCATGATCTTCGCGCAGATGCCGAGCGTCGCCGTGATGAGGCCGAACGGCGCGACGACGAGCGCCGTGGCAAAGCAGGCCTTGCGCGCGGTGTGCTCGTCCTTGGCGGCGAGGACGGGCTGGATGCCGGCCTGCGCCGTGCACGCGCCGAGCAGGCTCGCGATGAGCCACGACGAGACCTTCGCCCCGCCGATGGCCGTCGGGCTGAGGTAGTCGCCGTCCAGCGCGCGGGCGCTCTCGGTGAAGCCGCCCCAGCCGCCGAGCGAGCGGATGGTCAAAATGGCCGCGAGCAGCACGCCGCCGTACATGACGACCAGGTGCAGCCGGTTCGTCGCGCTGATGACGTTCATGCCGCCGAGCAGCGTCAGCCCGACGAGCACGAACGCGAACACCGCGACTGTCACACGGAAATCGAGCCCGAACAGCGCCTGCCCGAGCTTGCCCGCCGCGATCATCTGCGACACGCCGACGGCGAGCATGACGAGCACGAGCAAAAGACTTGCGATGACGCGCGCGCGCACGCCGAGGTATTTTTCAATGATGCCCGGCACGGTCTTCGCGCCCGCGCTGCGGTAGAGCTTCGCGAAAAACAGCGCGAGGAACAGGACGCCCGCCGCGTTTGCGATGGTGTACCACGCGCCGGAGATGCCGAACGTGAAGCCGTACTCGGCCACGCCGGTCGTCGCCGTCCCGCCGAGCCACTCGCCGGCCGAGGCAAACACGATGGCCCCGACGCCGAGGCCCGCACCCTGAAACGCCGCGGCCGATTTCGTATGCCGCGACGAGGCCAGACCGATGGCGACGGTGACAAGAAGATAAAGACAGATGATGATCGCAAAATGCATACCGCGCGCGTCCTTTCCGGGAAACTAAAAACCATGGAACGGTTCCAAGGTTTCAACACTGGTATTATACCAAGGTTCCGGCGGATTGTCAAAAAATTCGCGGGCGATTTCGGACAGGGTGCATAAATTGGGGGGATGGGACCGATTGCGATCCAGCGCCAAAACAGGATGTCATTCAGAGCCGCAAAGCGGCGTGGAATCTTGCCGATTGCGGTAGTCTTTCGTATTCATCCAGCGCTGGAGATAAATGAAGGACTACCGCAATCGGGCAGACCCTTCGACTGCGCTCAGGGTGACAGGTCTTATTAGGCGCTGGTTCGCAATCGGCATACCGTAATCGGCAAGATTCCACGGGCGTTTCGCGCCCTCTGAATGACATTCTATTTTGCTGCGTTCCGCAATCGGTGCCCCCCGGCGGGATGGGGTCATCCCGCCCTACAACTGCGCCTTCGCGTCTGTACCGCACCGATTGCGGAATCTGCTATCCGGCTGGCTCCCCTTTTAAGGGGAGCTGTCGGCGGAGCCGACTGAGAGGTGGGCCATCGCCTTACCGGCGCGCCTACGGTGGTGCACGCAAAACCCTCCGCCCCACCTCTCCGTCACGCCTGACGGCGTGCCACCTCCCCTTAAAAGGGGAGGCTTTGGCGCGTGCGGCTATTTCGGCTCGGAGCATACACGGCGGGCGGATGATATCCGCCCCTGCAGGGCGCACGGCAAAACGCTGCGGGCAAAAAAATCCCGCGGGCCGGGTGTCCGGCTCGCGGGATTTGATTTTTGTGCTCAGATATAAAACAGCGCTTCGGCCTGTTTTCTCAGTTCGGCGCGGTGGTCCGGGTGGGCGATGGCGATGAGGTTTTCCACGCGCTTGCGGACGGAGCGGCCGCGCATGGGGGCGATGCCGTACTCGGTGATGATGTAGTCGACGTAGTCGCGCGGGATGGACACGGCCGCGCCCGGGGTCAGGCAGCAGCTGATCTTGGAGATGCCGGTCTTTGTCGTGGACAAAAACGCGACGATGCCGCGGCCGCCCTTGGAGTGCAGCGCGCCGTAGGCGAAGTCCATGGCGCCGCCGGTGCCGGAATACTGCTTGACGCCGATCGTCTCGGAGCAGACCTGGCCCGTGAGGTCCATTTCGATGCACGTGTTCACGGAGACCATGTTGTCGTTCTGCATGATGATGGCGGGGTTGTTGGCATACGAGCACGGGACCATGCGGCACGTCGGGATCTTGCCGAGCGTGTCATAGAGCGCCTGGTCGCCGCCGGCGAACGTGCCGATGTGGACGCCGATGTCGATCTGCTTGCGCTCGCCGGTCGCGACGCCCTTGCGGATCATTTCGCCCATGGCGGCGGTGTACATCTCCGTGTGGATGCCGAGGTCCTTCAGGTCCATCATCTCCGAGGCCAGCGCGTTCGGAAGCGAGCCGATGCCGAGCTGGATGCAGTCGCCGTCGCGCATGAGGCTGCGGCAGTACTGGGCGACCTTGCGCTCGTCCGCCGTCGGCTCCTTGGCCGGGAACTCCATGACGGGCGCGTCGCGCTCGTAGAGGCAGGTGACCTTGTTGATGTTGATGCGCAGCCCGCCCGCCACGCGCGGCAGGCGCGGGTTGACCTCCAGAATGATGCGGTCGGCCGTCGAGAAGAACTCGCGCTCCCACATCATGCTCAGGCCCACGCAGAAGTTGCCGAACTCGTCCATGGGCGAGACGGCGGCGGCAAAGACCGTCACGGGCTTTGCCTGCGAGACGAACGAGCCATAGTCGCACAGGTCGGCCGGGACGAACGAGACGTTCTTTTTCTGGTGACCCTCGTACCAGCCGGGGCCGTAGAAGAAGCCGGCGGTGTTGATGTGGCCGGACATATTGTCGCCGTGGACGAATTCATATGTGCCGATGCGGCCCTTGAAGCAGACGACGTCCTCCACGTACGGCGCGATGGTGTGCATCTGCTCGAGCATGGCGACGGGCTCGTTGCAGTCGCCGGAGAAGCCGACGACGTCGTGCGAGTGGATGTACGTCAGCGCGTCGGCGACGGTGCATTTTTTCTGGCGGTAGAGCTGCTGATAATCTTCGGTTGTGTAAGCCATGGGGGGAAGACTCCTTTCTGCAAACTGATTTACGGTTCAGGCTTTGTGCGACGGGACGTGGTACACGCCCGAGGCGGTGACGAGCAGGCGGTCCGGCTCGTCGTCGACCCAGGCCTCGCTCGTGGCGTAGATCATGGTGCGGCCGACGCACGTCATGCGCGCGCGGACGTAGAGCATGGAGCCGAGCGGCACGGGCCGCTGGAAATTCGAGATCATGTTGATGGTCGGCGTGACGCGCTCGCCGGCCCAGTAGAACGTCTGCGCGCCCATGCCGGTGTCCATGGCCGCGGCGACGGCGCCGCCGTGCATGACGCCGCCGGGGTTGCGCATCCATTTGCGCACGGGGTAGCGGACGACGGTCTCCTTCTTTTCAAAATCGCAGCTGACAAACTCCGGCGCGAGCATAGCGCACAGGCTCGTCGGGTCGTCGGAGTTGAGCCATTCGACGAATTTGCGGACGGAGGCCTCCATGCCCGCCTGGGTGTAGAGCGTATCGGGTTCAGACATAGTGCGGGGTTCCTTTCAGGTTAGATGTAGAGCAGCTCTTCGGCCTGCTTCCGCAGCTCGGCGCGGTAGTCCGGGTGCGCGATGGCGATGAGGGCCTCGACGCGCTCGCAGACCATTTTGCCGCGAAGACGCGCCACGCCGTACTCGGTGACGATGTAGTCGACGTAGCTGCGCGGGATGGAAACGGCCGCGCCGGGGGTCAGGGTGCAGCGGATCTTCGATTCGCCGTGCTTGGCCGTGGACGTAAAGGCGAGGATGCCGCGGCCGCCCTTACTATGCAGCGCGCCGTAGGCAAAGTCGATGGAGCCGCCCGTGCCGGAGAACTGGCGCGGGCCGATGGACTCCGAGCAGACCTGGCCGGTCAGGTCCATTTCGATGCACGTGTTGATGGACACGAAATTGTCCAGCTGCGCGATGACGAACGGGTTGTTGACATACGACGTCGGGCGGACCATGCAGTGCTTATCCTGCGCGAGCGTGTCATAGAGCGCCCGGTCGCCGCCGGCGAAGCCGAAGACGTGGCGGCCGGTGTCGATTTTCTTGTGCTCGCCGGTGATGACGCCCTTGCGGACCATTTCGCCCATTTTCGTCGTGAACATCTCCGTGTGCAGGCCGAGCTCGTGCAGGTCCATCATCTCGTCGGCCAGCGCGTTCGGGAGCGAGCCGATGCCGAGCTGGATGCAGTCGCCGTCGTGGATGAGCTCGCGGCAGTACTGCGCGATCTTCACCTCGTCCGCGTTCGGCGCGGCCGACGGGACCTCGGGGACGGCTTCGTCCGACTCGTAGATGAGCTCGACGTCGCGCACGTTGATCTGAAGGCCGCCTTCGACTCTCGGAAGGTTCGGGTTGACCTCGACGACGATCCGTTTGCACGTCGGCAGCATCTCCCACTCGCTCATAAGGCTCAGGCCGATGCAGAAGTTGCCGTCTGCATCCATGGGCGAGACGGCGGCGTAGAAAATATCGCCCGGGCGCGTGCTCGCGACGATGGGCGCCCAGTCGCACAGGTCCGTCGGCGTGTAGGACGCGATGCCCTGCTTGAAGCCGTCCTGCCAGCCGGCGCCGAAGAAGAAGTTCGTGTATTTGATGTGGCCGCGAAGCGAGGGATCGCCCATGAACGGGTACGGGCCGAGGCGGCTTTTGTAGCAAAGGACGTTTTTCACGCGCGGCGCGACGGTGTGCAGCCGCTTCAAAAGCGCGATGGGCTCGTTGCAGTCGCTCGCGAAATACACGACCATGTCGGACGAAATGAGCCCGAGCGCGTCGTCCACCGTGCCTTTTTTCTGCTGGTAAAGCGAAGTGTAGTCAGTCATAGTTCCCAAATCTCCTCAACCGAAAATCGCGCGAAGATGCGCGGACATTGTCAATTATCTATCATGCACGTTTTCGGGGAATTTGTCAAGCGGACGGGCCTTAGTGCAGCTCGTGGAGGTCATACGGCGTCGTCTGGTAGACGAAATAGTTCAGCCAGTTCGAGTACAGCAGGCTGCCGTGGCTGCGCCAGGTGACGACGGGGGCTTTTTCCGGGTCGTCGCCGGGGTAGTAGTGCTTCGGCAGGGCGATGGCCTCGCCGGCGGATTTGTCGCGGCGGTACTCGGCGTCGAGCGTGAGCGGGTCGTACTCCGAGTGGCCCATGATGAAGATCTGGCGGCCGCCCTTCGACGAGACGATGTAAACGCCCGCCTCGTCCGACGAGGCGATGACACGCAGATCCGGCACGGCCTCGATGTCGGCGCGGTCGACGGTCGTGTGGCGCGAGTGCGGGACGAAAAAGCGGTCGTCGAACCCGCGCAGGAGCATGGAATTTTTATAGTCCGCGTGATGGGCGAACACGCCGAAGAGCTTTTCGGGCAGAAGGCGCTTTTGAATGCCGTAGTGGTAGTAAAGCCCCGCCTGCGCGCCCCAGCAGATGTGGAACGTCGAGTGGACGTGCGTTTTGCTCCACTCCATGATGCGGCAGAGCTCGTCCCAGTAGTCCACCTGCTCGAACGGCATGAGCTCCACGGGCGCGCCGGTGATGATCATGCCGTCGAAATTCTCGTTTTCCACCTCGTCGAACGTCTTGTAAAACGCGAGCAGGTGGCCGGCGGACGTGTTCTGCGCGATGTGCGAGCGGACGCGGATGAGCGTCAGCTCGAGCTGGAGCGGCGTGTTGCTGAGCATGCGCGTCAGCTGCGTCTCCGTCTCGATCTTCTTCGGCATGAGGTTGAGCAGCAGGATGCGCAGCGGGCGGATGTCCTGCGTGATGGCGCGCGTTTCGGTCATGACGAAAATATTTTCCTGTGCGAGCGTCTGCACGGCGGGCAGATCGTTTGGAATTTTGATCGGCATGAAAAGCCCTCCTTTGAGGTTTTTGCGGAATTATCCGATGGCGTCGAGCGCCTGGGCGAGGTCGGCGATGAGGTCCTCGGGGTCCTCGAGGCCGACGGACAGGCGGACGAGGTCGGCCGGGACGCCCGCGGCGATGAGCTCGTCGTCGGACATCTGGCGGTGCGTCGTGCTGGCCGGGTGCAGGCAGCACGAGCGCGCGTCGGCCACGTGCGTCTCGATGGCGGCGATGCGAAGGTGCGCCATCATCGTCTCGGCCGCGGCGCGGCCGCCCTTGACGCCGAAGCTCACGACGCCGCACGTGCCGCCGGGCATATATTTCTCCGCGAGCGCGTGCTGCGGGTCGCCGGGAAGGCCGGCGTAGTTCACCCACGCGACGTGCTCGTTTTCGCTTAAGAATTTCGCGACGGCCAGCGCCCCGGCGCAGTGCTGGCGCATGCGCACGTGCAGGCTCTCCAGCCCGAGGCCGAGCAGGTAGGCGTTCATCGGCGCGGCGCACATGCCGAAGTCGCGCATGAGCTGCGCCGTCGCCTTCGTGATGTACGCGCCGCCGAGGCCGAAACGCTCGGTGTACGTCACGCCGTGGTAGCTCTCGTCCGGCGTGCAGAGGCCCGGGAATTTCTCGGGGTATTTCGTCCAGTCAAATTTGCCGGAGTCGACGATCGCGCCGCCGACGGCCGCGCCGTGGCCGTCCATGTACTTCGTCGTCGAGTGCGTCACGATGTCCGCGCCCCACTCGAACGGGCGGCAGTTCACGGGCGTGGCGAACGTGTTGTCCACGATGAGCGGCACGCCGTGCTCGTGCGCCGCGCGCGCGAAGCGCTCGATGTCGAGCAGCGTGAGGGCGGGGTTTGCGATCGTCTCGCCGAATACCAGGCGCGTGTTCGGCCGGAACGCGGCGGCGAGCTCCTCATCCGAGCAGTCCGGCGCGACGAACGTGACGTCGATGCCCATGCGGCGCATTGTGACGGAGAAGAGGTTGTACGTGCCGCCGTAGATCGTCGAGCTCGAGACGATGTGGCCGCCGCACTCGCAGATGTTGAACGCGGCGAGGAAGTTCGCGGCCATGCCGGACGAGGTCAGCATGGCGGCCGTGCCGCCCTCAAGCTCGCAGATCTTCGCGGCGATGGTGTCGTTCGTCGGATTCTGGAGGCGGGAGTAGAAGTAGCCCGAATCCTCGAGGTCAAACAGGCGGCCCATGGCCTCGCCCGTTGTGTATTTGAACGTCGTGCTCTGGATGATCGGCACCTGGCGCGGCTCGCCGTTGCCGGGGCGGTAGCCGCCCTGCACGCATTTTGTTCCGATGCGGTAGTTGTCCATGCTGTTGTCCTCCTGCTTTCCATAAAAAAACCGCCCCAAGCAAACGCTTGAGACGGGCAGACCCCGCGGTACCACTCAGCTTACGGGCCGAAGCCCGTCACCTCATGCGCCCGTAACGCGGCGCGCGCGGGTCGCCCTTGCGCCTTGCGCTCGAACGGCCGGCTCGGAAGCCATAGAGCCTGGGCCGTCCGCTTACCGGCTTGCACCTGCCGCCGGCTCTCTGAAAGCGCCGGGCCCGCTCCTCTTCGTCATTGCCTTTGTCTTATTCTGCTGTATTTTTATTCTATCGCGCGCCGGCGGGCGTTGTCAAGAAAAAACTCCCGGTCCCGCAAGGGACCGGGAGCGAAGTGTCAGGATCTTAGCACTTCTCGAAGATGGTGGCAACGCCCATGCCGCCGCCGATGCACAGCGTGGCGAGGCCCTTCTTCGCGTCGTCGCGCTTCTCCATTTCATGGAGCAGGGTGACGATGATACGGGCGCCGGAGCAGCCGACCGGGTGGCCGATGGACAGCGCGCCGCCGTTGACGTTGACCTTCGCCATGTCAAAGCCGAGCTCGCGGGCAACGGCGATGGACTGCGCGGCGAACGCCTCGTTGGCCTCGATGAGGTCGATGTCGTCGATGGTGATGTCGGCCTTGGCCATGGCCTGGCGGGAAGCCGGGACCGGGCCGGTGCCCATGATCTTCGGATCGACGCCGCCCTGACCCCAGGAGACGAGCTTGGCCATCGGCTTGAGGCCGTACTTTTCAACGGCTTCGCCGGAGGCGAGGACGATGGCGGCAGCGCCGTCATTGATGCCGGAGGCGTTGCCGGCGGTCACGCGCGGCTGGCCGGCGTCGGCCTGAGCCGGCTTGCAGGCCTTGGCGTCGAACGTGTCCTCAACGGTGCCGCCATTAGCGACGAACTTGTTGTCCGTGGAGGTCGGGAACGCGGTCTTGAGCTTCGCGAGGCCCTCGGCCGTCGTGGAAGCGCGCGGGAACTCGTCGACCTTGAACTCGACCATCTGCTTCTTGACCTTGACCGGGACCGGGACGATCTCGTCGTCAAAGCGGCCGGACTCCTGCGCGGCCTTCGTCTTCATCTGGGAGGACAGAGCGAACTCGTCGAGGTCCTCACGGGTGATGCCCCAGATGTCGCAGATGTTCTCGGCGGTCGTGCCCATGTGGTAGTTGTTGAACGCATCCCACAGGCCGTCCTTGACCATGGTGTCGACGATCTTCTTGTCGAACATACGGGCGCCCCAGCGGGCATCCGGAACGACGTACGGAGCCGCGGACATGTTCTCGGTGCCGCCGCAGACGACGATCTCGGCGTCGCCGGAGGCGATGGCACGGCCGGCCTCGATGACGCTCTTCATGCCGGAGCCGCAGACCATGTTGATGGAGTAAGCCGGGACGCTCATCGGAAGACCCGCCTTGAGCGTGACCTGGCGGGCGACGTTCTGGCCGAGGCCGGCGCTGATGCAGCAGCCGAACATGACCTCGTCGACCTGCTCCGGCTTGACGCCGGCGCGATTGAGGGCCTCCTTGACGACGATGGCGCCGAGCTCAGCGGCGGGGACGTCCTTCAGGCTGCCGCCGAAAGAACCGACTGCCGTGCGGCAGCAGTTGACAACATAAAGATCTCTCATTGTGTTTAACCTCCAGTTTTATGTCGCTCCGCCTGGGCGGGGCGCGAAGATTCACTTTTATTATTATAAGGGGTTATCCCGCATCCGTCAACGGCCTGTCCGCAAAAACTGCCGCGATTCGGCGCGCGGACTGAACAAAATTTAAGGCCGGAAGCGCCGGCGGAAATTGCACTTTGGCGGGCGGCGTGATAAGATGGGTACAAAGAAAACCCGCTTTGGCCCCTCGGGGCGGAAAGAGAGGACGCTATGAAAAAAACATGGCTTTTGCGCATGGTGTCGCTGCTGCTGGCGCTATCGCTGCTGCTGACGGGCGGCGCGCTCGCCGCGCCGGCGCGCGTCGACTTTGACGATCTGGAGATCATCGACCTCGACATGGACGCCGTGCGCAAGGTGTCGTCGCAGGCGTGCACGGCGGCCAAGAGCGCCGCGAACGCGACGGCCGTTCAGACGGCGGTTTTTGAACTATACGCCGACCTGACGGCCGCCGCGACGAATTACACGCTCGCGATGATCGACTACGACCGCGACACGCGATCAAGCGCGGCCGAGGCGGCCTATTTGCAGGCGAGCGACGAATACACCGAGGTGCTGAACATCCTGACCGACTGCCTGCGCACGCTTTTGAAGTCCCCGTGCGCGCAGGCCGTGCGCGACGTTGTCGACGAGGCGGACATCGAGGCCGCGCTCTCCGGCGCGGCGGACACGCAGACGAAGCTCTCGCAGATCGCCGACCAGTACACGACGGCGTATTACCAGACGCTCGCGAACGGGCACGACTCGTATGACGCGCTCATCAAGGATGTCGGCGGGCTGTACCTCAAAATGGTCGCCGCGATGAAAAAAGAGGCCGGCAGCGGCGAGAAGGCCGTGCAGCTTCTCTACGATTCCTACGGCCGCAGCGGCGGCTACGCGGCCTATGAGCCCGTGCGGAGCATCGTGCGCGAGGAGATTTCGCCCGTGTTCCTGCGCCTGCTGCTCCTGACCGAGGGCACGGAGAGCGGGCCGGAGAGCGGCGAGGCCGCGCTCGGCGCCGTCGCGGGCGTGGCCGACCGGCATTTTCCGGACCTGCATGACGCGCTCGACTATATGATCTCCTACGGCTACTACGACGTCACCGCCGCGCCGGAGAAGGCCGACGCGGGCTTTACGACGTACCTGTACGCCTACGAGGCGCCGTATCTGTTCCTGCCAAATAGCGGCGGGCTGGACGGCGTGTCCGGCATCAGCCACGAGCTCGGCCATTACTATAATTACTTTACATACGGCTCTGACGCCGACACGGACTCGGCCGAGGTCCATTCGCAGGGCCTCGAGCTTCTCTACACGCTCTACTACGACGAAATTTTCGGCGTGGACGCCGATGCCGCGCGCGAGACGGAGGTGACGGACGTCCTCTCGTCCGTCGTGCTCGGGTGCATCATGGACGAGTTCCAGTACCGCGCATTCACCCAGACGCCGTCGTCGCCCGAGGCGCTCGCGGAGATGTACATCGACATCCTCGGCGAGTACGGCCTCGCCGCGCTCGCGGGCGACAGCCTCGGCACGTACTGGATCTGGGTGCACCACAGCTTTTCGCAGCCGATGTACTATTTGAGCTACGCGCTCTCCGCGCTCCCGGCGCTCGAGATCTGGGCGACGGCGCAGGACGACGCGGCGCTTGCGCTTGCGCGGTATGACGATTTTATGGTGCTCAGCAACGAAAACGGCTTCGAGCGCGGCCTGCGCGGCGCGGGGCTCTCGCAGCCGGGCGATGAGAAGGCCGCATCGCGCATCGCGGACGACGCGCGCGCGCTTGCCGCGAAGTCGGGCGGCTGGCTGTACACGGACGTTAGTTCCTGCTGGGGCGCGACAGAGATCCAGTGGTTCGGCCTTCAGGGCGCGATCAACGGCTATGCAGACGGCTCGTTCCGCCCGGGCAAGACGCTCACGCGCGCGCACGTGGCGCAGGTCCTGGCCAATCTCGTCGGCGGCACGTCGGACGGCAGCCTGTCCGGCGTGAACGTGGCCTCCGACGTCCCGAAGGGCCACTGGGCGCACAACGCCGTCGCGCTCGTCGTCTCCGCCGGGCTCATGGACGTGGACGCGCAGGGCAATTTTGACCCCGACGCGCCCATCACGCGGCAGGAATTTGCGCGCGTTGCCTACGCGCTGCTCAAAGCCAACGGCGTCACGGCCGCGGGCAAAACGGCCTACACGGACGATGCGCTCATCCGGGACGACTGCCGCGAGGCTGTCGGCGCCCTCGGCGCGCTGGACATCATGCACGGCCGCGCGGACGGCTCGTTCAATGCGAACGGCATCCTCACGCGCCAGGAGATGGCCGTCATCTTCTACCGCACGTACGTCTGCCTCGCGCTGGCCTGATGCTCGTCAATTTGTGCAAAAGTTACGATGAATTTTGGCGATAATCGCAAAAATTCCGGCAGAAGTCTAAGAATAACTTGTGCGAAATCCACAGCTGTGCTATTTTATAGCCACAGGGAATATGTTTTGCATAAGAACATAAGGAGGTCACGATTATGATCATCACGATCGGCAGACAGTACGGCTCCGGCGGCAAGGACATCGGCCAGAAGGTCGCGCAGGCGCTCGGGTATAAGTTTTATGATAAGGAGATCCTGACCATGACGGCCGAGCAGGAGGGCTTCAGCGTTCCGGCCGTCCGGCAGTATGACGAGGCGCTCACCAGCTCGCTGCTCTACGGTACTTATTTGTCCACGGCCGCGAGCGGCGCGGACGTGCTCCCGCTCAACCAGAAGCTCGCCATCGCGCAGTTCGACGTCGTCCGGCGCATCGCCAAGGACGGCAACTGCGTCATCGTCGGCCGCTGCGCGGACTATGTCCTGCGCGACACGCCGCATTGCCTGAACGTGTTCGTCCACGCCAATCCGGAGTTCCGCAAGGACCGCGCCGTGAAGTTCTACGGCGTCGCGCCGGAGCTGGCGGAAAAGACGCTGCGCAAGCAGGATAAGCGCCGCAGCGACTACTACGAATTCTTCACCCAGAAGCGCTGGGGCGACGCGCGGACGTACAACCTGACCATCGACTCCGGCAAGTTCGGCATCGACGGCGCCGCCGAGGCCATCGTGGCGATGGTGCGCCTGCTGCAGGCGCAGGGATAACGCGCCCTGACGGGCGCTTCCGAACGAGACCCGCTGCGCTGGGCTCTCGTTCGGGAGGGGCTGCAGCCCGACTGCGCGCACGCCCCGCCCGCAGGGCGGGACGCACACTTGCGGGCTGAGCGGTATTTTTTCCGAGGTACACGCCCTCGTAAAAAATGATTTTGATTTGATTTGCGCCTGCGGGCGCAAACTCTGCGAGGCTTTTTATGCAGACCCAAAGCGCCGCGGCAGTGATCCTGCCGCGGCGCTTTTTTGAGAGAGGACAAAGATGAAAACAAAGGCAATGAAGATCGCGCTGATCGTCGAGACGGCGATTTTGCTGCTGGCGGCGCTGGCCGGATGCTTGCTGCTGCTGACGGGACGATCGAAGGAGCTGCTGCACGAGAGCTCGCCGGACGGGCGGTATACGCTGAGCGTGACGGAGCTCGGCGAGCCGGACTGGCCGTTCGGGGCGGATCATCTGCGCGTCCGGCTCTGGGCGAGCGGGGAAGCGGACAATTTCCGCGTCAGCTTTTCTGCCGATGTCGCCAACGACGGCGCGGAAGCGACCTTTGACGTGCGGTGGCAGCCAGACGGCGTACGCATCACGCTGCGCGGCAGCGAGCAGCCGGACGCGGTCTATTTCCTGCCGTTCCCGACGTAAAGTCTGACAGAAAAAGAAGGGCCGCGGGCAGCTTTCCGCGGCTCATTTTCGTTTCGGGGCCGCTTACAGAAGCGGCCTCGCAGAGTTCGCCGCCCGCAGGCGGCGAAAAAATTGGAATCGTTTTTTCCGGGGGGACCGTAGCCTCCTATCCTTATTCCCGCCCGCAGGCGGTTTGAATGAGGACGTGTACCTCGGAAAAAACTCTTTACGGCCCGCAAGTGTGCGCCCCGCTGTGCGGGGCGTGCGCGCAGTCGGGGCGCACCTTGTAAAAAAGAATGCCGCAGACTATGTCTGCGGCATTCTTTTTTACGCTTGCTGGTCGCGGCAGTATGCGACGACGATGCGGCGGTTCGGCTCGGTGCCGGTGGAGTAGGTCGTGACGTTCGGATCGTCCTGCAGCGCGGCGTGGATGACGTGGCGCTCGTAGGCGTTCATGGGCTCGAGCGTCATGTTGCGGCGGTAGCGGACGACCTTGCCGGCGACCTTCTGGGCCAGGCGGACGAGGGATTCCTCGCGCTTGGCGCGGTAGTTCTCGGCGTCGACCGTGATGCGCACGCGGCGGCTCGCGCCGTGGTTGACGGCGTAGTTTGTGAGGTGCTGGATGGCGTCGAGCGTCTCGCCGCGGCGGCCGATGAGCATGCCGAGGCTGCTGCCGACGAGGTCGACCTGGTAGCCGTCGTCGGTGTGCATGGCGTGCGGCACGGCGTCGGAGCCCATGTGCTCGAGCAGGCCCTTCAGAAAGACCTCGATCTTCTCCTCCGTCGAGCCGGGCTCGGCGGGCTCATAGTGGACGGGCGCCTTCGGTGCCTCCTGCACGGGAGCCGGGGCCGGGGCCGGAGCGGGCGCCGGGGCGGGCTCTGCCCTGCGGGCGGGGCGGGACTCCTGCGGCTTTGCGGGCTTCAGGGCCTCTTTCTTC
>CAVFYN010000057.1:0-2349 GCA_963626425.1 Bacteroidaceae bacterium
TTTCATTTCGCCGCTGCGGCGGCGAAACTCTGCGAGGCGTTTGACGCGCAAAAAAAGCCGTCCACAAGCGTGGACGGCTTTTTCGGATTATGTCTTTTTCACGAATCTCTCGCCGCACTGCGGGCAGCGGATGCTGATCTTGCCCTTGCCCTTCGGCACGCGGACGCGCTGGCGGCATTTGGGGCAGACGAAGTAGCGATGGTCCCGGTCGCGCATCCGGCGGAACACGCCCGTGAACGCGGCGTTTTCCTGCCGCCGCTTTTCCACGTTGCGCGAGAACATGCGGTAGAGCGTCCAGGCAAACGGAATATAAGCGAGCAGGCACAGCACGGACAGCCCCGTCAGCGACCCGACGAGGTTCAAAATCAGCCCGAGCACGAGCAGCGCCCAGCACAGCTGATCGGCGCCCGCGCGCCCGCTCATGAAATTCTGAAGAGCATAGCCCATCTTTCGAAACATTTTTATCACCTGAGGCTATTATACAGGCCGGCGCGGTTTTTACAACCACGGGCGGCCAGAATTTACATTTTGTTTACGCTTTCCCCGCGCGCAGGATGATAATAGGAACATCCGGCCGGTTGCCCAGCCGCGGGAGCCCGCCGGCCGGGCCGAGTCCGCGGCTGACGGCCATGCGCGTTCCGTCCCTGGAATATAGTCCGGCCGAGTATTTCGGGAAAAACGACCGGTCCACGCCGAGCAGCCCGCCGATCCCTGGCAGGCAGATGACGCCGCCGTGCCCGTGGCCGCAGAGGACGAGATCGACGCCGAGCGCGGCCCACATCTCCAGACCGTCATTTCGGTGCGCGAGCATGAGGATCGGCGCGGCGGGCTCGCTCTCGCGGATGCGCGCAACGAGCTGCGCCGGGCGCTCCATGTCGTATGGTCCGTTCGGGTCGTGCACGCCCGATATGACAAGTTTTTCGCCGCCGCGCCCGAGCACGCGGTAGTCGTTGCCGAGCACCGTCACGCCCGCTATTTCGAGCGTGTCCATCAGCTCGCGCGCCGCGCCGGACGCCCACTCGTGGTTGCCCGTGACGTAATAGACCGGCGCCAACGCCGTGAGATTGCCGAGCAGCGACGCGCACGCGGGGATGTCCGATGCGTCCTCGATCATGTCGCCGCAGACGGCGATGAGGTCGGGCCGCGCGGACTGCACCGCCGCGATGAGCCGCGCGTTGTCCCGGCCGAAGGCCGCGCCCTGCGTGTCCGTCACAAGCGCGACGCGAAGCCCGTCGAACGCCGCGCCCAGCGCGGGAAGCGTGACCTCGTACACTTCCGAGACGATGCAGCGGTTTTCAAACCAGCAAAGCCACAAAAGCGCCGGCAGCAGCAGCGCCGCCGCGATGCGCCGCCATCGCCGCGCCATGGCCTCACCTCCTCCGCGGACATTGTACCGCCCGGCGCGCGCGAGACGCGTCAAAGCCGTGCGGCGCGGCTTTTTTCTGCAAATTTACCAATCCGGGCAATTTCTCATTGTGAAAAGCGATGAAATTTGATATAATACAGCAAAAAGAAATTTTTTGGATGTGCATCAAAATTGAAATACGGAACCTGGAATGTTTCGGGCTACCGGCCTGGCGACGCGGAAGCGCTTCGTCAGGCCGGCGTCAGCCCGCTCGCCGCGTGCGTGCTGTGCAGCCGCGGCTACGACACGCCGGACAAGGCGCTCGCATTTTTGTCGCCGGATGAGACGCTGCATGACCCCATGCTGCTTTGCGGTATGGACGCCGCGGCCGCGCGCGTAAAATCCGCCCTCGAGCGAGGCGAACACATCGCCGTGTTCGGCGACTACGACGTCGACGGCATCACCTCGACGTGCCTTCTGACGGACTTTCTGCGCCGCGCGGGCGCAAACTGCACAAGCTATATCCCCGGCCGCCTCGAAGAGGGCTACGGGCTCAACGAGCCCGCCATCCGCTCGCTGCAAAGCAAGGGCGTGCAGCTCATCATCACGGTCGACTGCGGCATCACGGCCGTCGAGGAGGCGGCGCTGTGTAAAGAACTCGGCGTCGACCTCGTCGTCACGGACCACCACGAGTGCAAGACGGAGCTTCCCGCCGCCTGCGCCGTCGTCGATCCGCGGCAGGACGCGTGCTCGTACCCGAACCCGGCGCTCGCGGGCGTCGGCGTCGCGTTCAAGCTGGCCGCGGCCATCTGCGGCGACCAGGACGCCATGCTCGCCCGCTACGCAGACCTCGTCTGCATGGGCACGGTCGCCGACGTCATGCCGCTTCTGGAGGAAAACCGCGCATTCGTCCGCGCGGGTCTGGCCGCGCTGCAAAAACCTGCGCGGCCCGGCATCCGCGCGCTCATGGACGAGTGCGGCTGCGCCGGCAAGCCCATCACGGC
>CAVFYN010000057.1:2359-4526 GCA_963626425.1 Bacteroidaceae bacterium
ATCACGGCCGGGACGATCGGCTATATGCTCGCCCCGCGCATCAACGCCGCCGGCCGCCTCGGGCAGGTCGACCTCGCGCTCGAGCTGTTCCTGACGGACGACGAAGCGCGCGCAAAGGAGCTCGCCGCGCAGCTGTGCGAGCTCAACCGCGAGCGCCAGCTCATCGAGGCGGACATCTACGCCGACGCGAAAAGCCGCCTGCAGAGCGTCGACGATCCCAAGGCCATCGTCATGGCCAGCGAGACGTGGCATCAGGGCGTCGTGGGCATCGTCGCCTCGCGCCTGGCCGAGGACTACCTCTGCCCCGTCTTTCTCATCTGCATGGACGGCGACCGCGGCAAGGCGTCCTCGCGCAGCTACGGCGGGTTCCACCTGTTCTCGTCGCTCGCCGCGCTCGCGCCGCTGCTGGAAAACTACGGCGGGCACGACCTCGCCGCGGGCTTCACGATCCGCCGCGAGAACATCGACGCCTTCCGCGAGCAGGTCACAAAGCTCGCCGCCGCCTTCTGCGAGTCCGGCGAGCAGAGCGCCGCGCTGGAGATCGACTGCGCCGTCCCGCCGGAATACCTGACGCTTGCCAACGTCCAGAAGCTCGACGACCTTGAGCCGTGCGGCGCGTCGTGGCCGCGGCCGGTGTTCTACCTCGACGAGCTCCGGGTCGAGCAGCTGACGGAGGTCGGCGCGGGCCGGCACTTAAAGCTGCGCCTGCGGCGCGGCAACCACGTGTTCGGCGCCATTTTCTTCTCCATGACCGCCATGCGCAGCGCCGTCTGCGAGGGCGACATCGTCGAAGTCGCCTTCACGCCGCAGATCAACGAATACCGCGGCACGCGCTCGGTGCAGCTCAACCTCATCGACATCCGCCCGTGCTCGCGCACGCGCGAGCAGCTGCACACGGAGGGCGCGCTCTACCGCCGCCTGTCCGCGCACGAATCGCTCTCGGCGCGCGAGGCCGCCGCGCTCACACCGAGCCGCGAGGAGTTCGTCGCCGTGTGGAAATACCTCTCGGCCAACGCCGACCGCGGAAGCCTTCTGGAAAACGCGGCGTGCCTTTCCCGCAAGATCTCCCACCTGTGCGGCAAGCCCGCGAGCCCCATGCGCACGCGCGTGTGCCTGGACGTGTTCTGCGAGCGCGGCCTCATCGACCTGAGCGAGGGCCGGCAGGAGCTACATATCCGCCTGACAAACGGCGGCAAAAAGGTCGATCTCAATTCCAGCAGCATTATGATCCATCTTAGAGAAATTTCCGGAGGTGACTGAGCGTGGAATCCGTTTCCGAACACTATGAATCCATGAAGGCGGCCATTCTTGCGCACAACCCCTCCGCGGACATGGCCCGCATCGACGCGGCTGTTGACTACGCGACGAAAAAGCACGAGGGCCAGAAGCGCAAGGACGGCTCGCCCTATATCATCCACCCGCTCGCCGTGGCGCAGATCGTCGCGGAGATCGGGCTGGACACCGACGCCATCATCGGCGCGCTGCTGCACGACTGCATCGAGGACACGGACGCGACGTTTGACGACATCTCGCGCCAGTTCGGCCTGACGGTCGCGCAGCTCGTCGAGGGCGTCACAAAGCTCACGCGCGTGCAGTATTCGACGACCGAGGAGCAGCAGATGGAAAATCTGCGCAAGATGTTCATGGCCATGAGCCACGACATCCGCGTCATCCTCATCAAGATCGCCGACCGCCTGCACAACACGCGCACGCTCGAATACCAGACGCCCGCCAAGCAGATCAGCAAGTCCATGGAGACCATGGACATCTACGCCCCGCTCGCACACCGGCTCGGCATGCAGAAGATCAAGTGGGAGCTCGAGGACGCGAGCCTTCAGTACCTCGACCCGCAGGGCTACAAGCGCATCATGCAGTATCTCGACGAGCAGAAGGAGTCCGGCGAGAAATTCATGCAGACGATCCAGGGCGTGCTGAGCGCCCGGCTCGAATCCGTCGGCATCAAATGCACCATCCAGGCGCGCGTGAAGCACGTGTACTCCATCTACCGCAAGATGTACACGCAGCACAAAAACATCAACGAGCTTTACGATCTGTACGCCTTCCGCGTCATCGTCGACTCCATCACGGACTGCTACAACGTCCTCGGCCACGTGCACGACCTCTTCAACCCCGTGCCCGGCCGGTTCAAGGACTATATCTCCACGCC
>CAVFYN010000058.1:0-8500 GCA_963626425.1 Bacteroidaceae bacterium
CGAGTTCACCGCGGCCGCCGACGCACCGACGCCGGAGGCCTACGATGCCGCAAAGGCCGCCGGGCGCATGGTCGAGCCGCCCTGGGCCATCGGCCTGCGCGGCAACACGCGCGCGCTGAACCTCGCCGAAAGGGGCCGCCTGACCATCAACCGCAGCCACGTCACCTGCAACCGCTGGGGCGTTCTGAGCATCGACGGCGCGTGCGTCAACCGCATGGACATCAACGACTCGCTCATCGAGATCACGGGCGACAACGGCTACGGCTTCTTCTGCATCTGCGACGACATCGGCTTTGACTACGACGCCTTCGGCGAGCCGGGCTGCATCAACACGTCGCGCGGCAGCACGTTCAACGTCGCCTACACGGCCGCGCTCATGAGCCTCGGCAACGGCTGCGTCGAGTTTGCCGACGGCACGGTCGTCAACTCCCGCCGCTTCGGCGTGTTCTGCCACCGCCACAACGGCGGCTGGCTGAAGGTCAACTCCGGCGCGGCGCTGCGCACGGAAAAATCGTGCATCGTCGTCAAGGGCTCCAATCTGCACATCGACCTCGACGGCGCGGTGCTCGAGCCGAAAAACGGCACGGTGCTCCAGCTCATGGACAACGACGACGTCGGCATGTGCGACGATCCGTTCCTCATCCCCGTCGGCGAAAAGGACGTCCGCGACGACCGCGACCTGACGGCGGGCGTCCCGGACGAGGACATCTTCGTCCGCATCGCGAACATGGACGTCACGGGCGATTTCCTCAACTCCACAACGAACTTCCGCTGCTGCAACCGCCGCCTGCCGAAGCCGGAGGGCTTCCTGCCGCCTCCGCCTCCGCCCGGCGCGGAAAAGCTGCGCGGATTCATCGGCGACGCGCTCATGGGCGCGAAAAATCTGGACGTCACGGTCGAAAACGCGGCGGTGACCGGCGCGATCAGCTCGGCCGACTACGCCTACCGCGACGGCCTGACGCAGATCACGAGCGAAAACTGCGAAGAGCTCAGCAACATCACCCAGACGCCCGCGCCCGCCGTCAACAACGGCACGATCGTCCGCCTGGGCGACAAAGCCGTCTGGAACGTGACGAAAACGTGCTACCTCACGCACCTGACCGTCGCGCCCGGCGCGGCCCTTCGCGCGGCGGGCGGCACGCTCCGCCTGACGGTCGACGGCGAAGAGCGCCCGCTCCACCCCGGCGACTACGTCGGCGCCATCGTGCTCGAAGTCCTGTAAATGCAAAAACGCCCTCCCGGCCGGGAGGGCGTTTTTTTATGCGTCAAGCTGGAACACGCCGCGCAGCAGCCGCGCGCCGGACGCGGTGCGGCAGATGCGCTCGGAAAACGCCGTGACGGCCGCCTTGGAATAGCCGCCCTCGCAGGCGTTGACGATGTAGTCGGCCTCGATGAGGATCTGGTAGTCGGGCCCGTCGATGTCCGTAAACGTGTGGTGGTGGCCGACGAGGTAGCACACGCGCTCGACCTCCGCGTCCGTCAGGCCCTTGCCCGCGAGAAATTCCCGTGCGATGGCCGGGCCCTCGGCCTCCTGGTATTTGCCGTTCGTGTTGCCGTATTTCTCGCGGCAGAGCGGGCAGGCGATGTCGTGCACGATGGCCGCGATCTCCAGGATCCGCTGCGTTTCCTCGTCGAGCGCTTCCATGCGCCCGATGGCGGACGCGTAGCTCCAGACGTGGAGAAAATGGTCGATGTCGTGAATGTTGCCGTCGGAAAATTCGATCATGTCCGCGATGATCTCGGGGATGGTCATAGCGCTCGCCGCCTTTTTGAGATTTGCTCTGATGATACCACCCGCGCGCGGAAATGGCAAGCGCGATTGACACGGCCGCGCCGCGGGGGTATGATGCACTTAGAATCCAAACAGAAAAGGAGAAAACGGGATATGAATTATTCGGACAGCTCAACGTTCTCGACCGCCTCGGGCCGGGATTATCAGTACGTGGTCCTGCAGGTCACGCTCAAGGAGAAGTTCCTCGGCACGGGCTCGGGCAACCTGACGGAGCTGGAAAAGGCCATCAACGACCAGGCGGCGAAGGGCTACCGCCTGCACACCATCACGACGTCCAACGGCGGCAGCAAGGGCCTTATGGGCGGCGACCGCATTCAGGCGACGATGGTGTTTGAGAGAATCGTCTGAAAAAGCGAAAACCGGCCGCGTCCCGCAAGGGACGCGGCCGGTCATTTTTTATAGGCAGGTCCGCAGCGCTCTGCGCAGCTCGCGGATGTCGACGGGCTTTGCGATGTGGCCGTTCATGCCGGCGTTCAGGGCGGCGCGGCGGTCCTCCTCAAAGGCGTTTGCCGTCAGGGCGAGGATGGGGACGGAGGCGAGGGCGCGGTCGGGCAGGGCGCGGATGGCGCGGGCGGCGGCGAAGCCGTCCATGCGCGGCATCTGGATGTCCATGAGGACGAGGTCGTAATACCCCGGCGCGCTCGCGCGGACCTTTTCCACGGCGATGTCGCCGTCCTCGGCCGTCTCGACGAGAAGGCCCTCGCTCTGCAGCAGCTCGCAGGAGATCTCGCGGTTGAGCGCGTTGTCCTCGGCGAGCAGGACGCGGCGGCCGTGCAGATCGAGCGCGTCGTCCTGCTCGGGCATCTGTGCGGCGAGGTCGGCCTCCGTGCCCGGGCGGAAGTAGAAGTCGAAGATGAATTCCGACCCGCGGCCGGGCGCGCTCTTGCACGTGATCGTGCCGCCGAGGATCTCGACGAGCCGCTTCGTGATGGCAAGGCCGAGGCCGGAGCCCTCCGTGGCCGGGCCGTGCGCCTCGCGTTCGAACGCGTCGAACACGCGGGCGCGGAACTCCTCGCTCATGCCGATGCCGTTGTCGCGGACCGAGCAGCGGTAGTGCGCGCGGCCGTCCCTGCGGCCTATCTGGCGGACGGAGTAGACGATGTGCCCGCCGGGCGGCGTGTATTTGATGGCGTTGCCGATGAGGTTGAGCTCGATCTGGTTGATCTTGAGCAGGTCGCAGAACACGATGCGGTCGTCGACCTCGCAGACGATGTCGAGCGTCTGATGCTTCTTGGCGAGGTCGGCCTCGAAAATGCAGCGGACGCTGCCCAGTGCATCGGGAATGTCCACCGCGTGCTCGTCGAGCGTGAGCTTGCCGCTTTCAATGCGCGCCATGTCGAGCACGTTGTTGATGAGCCGCAGCAGATGTTCGCCGGACAGGTTGATCTTCTGCAGGCAGTCGACGACCTTTTCGCGGTCGTCCGCGTATTTCTGCGCCATGTCGGAAAAGCCGATGATGGCGTTCATGGGCGTGCGGATGTCGTGGGACATATTGAACAGGAACGTGCTCTTGGCGCGGCTGGCGCTCTCGGCGGCGTCGCGGGCGCGGCGGAGCTCTTCCGTGCGGGCCATCTCGTCGTCGACGCAGCGCGTCATGGAGATGCTGCACACGTCGCCGGCGACGTTTTCCATGAGGATGTTGCGCGTCTCCATCCAGTGGATGAGCCCGTCGTCGCCGCGCTGGCGCACGCGCAGGCTGATGAGGCGCTCGCCGGCGGCGTAGGCGTCCAGCTGCGCCTGGCGGTTCATTTTGTCATAGAGCGCGGCGTAGTCGCCCGCGTCCGGGATGGTCTCACGGAGTGAGTCGATCATTTCGTCCATCGTCCGGTGCTCGATGAGGCCGGACCGGACGATGCCGTTGTTGTAGACGGTGTGCGTCTCGTTTTTCGTCAGGTTTTCCTCGAGGATATAGGGGTAGACCGTGCTCGCGGCCGAGACGATGAGCTCCATGGACGTCTGCGTGCGGATGCGCTCGCGTGTGGACTCGGTGATGTCGCGGACGCCGATGAGGATGTGCTCGGTGCCCGCGCTGTCGCGGCTCATGGTGCACCGGCTCTGGAGGTGGCGCATCTCGCTGCCGAGCAGGCCGTCGTACTCGATGTAGAAATCCTTCTGCCCGCGCAGATGGTCGCACAGCGTGTCCAGCTGCGTCGCGGCGGCAAAGCGGGCGCGGTCGGCCGGGGCGACGACGGACTCGGTGTAGCGCGCGATGCAGCCGTCATAGCGGTTGTCCCCGCGGATCCAGTCGACGAGCAGATCGCCGCTGTGCAGCCGGAACTGCTCCTGCGTCCGGCTCGCGACGTCGACGTCGATGATGCACAGGCAGTCGTCCGACACGCTCTGCAGCAGCGAGAGCATCCGGCCGCGGCTCTCTTCCTCCTGCGCGAGGACGGCCTTTTTGCGGACGAGAAAGACGAACTGCGCGCAGAACAGCACGAGCACGACGCCGAACAGCGCGAGCGCGATGCGCTCGTCCCGGTTGACGCGCTCGGCAAGCTCCTGCGCGGCCTCGGACGGGAACAGCTGCAGCAGCGACCAGCCCGTGTCGCCGACGGGCAGCAGCACGCCGGCGGAGACGCCCAGCGAGCCGTTGAACGAAAAGCTGACGGACGCGCCGGAGGTGAGCGCCGCCTCGACGGCGTCCCGCTCGTCCTCAAAAATGTACGGCAGCAGCGACGAGAGCCCGCGCGCGTGCTCCATGCCCGGCGCGCCGTACTGCCCGAGCGCGCGGCCGTCCGCGTCCAGGAGCATCGTGAAGGCCGGATGGCCGAAAAAGTCGGTCTCGAGCGAGTCCGAGACGTTCTGCTCCTCCATAAAGCCGACCATGACGCCGCAGATCTCGCCCTGGAAATACACCGGCGCGTAAAAGCCGATGAGCTGCGCGCCGTCGTAGCGGGATTCCAGCACGAGCGTGCGCCCGTGCTCGCCGCGCATGGCGCGGTCGAAATAGTCCCGGTCGGACACGTCGGCCAGCTGGCCGGTGCTCGTGTAGCTCATGCCGGTGCTGCTGACGAAGCGGATGCGGTCGAAGCCGGAGCTCTGCTCGAGCTCGGCGAGGTATTCCGACTCGGCCTCGACCGTGCGCAGCGACTGGCCGTAGAGATAGGCGATGGAGTCGATGGCGTCCTGCTTGTCGGCAAAGACGTCGGCGGCGTGCTGCGCGGTCCGGCCGCCGAGTGCGGCGGTGTAGCCCTCCACCTGCTGAAGCTGGCGGGCGTAGTTCTCCTTTGCCGTCAGGACCAGAATGGCGAGGGTGGCAAGCAGCAGCAGCGCGATGTTCGCCGCAAGATGGCGCAGCAGGCCGCGCTCTCTGTCTTTCATGCTACGCGCCTCCCTTCAAAACGTGTATATTTTAAACTATTGTAAAGCCCATGGACGGCAAAGTCAACAAAACCCGCCCGGAATGGGGAATTTTCATGGAAACCGGCGGGAGACCGGCCGAAAATCGCCGAAAAAAAGCCAGCCCTGCCGGAAGCAGGGCTGGCCGGGGCCGAATTTTCAGATGTCGAACACGCCGAGCATAACGATGCCGATGACGACGAGGACGATCATGGCATAGTGCTTCCACGAGAGCTTTTCCTTTAAGAACAGGCGGCTCCACACGACGGACGCCACGCAGTACGACGAGATGATCGGCGCGGAGATGGCCGCGTGCGCCGTATCGGACAGGGCGAAGATGTACGCGAACTGACCGGCCGTCTCGCAGACGGCGCCGAGGTACTTCGGGCCCTCCTGCGCGATGAAGAACTTCTCCTTTTTGATGAGCTTGACGTAGACAAAGCTGCACACGGCGGCGAACAGGAACGTCAGCTCGTAGGCGCAGTTGGCCGCGCCGGCGGCGTAGTCCGAACATTCGTCGAGCGTGGCGAACATGCCGGCCGCGCTGGCCTGCGAGGCGAGGCGGTCGAGCACGAGCGTGTCGGCGAACGTGCCGGCCGCGTCGAGCAGGCAGTACGCCACGGGCAAAAACAGCGCCAGCCACGACTTTGCGTACTTGTAGTTCGACGCGCTCTGGCGCGCGCGGCGCAGCTCGTCGTCCTCGCGCGACTCGACGACGCCGAGGCCGATGACGCCGATGCACACGAGCGCGACCGCGCCGATGACGGCAAGGCGCATGGAGCCGACGATCGCGTCGTCGAGCGTGCCGGTGAGAAGGCACAGCACGGCCACGAGCGCGCCGGACGAGTTGCAGATCGGCGACGAGATGGACAGCTCGATGTACCGCAGGCCGACGTAGCCGAGCGTCATGGACGAGATGTAAAGAAGCGAAACGGGCAGGTACGTCCAGACGATGTGCCACGTGAGGGCCGTCCCGCCGATGAAGATGCTGTAGAGCGCGTGCAGACCCATGACGACGCCGACGGCGATGACCATCTTGAGATGGGCATATTTATCCTCGCCGCGGCAGCCGATCTTCGAGAACAGATCCGAGCCGCTCCAGCATAAAAGTGCGATGATCGCTAACCAGAACCACATATGTAAAAAACCTTTTCCTTTTCTCTGTATTGATTGAATGGATGCGCGCGTTCAGCGCCCGGCCGGGGGATCGGACGAGCCGCTGAAGATGCCGACGCCGCGGCAGGACGCGCCCGGCCGCTTGCCGCCCCATACACACGGGGCACGCAGCGCGTTTCGGCTCAAACTCATGCCTCATGCCTCCAGTACGTGCAGTTTTCCGCCAAAAGCGGACGGTTAAGAGTATAAGGCGAATCGCGCCCTGTGACAAGAGAAAGATGGATTTTTTATGAAAACCGGCCAAACGGAGCTATGAAATTTATGAGCGACTTATCAATTGACCCATATCTTCCGCCGGCGGCGCGGCCGGGTGTATGATGGGCGCAGAAAACGGGGCGCGGAGCGCCCGGGATTTTAAGGAGGAAACAGCAATGCTGAATGAAAACGTGGTCCGCCTGCTGGAGGCCGGGATGTGGGATCTTGCGACGTGCGCGGACGGAGAGCCGAACGTCGTGCCCGTCGCGTTCAAATCCGTCACGCCGGACGGCAGACTCGCCGTGGGCGACGTGTTCCTGGAGACGACGCTCAAGAACATTGCGGCAAACGGCCGTATCGCCGTGTCCGTCTACGATGCCGCGAGCCTCGAGGGCTACCAGATCAAGGGCGCGGCCGAGTACGTGACCGAGGGCGAGATCGTCGACACGTTCAAGGCCGCGGTCGAGCAGATGTTCCACGGCGGCGCGACGGCCAAGGGCGCGCTCCTCATCACGCCGGAGCAGGTCATCGTCACGACGCCGGGCGCGGACAACAAGAAAGTCCTGTAATTTCCCCAAAGCGGGCGCGCGAGCGCCCGCTTTTTTGCGGCGCGGCTGCTCATAAATTTCGTAGTGACTTGCGCGCATCGGCATACCCGGATAAAATGGAGAAAATACAAGGAGGCGGGGAACATGTATCAGAGAAAGCTGGAAAAGGACATCCGCTGCCCGCTCGAGTACGGCATGGAGCTATTCGGCGGGAAGTGGAATTCGCGCATCATCTGCGTGCTCGGCGCGCTCGGCACGCTGCGCTACAGCGCGCTTCGCCGCGAGATGGGCAACATCACCGACGCCGTGCTGGCCTCCACGCTCAAGGGGCTCATCGCAAACGGCATCGTCGAGCGGCGCTCGTACGACGAGATCCCGCCGCGCGTGGAGTATTCCCTCACCGAGCGCGGCCGCTCCGTCCTGCCGATCCTGCAGAGCATCTGCCAGTGGGCCGGCCTGTTCTATAAGGACGAAAACCCGGCAGAGCCCATGATCCAATGCCGCCGGTGCGACCATAGATAGCGGAAAAACAAAGAAAAATTTCGTGCAGATCATTGCAAAATTCGTGCGGACGGCATATAATGTGCACAACGGCACGAAAGGAGATGATCTGATGGCCGGCACGACTACGAATATCAGCATCCGCATGGATTCCGAGCTGAAGGCGCAGGCGGACGCGCTGTTCGGCGAGCTCGGGATGAACCTGTCCACGGCGTTCAACATCTTTGTCCGCCAGTCCCTCCGCGAGGGCCGCATCCCGTTCGACATTTCCCTGGCCCAGCCCAACAAGGAGACCGCCGCCGCCCTGCGCGAATCTGAGCGCATCGCACGGGACCCGAATGTGAAGCGTTATTCTGACGTAGAAGAGGCACTTCGGGAGCTGAAACGATGAAAAGAGACATTGTTTGGACGACGCAGTTCAAAAAGGACTACAAGCTGGCGCTCAAGCGCCACTTGGATATTGAGCTTCTCGATGACATCATCCGAACGCTGTCCCGCGGTGAGCCGCTGCCGGAGCGCAACCGGGACCATGCCCTGACTGGGAACTGGGCCGGGCATCGGGAGTGTCACATCCTTCCGGACTGGCTGCTCATCTATCGCATCGAGGACGACGTGCTGGTGCTGACGCTTGCCCGCACCGGATCGCACGGCGACCTGCTCTGAATTTCACACACATCAAAATCGCCCGCCGGGAGCACCGGCGGGCGGTTGATTTTCTCTGTGATCGGGCGGCGCGGTTATCCCTGCCGCTCCGCCAGCGCGCTTCTTCTGCGGTACTCCGACGGGGTGCAGGAATAGGTGCGGCGGAAGGCGGCGGAGAATTTGCTTTGGCTTTCGTAGCCGGCGCGGGCGGCGATGTCGATGACGGACAGGCGGGTGGCGGCGAGGAGGCCGGCGGCCAGCTCCATGCGGCGGCGGGCGGTGTACTGGGCGATGGACTGGCCGAACA
>CAVFYN010000059.1:0-2803 GCA_963626425.1 Bacteroidaceae bacterium
ACCTCTCCGTCACGGCGTTCCGCCGTGCCACCTCCCGCGTCGTCGCAAGCTCCATATCGCGCGCCCTGCCGCTGGCGGCAGGGCTTACTCATTGCGCTGCTCCTCCTTTCAATCTGCGACCACGTTGTTGGGTCGCAGATTGTGGCTTTGGCACTCTCTCCTCTTTCGCCGCGTCAAAACAACGCACCGCGCCATAGCTCCCCTGTGTAAGGGGAGCTGTCGGCGGAGCCGACTGAGGGGTTGGAGCTAAAACCCCGGTAGTGCGCCATCGAAAATACGAAACCTCACCCCGCCACA
Source organism: Bacteroidaceae bacterium (assembly GCA_963626425.1). GTDB lineage: Bacteria > Bacillota > Clostridia > Oscillospirales > Oscillospiraceae > CAKTOF01. The sequence goes on from CAVFYN010000059.1 coordinate 298, forward strand.
AAAAACCTCAAAAAATTTCCCCGCCCCTGCAACATTTCCCGGGTCATGCCTGTATCCAAAGTGAACGCGGCCGGGAGCCGCGAAAACAACATGGAACATCTGAAAGGAAGACTCGATATGAACATTAAGAAACTTTCCGCCATCGCGCTTTCCGCCCTCATGATCGCCTCGCTCGCTGCCTGCGGCGCGGACAAAACCGACGCGCCCAAGACGCCCGAAACGCCGTCCGACGCCGTCGTCACGCCGTCCGATTCCGACGCCGACCTCGGCGAAAACACCCAGATCCCGAATCCGTGGACGGACTGCGCGTCCATCGGCGACGCCGCCTCCGCCGCCGGCTTCGACCTGACCGCGCCCGCCGCCATCGCCGGCGAAAATCAGTCCGCATGGCGCGTCCTGACTGGGGATCAGACGATTTTCGAGATCGACTTCGGCGACGACATCACCCTCCGCAAGGCCCCCGGCACCGGCGACATCAGCGGCGATTACAACGCCTATGACGAGTCGCAGGACATCGCCTCCGGCGACGTGACCGTCACCGCCCGCGGCAGCGACGGCGCCGTCCACAACGCCACGTGGGAAGCCGGCGATTACACCTATTCCCTCACCTCCGCCGCCGGCCTGACCCCCGACGAGGTCGCCGCCATCGCCGCGGAGATCGAGTAAAATAAAACTTTAGGAACTAAATTCAACCGTCCCGGAGCAGCAGCCTCCCTGCCGCGCCGGGGTGGTTTTTTTGCGCCCCGCGCCGCCGTTTGCGACGCGCCCGTAGGGGCGGATATCATCCGCCCGCCGGATCAGCGGCGCGGGTTAGGAATGTAGGGCGGGATGACCTCATCCCGCCGCAAGGCCGATTGCGGCGTGCGAAAACGAAAGACCTGTCACCCTGAGCTTGCCGAAGGGTCTGCCCGATTAAGGAGAACCGATTGCGAACCAGCGCCCAAAAAGAATGTCATTCAGAGCCGGCAAAGCCGGCGTGGAATCTTTCCGGTTGCGGTATGGTCGCGATTATTTCCAGCGCTAGAGATATACGAAAGACTACCGCAACCGGCAAGACCCTTCGACTTCGCTCAGGGTGACACGTGTTTTCGTTTTCGCCGGCACGCAATCGGCTTACCGCAATCGGCAAGATTCCACGGGCGTTTCACGCCCTCTGAATGACATTCTATATCTTACCGCACGCCGTAATTGGCCTTTCGGGCGGATGATATCCGCCCCTACGACTGCGCCGCCCGCGTCTGCACCGCGCCCATTGCGGAACCGGCTATCCGGCTGGCTCCCCTGCAAGGGGAGCTGTCGGCGGAGCCGACTGAGAGGTTCAAAAGCTGCCGTATAGTAAAGCGCTCCCGAAAATTCGATACCTCGAAAAACCTCTCCGGCACGCCTTACGGCGTGCCACCTCCCCTTTCAGGGGAGGCCTGGCGCGTTCTCCTGTTTCGCCGCGTCCCTGCTCCTGCGGGCGGATAATATCCGCCCCTACATTGCGCTCTGCGCCCCCTCGGTCTGGCGCGCTCCATCCGCCCCATTTTCGTGCACCTTTTGCGGATTTGGAACCACCAGCCGCTCAACCGGATAGGATAGCACAGCGGACCCTCAAAAATGCCTCTGCACCGCACACAACTGCCCGCGAAACGCGTACAACCGGAGCGTATCATCCGAAAGTATGATACGAAAATGACAAAAAACCGTGGCCAAAATCGGCCAAACTTCCAATTGTAGGTGTTGCGCCCTGCGTGCTATACTTATTTTGTATCAGTATGGAAATCTGCGCCCTCGCGCGTGTGACGCCGGACGGGAGACCCGGCGAGAAGAGGAGGATGCCCAATGAAAAGAAGATGGAAATGGAGCCTGCTGGCCCTCGTGCTGGTCATCGCCGCCGTGTTCGGCGCGCTGAGCCTGACGGCCGGCGCGCAAGACCTGGATGACCGCACGCCGGAGCCGATGGCGACGATCTCGGGGAGTTCATTTACCGCCATCACTAAAACCAGTTCAGCAAGTCTGCTGTATCTTCCGGCCGGCAGAACGGATCCGGATGCTGCGGTGGAGACGGAACCGACTTCCGGCGCATATTGGGTGCTGACGCCGGTTGCTGGGCTGGAAAATCAGTGGGCTCCGTCAAAGCTCATTCTCCGTGCGGGTCTGACGGCTCTTGATGGCCCGGCCTTCGATCCTGAAGCACGCACGGTTTTCAAAGAGAATCCAATCTCAATCGATCTTCCGACGAATGATACCGACGCGCTTTCGAAAGCCATGACGGATACCGCCGGTACGGTTGCGATCCGCTATGGCGTTAAGGCTTACTACGTCCTAACGTTAAGCGGCTGGAAGTCCGCCGTCGCCGCCGTTCACACGGGCGTCAACGGCACCGACAATACATATTATAGTACCATCGCCTCTGCCGTTCAGGCGGCCAACGACCTTGCCGCGGCGGGCACGAAAGCCGAGATCGTTCTTCTCTCGGAGATCGACGTCACAGAGAATCTGACCATCGGCGTATACCACGACG
>CAVFYN010000059.1:2843-3294 GCA_963626425.1 Bacteroidaceae bacterium
CGACGTGACCAGCGTCGCGGTGTTCCGCTGCGCCGACACCGGCATCCGGGTGAAGAGCGGCGCGATGCTGACGCTCAACGCCCTGGTCGCGGCTGAGCGGGGGCAGATGGACGCCGATTTCTGCGCCATCACGGCCGAGGACGGCAGCGAGGTCGTTGACTATGCAGCCAACGCCATCACGGCCGAGGCCGGGGCCACCGTATGCAACATTCCCTCCGATCATCCGACGACGCTCCTTGCGGCCAACACCAAGGCTGACGCGCCCGTCAGGATCTCCGGCACGTTTGAGCGTGTGAGCGGCTATGTGTACACTTACGGCAACACGACGATCAAGAACACGGACGCGCTCGGACAGACGTCCGCCGATGCCTTCGTTACCGGCGCCAACGACGGCGCGAAGCTCACCGTCGCGGGCGGCAATGTGCATACCCTCTACGCATTTGAAAAAGAT
>CAVFYN010000060.1:0-14677 GCA_963626425.1 Bacteroidaceae bacterium
ACGCTTTTGTGCGCCCTTTTTCCTCTGTGCTGGTCCGGTACTCACTTTCACACTAGCCTCCATCAGACGAGCGCCTGCGCGTACTCATACGCCTCGAACGGCTGGAGATCGTCCATGCCCTCGCCGACGCCGATGAACTTCACGGGGATGCCGAGCTCGCGCGCGACGGCGATGACGATGCCGCCCTTGGCCGTGCCGTCGAGCTTCGTGAGGACGATGCCCGTCACGCCGGCGATCTCCTGGAACTGCTTGGCCTGCATAAGGCCGTTCTGGCCCGTCGCGCCGTCGATGACGAGCAGGACCTCCTTGTCCGCGCCGGGCAGCTCGCGGTCGATGATGCGCGAGATCTTGCCGAGCTCGTTCATGAGGTTCTGCTTGTTGTGCAGACGGCCGGCCGTGTCGCAGATGATGACGTCCGTCCCGCGCGCGCGCGCGGCGGCGATGGCGTCAAAGACGACGCTGGCGGGGTCGGCGCCCTCGTCCTGGCGGATGATGTCCACGCCCGCGCGCCCGGCCCAGATCTCGAGCTGGTCGGCCGCGGCGGCGCGGAACGTATCGGCCGCGCAGAGCAGGACCTTCTTGCCCTTTTTCTTGAGCACGTTCGCGATCTTGCCGATGGACGTCGTCTTGCCGACGCCGTTGACGCCGATGACTAAGATGACGGACGGCTTCGTGCCGAGCTTCAGGTGGCTGTCGCCGACGCGGAGCATGCGACCCAAAATATCGCGCAGCGCTTCGCGCGCCTCCTCCGGCTTTTTCAGGCGCTGCTCTTTTACGACCTCGCGCAGCTGATCGACGGCCTCCATGGCCGTCTGGCCGCCGATGTCGGCCAGAATTAAGCTCTCTTCGAGCTCGTCGTAAAAGTCGTCGTCGAGCTCGGAGGCGGAAAACACGCTGCCGATGGAGTCGCGCGTTCTGGTCAGTCCGGATTTGATCTTGTCAAAAAAACTCATGGATTTCACCTTTCATCTTTGATTCCAAGCTGTTCGGCCATCTCGTTTAAGTCGATGGTCAGGATCTTCGAGACGCCCTGCTCCTGCATCGTGACGCCGTAGAGCACGTCGGCCTCCTCCATCGTGCCGCGGCGGTGCGTGATGACGATGAACTGCGTCTTGTCGCTGAGCTTGCGGAGGTACGCCGCGTACATGGCGACGTTGCGGTCGTCGAGCGCGGCGTCGATCTCGTCGAGCATGCAGAACGGCGTCGGCCGCACCTTTAAGATCGCGAAATAGAGCGCGATGGCGACGAACGCCTTCTCGCCGCCGGAGAGCAGCGTGATGGACTTGAGCTGCTTGCCGGGCGGCTGCACCTTGATCTCGATGCCGCAGCTGAGGATGTCGTTTTCGTCCTCGAGCTCGAGCGTGGCCGTGCCGCCGCCGAAGAGCTCGGTAAACGTTGCGCGGAAGCCGTCGTTGATGCGGGTAAATTCCGTTCGGAAGATCTCCGTCATCTCGCCGACGATGTCGCGGATGATGGCCTCAAGCTCGCGCTTGCTCGTGAGCACGTCGTCGCGCTGGCCCGTGAGGTAGGTATAGCGCTCGTTCACGCGCTCGAATTCCTCGACGGCGCCGAGGTTCGGTGTGCCGAGTGAGGAGATCTTGCGCTTGAGCTCCGAGATGCGGCGGTTGACCTCGGCCATGTTCTCGGCCGGCTGGGCGACGGCCTGCGCCGTCGTGCGCGTGAGCTCGTAGCTGTCCCAGAGCTTGTCGAGGATCTGCTTTTCCTCCATGGCCGCCGCGCCCTTTTTCTGCTCGAGACGGGCGCATTCGCGCTCCATTTCGAGGATGTCCTTGTTTTTGTCCTGCGTCGTTTTTTCAAGCGCCGTCTTGCGCGCCTCTTCGTCCGCGCGCTCGCCCGCCGCCGCCTTGAACTGCGCGCGCAGCGCCTCGGTCCCGGCGCGGAAGTCGGCAAGCGACGACTCCGCCTGCGCGATGGCGTCCTGCGTGGCCGCGTTTTCGTCCGTGAAGCGGTCGATGAGTGCCTGCTTCGCGGCGCGGTCGCCCTGCATGGCCTGCCGGAGGTCGCGCAGCTGCTGTGCGCTCGCCGCGGCGCTCTGGCGCTCGGCCTCGAGCGCTGCTGCGCGCATCTGCAGCTGGTGGATGCGCTCGGTCAGCTCCGCCGCGGCCTGCGCGGCCGTCTCCTCGCTCTCGGAAAGAGATGCGACCTCGGAAGCGAGCGCGTCGGCCTCCTCCTGCGCGCGGCGCAGCGTATCGTGCAGCTTGCCCTGCTCGTCCTCGGAGGAAATAAAGCGCTCGTCGAGCGCGTCGTATTCTTTTTTTGCCTCGTCGATGGACGCGTTCAGGCTCTCCAGGATCACGCGGTACTGCCCCGCCTGGCCCTCGAGCCGGAGGACCTCGTCCTCGCACAGGCGCCGGCGGCCCTCGGCCTCCGTGATCTGGAACTCGACCTCCGAGGCCAGGCGCTTGGCCTCGGAGAGCGCCTGCTCCGTCTCGTCCTTCTTCTTCTGGAGCGTGCCGGTCTGCTCGCGCAGGCGGCGCAGCTCGTTGGCGCGCGTGAGGACGCCGGCCGAGCGGACGGTCGAGCCGCCCGTCATGGAGCCGCCGGGGTTCACGACCTGCCCGTCGAGCGTGACGATGCGGAAGCGGTAGCCATACTGCTTTGCGATGGCCACGGCCGCGTCGAGCTGCTCGGCGATGACGATCCGGCCGAGCAGGTTCAGGAAAATGTTCTCATACTGCCCGTCGTACTGCACGAGCTCCGACGCCACGCCGACAAAGCCGCGCTGGCGCTCGAGCCCCTGCTCGGTCAGCGCGCGGCCGCGGATCGTGCCGAGCGGCAGGAACGTCGCGCGGCCGGCGTCGCGCCGCTTCAAGAGGTTGATGGCGGCCTTGCCGTCGGCGTCCGTGCCGACGACGATGTGGTTCATGGCCGCGCCGAGCGCCGTCTCGATGGCGACGGTGTAGCGGTCGTCCGTCCGCACAAGGCGGGACACCGGGCCGTGCACGCCGTGCAGCGCGCCGCGGCCCGACTCCGTCATGACGACGCGGACGGCCTTGGAATAGCCTTCGTAGTCGCGCTCCATCTCCTCAAACATCCGGATGCGGGACGAGACGGTGTCCAGCTCGATGCCGAGCGCCGTCGCCTTTTTCTGCAATTCGTCGCGTTTTCCCGCGCGCGAGGAAAGCCGCAGGCGGTAGCCGTCGATCATGTTTTTTGCCGCGGCCGCATTTTCGCGCGCCGCCGCCAGGCTTTGGGCGCACTGCGCGTCCTGCTCCTCCACGTCGGCCTTTCTGTGGCGCATTTCGGCCAGATTCGTGCCGAGCGTCTCCAGCCGGTCGGACATCGTCCCGAGCTGCTTGTTGAGCTCCTCAAAGCGCGCCGTTTTTCCGGACAGCTCCGTGAGCGCCGCGGCCTGCCGGGCGCGGAGATCCAGCAGCTGCTGCCGGCGCTCGTCGCCCGCGGCGGACAGCGTGTCGTCCTGCGACCTTGCGCCCGTGAGCGAGTCGGCCAGCGCGGCGAGCTCGCCCGCGATCTCCTCCTGCCGCGCTTCATACTGCGCGATCTGCTCGTCGACGCCGCCGCTGCGGCCGTCCTGCTCGGCGAGCTCTTCGCGGATGCGCGAAATGTTCGCGTCGTTGTTTTCGATCTGCGCGCGCAGGACGGCGATCTCGCCCGCGCGGCGCTCGGCCTCGGCCTCCTGCTCGCCGATGCGGCCGCGCAGCGTCTCCTGCGCGGCGTCGCGGTCCCGGAGCGAAGACGCCATGCGCTCGATGGACGCGTAGAGCCCGTCGAGATTTTCGTGCTCCTGCGTTAAAATAAACTTGGCGGAGTTGTAGTCCTCGTCCGTCTTTTTCGCCGTGACGGCCAGCTTGTCGAGCGTGTCGAGCCACGATGTGACCTCGAGCGTGCGCAGCTCGTCGCGGTAGAGCAGGAATTTCTTCGCCCGCTCGGCCTGCTGGCGCAGCGGCTCGACCTGGAGCTCGAGCTCGGAGATCTTGTCGCCGATGCGCACGAGGTTCTCATCCGTCGCGGCAAGGCGGCGCTCCGTCTCCTCCTTGCGGTGGCGGTAGCGCGAGATGCCGGCGGCCTCCTCGAAAATCTCGCGGCGGTCCTGGCTCTTGACGGACAATATCTCGTCAATGCGGCCCTGGCCGATGTTCGAGTAGCCCTCGCGGCCGAGGCCGGTGTCCATGAACAGCTCGTTGATGTCCTTGAGCCGCGCGCTCTGGCGGTTAATATAGTATTCGCTCTCGCCGGAGCGGAAATACCGGCGCGTGACCATGACCTCCGACGCGTCGACGGGGAACGCGCCGTCGGCATTGTCGAGCACGAGCGACACCTCGGCGAAGCCGAGCTGGCTGCGCTTCTGCGTGCCGCCGAAAATGACGTCCTCCATCTTCGCCCCGCGCAGCGCTTTGGAGCTCATCTCGCCCATGACCCAGCGAATGGCGTCGGAAATATTCGATTTTCCGCTCCCGTTCGGCCCGACGATGGCCGTGATGTCGCCGGTGAACGAAAGCCGTGTCTTATCCGGGAACGATTTGAATCCCTGGACTTCCAGCGCCTTCAGGTACATTGGATGCCTTCCCTCTCCCGCGCGGCGCAAATCCGCGCGGTTTGTCTAAAATGATAATTATTTTACCACAACGCCGCCGAAGTTGCAACAGCTGCGGGCAGCAAAAGCGCCGCCGTGCTCGTGCACGGCGGCGCTTTGGGGCGCATTTTACGATCCTGCCATCAGGCGGTAGAGATAGGTGACGATCTGCCCGCGCGTGCAGGCATCGCCGGGCGCGAAGCGCGTATCCGTCTTGCCGAGCACGACGCCCGCCTGTTTGGCCCAGGCGACGGCCTTTGCGTAGTACGCGCCGTCCGGCACATCCGCAAAGCCGGACGGGCCGTCCGGCTCCGGCGCGCCCTGCATCCGGTGCAGCAGCGCCGCGGCCTGCGCGCGTGTGATGACCGCGTTCGGCGAGAACGTCTCATCCGTCGTGCCGCGCACAATGCCCGCGTTTGCCGCCCAGCGGACGGCGTCGTAGCAGTAGTCGCCCGGCCGAACGTCCGCAAACGGGCACGTCAGGCCGTCCACGGACGGCGAGCCTGCCGCGCGGTAGAGCATGACGGTCAGCTGCGCGCGCGTGCACGGGCGGTTCGGCGCGAAGAGCGTATCCGTGACGCCCGTCGTGATGCCCTCGCCCGCCGCCCAGGAAACGGCGGCGTAGCAGTAGCTGCCCTCCGGCACGTCGTCAAACGCGGCGGTCGGCTTCTGCTCCGGCGTGGCCGGAGAGACGGGCCCGGGGTTCGGCTGCACCGGCTGGTCCGGCTTGTCCGGGCCGACGGGGTCGACCGGGACAACCGGCTCGTCCGGCTCCGTCGGGATGGCCGGCCCGCTCGGGTCCGTCGGGTCGACGGCGCCGCCGGTCCCGTAGCGGCCGTCGAGCGCGCCAAGGCGCGCGCGCATCCACGACGTCATGTCCGTCACGACGTCTGCATATGTCGTCCCGTCCTCCCAGAGGTGGCCGTCCTTCGACGCGCTGCCGACGCGGACATACGGCCAGAGCATGTAGTTCATCCGCGCGCTGGAGGCAAGGACCGCGGCGTTTTCGCCCGCGGCCGCGATCCGGCTGACCGCCGCCGGGCGGAACGTCGACTGGTAATATTCCTGCACCGCCTGCCGGAAGCCCGGGATGCGGCAGAGCGCGGAAGCGAGATACCGCCCGTTGACGAATTCGATGTCCGGGTCGACGCGGCCCGTCCAGCCGCTGCCGCACGTGAGCTCCATGTCCCACACCGGCCCGGCGTACAGCTTTCCGCCGGCGTCCTTGTAGAAGAACAGTGAGGAATAGAAGCTGTCCACATTGCCGGAGAACTCCGCCATGAGATACACCTGCACGAGCGAGGTCAGGTCGCAGTAGTCGTAGTAATATTTCCCGGTCTGCCCGTTATAGCCGGTGTAGTTTCCCTCGCCGTCCACGGCGTAGATGGCCGACTCGAACTCCTGATAGTATTCGCTGATGTACGCCATGGCCGCCTGGCCGCACCACTCGGGGCTCTTGACGTTGAAATTCGCGCCCTGCGCCGTCGTAAAGCCGCTGGCCTCGTCGATGGACGCGCCGTTGAGCTCGAGCAGGTAGCCGCCCGTCAGGTCGTCCGGCTCCGCGAGGCCCGTCGTGAACTGGTACGTCCCGCCGAGGCGGTTTTCGGCCGCAGCCGTCTCCATGTCCTCGCCGTAGGCGGGATTGAGCGCCTCGTAGGCCTTTTCCAGGTCCGTGATGTCGACGCCGGACGCGCCGACGGCGTTCTTTTCGCCGAGCAGATACACGCCGCGGTACTCGCCGTCATAGTAGAGGTCGACCCACTCGCAGCCGGCCGTGTACGGCATGCCGATGTCGGTTGCAAGGTCCTTGAACGTCTTGTCGTGCAGCAGCGTCGCGTCGAAATAGCCCGCGAGCAGCACCCACGTCTTGCCGCGCTCGCCCGTGCCGAGCAGGTCGGCCTTCTGCGCGAGCTTGATCTGGTACGATTTTTTCGGCGCGTTCGTAAACGTCGTGTTGCCGCGCGCCTTGATCTGCGTGAGCGCGCCGGACCAGGCCGCCTCGCCCGCGGCGGTGGTGAGCGTCATGGCGCCCGCCGCGCGGTTATCACGGCTCGCGTCGACAAAGCCGCGGCCCGCGCCGGCCGGGTCGTCGCTTGTCAGGTGCAGCGCGGCGACGCCGCTCGTGCGGACGATCTTGAGCGCCATGCCCTGCGCGCCGCCGACGTTCACAAGCACGATCTGCGCATTGCCCGACGCGCCGCCGAGCGCCGTGAGGTCGACGCTGCCCGGCTCGCCGTCAGAAAGCTCCGCCCGGGAAGCCGTGCCGGAGACGGTGATGCTCCGCCCCGCGGCCTCTTCCGTCAATCTGACCGTGAGACGGAGCGCGCCCGCGTCCGTCCCGCTCGGCAGGAACAGGCACCACTGCCCGTCCACCTTCTGCACGCGGACGACGCCGCCGGGCGCGTCCGCCGCGATGGACGCAATAAGCGCCTCGGACTCCGGCGCGTCCGCGCCGAGCGTCGTGAGTGCAAGCTCCGGCGAGTAGCGCGGCGCGCTGAAATACTCGTCGCCGAGCTTCGTATAGCCGTAGACACGGAAGCTGTACTGCGCGCCGGGCTCCAGACCCGTCACGTGCGCGGTGTTCTCGCCGACGAGCGCGTAGCACGTCCACTCGCCGCCCGCTTTTTTGAGCTCGAGGCGGTAATTCGTCGCGCCGCGGCTCGCGCTCCAGCTCAGCGCCGCGTCCGTGCGGCCGACGCTCTCCGCCGTGATGGCCGAGACGTTGCTCGGGTTGATCTTATAGGGTTTGGAGACTTCGCCGTAATAGTCGCCGCAGCCGCGCACCGTCACGGTGCCGTAGCCGACGGCGCTGTTGTTGGCATACGTCACGTAGCCGTCCGTCTCGACCTGGCTGCTGCGCACGCGAAGGCGCGTGCCGTCATACGTCAGGCGCACGGCCGCGCGCGGGTCGTCCATCGTCGCGGAGAACACTTCAAACTCCGCCAGCGCAATGTCGATGCCGTGGAAGCCGCACTTTCTGCACACGTGCGCGTCGTCCCAGTCGTGGCCCTCGGCCCAGAGCGTCTGGCTGCGCTGCGACGCGCCGCACACAAGGCACGTCGTCACGAGCGCGCCGGACGCGGTGCACGTTCTCGTGTCGACGGTTTCCGTCGCGTGCTCGATGCCCTCCGGCGAGAAGTGATACGTCGTCTCGCCGATCGTGAACCAGCCGGTCTGGTAGCGGCCGGAGATGAAGTACATCCGGTCGCTCGTCCCGCGGACGGTCAGATAGCCCGTGTAGCCGATGTCCTCCGGCCGCTCCTTATGCCCGCAGCGGGCGCAGACGGCCATGCCGGAATCATACGTCGTGTATTCATGCCCCGACGCGCAGCGCGAGCGAAGGCGCACGGAGTCCACCATCGCGCCGCCGTTGCTGTCATAGGCCGAGATCGTCATCTCCGTGTCCGTCGCGCTCACGTAGAGCATGAGACCCTCGTAGTCCTGCGACGCATATTCATAGGAGAAGTCGCTCGTGATGGCGTAGTTGATGTTGCGCGACTTCTCGCCGAGGTCGCCGCAGATGAAGTAGACCGTGCCGCCCGCGTCGACTTTTTCGCCGCCGCGAAGCTCGGCCGTGCGCGCATACGAATGGTCATGGCCGGAGAACACGACGTCGATGCCCGCCGCGTCGGCCGCGGCCGGGATCGTGGCGTGGAAGCGGTCGCTGCCGCCGTTTTTGTTCGTGAAGTACGGCGGCTGGTGGATGGAGAGCACCTTCCAGGCGCAGTCCGCCTTTGCCGCGTCGTCTACGAGCCAGGCGCACGCCGCGTCGAGGTCGGCGGTGTTGTTGATGACCGCGACATAGACGTTTCCGTACACAAGCGAGTAATAGTCCGGCTCCGGCAGCTGCAGGATCGCGCTGGCGTTCGCGCCCGTGATATCGCCGTAGTATTCGTGGTTGCCGAGCGTGTGGATGTACGGCACGGCCGGGAAATATTCGTCGAACGCCTGCTGGATCTCGCGCCACATAGCGAAATTGCCGCCGTTGTCGACGTAGTCGCCGGTCTGGAGGGCGAAGTCGACCTGCTTGTCTTCCAAAAGGCCGCCGAGCTTCTGCAAAATGGCCAGCGGGCCGGCGTCGGAGGCCGAGTCGCCGTTCATCTGCGTGTCGCCCATGACGAAGAACGCCGTCGTGTCCGGCTTCTCCGCCGCGGTGGAGTACGTCCCGGCGGAGATGAAGTCCGTGCCGTCGCCGATCTCGACCTCATACTTCGTGCCGGGCGCAAGGCCCGTCAGGACCGCGGCGCAGACGTAGGCCGCCTGCCCGCTCGTGGCAAACGCGGTGAGGCTGCACGTGCCGTTCGCCGTCTGCCAGTCACCATCCGCGGCGCGATAGTGCACGACGGCTTTTTCCGCCGTCGTCGGGTCGGCCAGCCAGCTCAAGTGAATGGTCGTGGATGCGTCCTCGCCCGCGTTCTGCTGCACGGCGGTGAACTTTTCGCCGCCTGTAAGCGCGCCGGAGAGCACCGTGACGCGCAGCGCCTCGGCCACGCCGTCCGGCCCTGTCGCCGTGAGCGTGACGGTCGAACCGGCCGTGAGCGTCCCAAGCGCATTCGTTTCGATCTCGCCGTTTTCATCCGTCGTGCCGATGGCGGTTCCGTCGAGCGCCACCGCTGCGCCGGGCGCCGCCTCGCCGTTTTTCGGCTTGACGCGCACCGTCCAGCTCCCGCGCCCGGCAAGGGCCGGGTCGGCGCTGATGACATAGTACGCCGAAAGCGGCAGGCGCACGGAGACGAGCGCGGACGTGCCGGAATTGCCGCCCAAGTCCGTGTACGTGATGTTCCCGGCCGTGTAGGTGAACGAGTTGACCGTCGTGTCCAGGTCACGGCTGATGCTGAACGTGACCGTCGCGAGCGTCTCGGTCAGCAGGTCGTCGAGACTGTACGTGCTGATCGCGTTCGCGTCCGGCGTCAGGTGCAGCGTGAGCGCCGCTTTTTTGTAGCCGGTCTGCCGATACTCCGCCGTGCCCGTCCAGCCCGCGGCGTAGGTGACCGTCGGCTCGCCGATGTCGGCGTTCAGGCCGCTGAGCGTCAGCGTCGCCTCCGCGATGCGCTCCGTCGCGACGACGCGCAGCTCGTATTTTCCGCCGAGCGGGACGAAGTCCTCGCCCTGCACGGACACGGTCTGCGTCTCGTCGGCTTTTCCGGTGTCGACCGTGAAGCCGACGCTCTTTTTCGTCTCGTTGCCGAAGTTGTCCTGCACGCTGACGGTCAGCACATGGTGCCCGTTCGGCAGGGACAGGCGCACGGTGGCCGAGTCCGCGGCGCGGTCGGCGTTTTCGATCTCCGCGCCGTCGATTTCCACGCGCGTGCCCGCGGCGTTGATGCCGGAGCAGTTCGCGCCGTCAACGTCGGAGTAGACCGCGCGCAGCTCGACGGCGTTTTCGGTCACGACCGTGCTGCCGTCGTCGGCAAGCGCCGCGCCGTTGACGCTCAGGTCGCCGATGCGCGGATTGTCGAGGTCGTCGAGGTTCGTACCGTAGACGACGCGCAGGTTGTCAAAGAAGATAGAGCCGTTCTTGCGGCCTTTGAGTTCAGCATCGCCGCCCGGCTGATATGAAAGCCAGAAAATACCCGTTCCAGGCATAATGCTGACCGGATGCTCCGGGTTCTGATAGGTCGCTATGTCCTTGCTGATGTCCGCAAAGCAATACTGCCAACCTGTCCAGTCCGTCTTGGACGAGAGATTGGTATCGACACGATTGGCTGTATCTCCATCTTTCGGGTGGTTCAGCGGATAATTCTTAAAGACATAAGTTGAACCATCCCAAACCCAAAGGTCAAGATAAAGTGCATAGCCCGACCATGTACCTTCCGGCACATAGACCCACACGCCGATCTCGTTGGGGCTTCCCTCTATCTGGATTGGCTCGCCGCTGTAACGAACATAGTAGTTGCTGTTGCCCACGACATTATAAGACTCGTAGTCATAGTTTAGCTCCAACGAATAATCGTCGAAACGGACCGGGCTTCCATATTCATCCGTTGTCGTCTGCAAATTACCCGCTTCATAGCCCGTAATGGAGCTGTTCGGCCAAAGGAAGAAGCTGTAGCCGTTAGCTTTGAAAATATCTGCCGCGGGTACGCTGCCGTTGATGTAATGTGAGAAGCAATACGGGGCAGAGACTTCGGCATACTGTGGATTGTCGCTGTATCTGTTTCCCGTGCAGACCGTAATCGGCGACACATTGCCAATGTATCCGCCATCCGTATTTGTCCCGTTCGCAATAAAGTTGCTCTGCCCCCAGTGGTAATGGGCACACTTGAGCGGGCCGTTCTCGTCCGGCTCGAAATCCATGAGGACGACCGGCAGCTTGCCGATCTCGACGTGGATGGACGCGGTCAGCGTCTCATCATAGACATACGTCGCCGTGACGGTGCCGGTCATGGTCTGCGTGCCGCCCGCGGCGGTGAAGAGATTGCCCGCGACCGTGCCGAGTTCGGCGCTGCCCGCGTCCGGCGTGACCGTCCAGGCAAAGTCGCCGTCCTTGTACGAGATGGCGCGGCCATTGGACTTCACCGTCAGGCCGAGGTCGGACGCCTGCCCGAAGTCGAGCGAGACGGCAGAGCCGGAGAAGCCGAGCTCCGTCACGTCCGCGATCGTGACCGTCGTCGTGCCGGCGGTCTCGCCGCCACTGACCAAGCTGACCGTTACGTCGCCGCGGTAGCCGTCCGCCGGCGTGAAGAGGCCGGTCTCGTCGATCGTGCCGCACGCGCTGTCGGCCAGCGTCCACTGCGCGTCCGCCGGCAGCTCGGCCGGGCCGCCCGCCGCGTCGACGCCGGCGGCCGTGAACTGCACAGCGCTTCCCGGCGTGAAGAGCTGGTTGTTCGGGCTGAGCGACGCGTGGTCAAACGCGCCGTCGACCTCCGCCGTGGACACGAGCAGCAGCGCGCTCGAGACCGTGCGCTCCTGCCCGTCGGACGGGCGGTTGCGGATGGCGAGCTCCTGCGTGCCCTCGCGCCGCGTGGCGAACGTGGCCGACCCGCCGCCGTCCAAGTAAATCGCGTCCTCGACGCCCTGCGCCAGCAAGAATTCCGCCAGGTCGTACAGCGACATGCCGACGGAGTACGGATACTGCCGCCCGTCGGCCAGGAACGTAACGACCGTGCCGTCGGCCTTCATGCCGATGCTGTTGCGCGGCATTTTGTCCGTCGAATCCGCCCCGACCATAATGGCCCCGTGCCGGAGGAGGAAAAACGGGCCGGAGATGGCCTCGGCGACGTCCGAGCAGTCCTCGCCTGCCTCGCGGATGGCATAGGAGCCGTCATTTAAGACTGCGAAGTACGGCTCGCCGCCCGTCTGGACGGCGTTGCCCTCCATGATGAGGTAGCCGAGCGGCCGCGCCGTCTGCATATTATAGTAGTCGCCGTTCGTCGCGGCGAGGACAGTGCCGCCCGTCGCGGTCTCGTAGGCGCGCGCCTGCGCCGTCGTGCTCTGGAGCATCCACGAAAGATCCTCCGCCGACGCTTTGCGGCTGTCCGGCGTGCTGCCCGCGGCGTAATAGCCGCCGTAGGACGCGCGGAACGACGCGCTCGCGCCGGGCTCGACGGTCAAAAGGCAGCCGGCGATCTGGCCGCTGCCGTTCGGCTCGTTCAAAAAGACGTCCGTCTCCGTCACGCCGCGCGCGAGCTGATAGTGCGTCTGCTCGATGATGACTTTGCCGTCCGGCGCGGCCACGGGCGCGGCCGCGGACACCGGGACGGCCGCCATCGAGACGACGAGGCACAGCGCCAGAAGCGCGCTGAGCGCTCTTTTTCCCGAAAATTTCTTCACGATCCATCGCACCTCTTTTTCTCTGAATTTAGAAAGGGAGCCAAGCCTGGTCACAGCTTGGCTCCCGGATACCCGTTACTGCAAAAGCATATCGGGCAAGCTCATTTGGCAAAATAGCGATAGAGGAACGTCACGATCTGGGCGCGCGAGCAGTCGCGGCCGGGCGCGAACGTCGTCGGCATCGTGCCCTTCGTGATGCCGTTCTCGGCCGCCCAGGCGACGGACTCGGCGCAGAAGCTGTCCGCGCGGACGTCGGAGAAGGACGTCGTCTTGGCCGTCGTCGCCTTGCTCAGGCGGTAGAGGAACGTGACGACCTGCGCACGGGTGACGTTGGCCTCGGGCGCGAACTGGCCGTCCGCCGTGCCGAGGACGATGCCCTGCTCCGCGGCCCACTGCGCGGCCTTCTCATAGTAAGAGCCGCTCTGCACATCCGGGAGCGAAGCCGTGCCCTTCGGCTCCGGCGAGCCCGCGGCGCGCCAGAGGAACGTCACGCACTGCGCGCGCGAGCACGTCTTGGCCGGGGAGAACGTCGTGGTCGTCGTGCCGTTGACAATGCCGTTGGCGACGGCCCACTTCACGGCCGCCTCATAGTAGCTGCCCGCGGCAACATCTGTGAACGCCAGCTCGTCCGACGGCTTGACCGTCGTCGTGCCGCCCGGGGTGACGGGCGTGACCGGGGTCACGGGGGTATCCGGCTGATCCGGCGTCGTCGGCTCGGTCGGATTGGTCGGCGTCGTGGGGTTGGTCGGGTTCGTCGGTGTCGTCGGCTCGGTCGGCGTCGTGGGAGTCGTCGGGTTCGTCGGCGTCGTGGGAGTCGTCGGCGTGGTCGGAGTCGTCGGCGTCGTGGCATTCGTCGGATTCGTCGGGATCGTAGCGCCGGTCACACCCGTCGCGCCGACCGTCAGCGCCATATTGCAAGCCAGCAGAAGCGCGGCCGCCGGCACAAGGAATTTCTGATTTTTCTTCATGATAGGGCAACCTGCCTTTCCAAGTGTTTCTGCTTGCATTTTCAGGCGGCGTCCTCCCTCCTCCCGATCCATTCTGACCGCGGCGTGCGCCGGGCCTTTGCATCGTAAAAAACGCCTTTCAAATGCTTCCAGAGTGTCTTTAGTATATACCCATAGATTAAGTTTGTCAATCCATAGAATATTATAGGATTTCGGCGCAGGCTCTATAATTTTGGCGACCAGAATTTGAAAACACAGGAGGCAAAACGATGGGTGACGAACAGCTGCTGAAGGAAATGGGCCTCCGCATCAGTGCCCGGCGCAAGGAGCTCGGCCTGACGCAGGAGCAGGTCGCCGAGCAGATGGACGTGTCCATCCAGATGATCTCCAATCTCGAGCTCGGCAAAAAGGCCATCCGGCCGGAGAATCTCATCAAGCTCTGCGCCGCGCTCCAGACGAGCGCGGACTTCATCCTCTGCGGCCGCCATTCGGACGCGGCAAACGCCGAGCTGGCCAGGAAGCTCGGATGCCTGTCGCCGGAGCACCAGCGCATCATCGGGCTGCTGATCGACTCGCTCATCGCCGTCTGATCCGCGCAATAAAAAATAAACGCAGACGATCCGGATTCGGGATCGTCTGCGTTTTTTATCTAAAATTTATTCCTGTGCCTCGTCCGGGAACAGCGCGCGGATCGCGGCGTGGGCGGCGGCCTGTTCGGCGGCCTTTTTGCTCCGGCCGGTGCCGGAGCCGACGACCTCGCCGTTGAGGCGGACGTCGGCGGAGAACTGCTTGTCGTGATCCGGGCCGGACTCGCCGGTCATCTCATAGGTGATGGTCTGGTTGCGCTTGCGCTGGACGAGCTCCTGGAACGCGGTCTTGAAGTCCTTGTGGTGCTCGGCCGCGGGCGCGCCGAGGAGCAGGCGGTGGATGATGCCGCGCGCGGCCTCAAACCCGCCGTCCAAATACGCCGCGGCGAGCACGGCCTCGACGGCGTCGGACGTCGTCGACGCGCGGGTGCGGCCGCCGGGCTCCTCGCCGTGGCCGAGGAGCAGATACTGCCCCAGCCCGATCTGCGTGGCGAGCTGCGCAAGGCTCTTCTCGCACACGAGGTCGGCGCGGATGCGCGTCAGCTCGCCCTCCTGCTTGTCCGGGTAGAGATGATAGAGATAATCGGCCACCGCGAAGCCGAGCACGCTGTCGCCCAGAAACTCCAGCCGCTCGTTGCAGGCGCTGGGCGTCTCGCGGTGCTCATTGGCATACGAGCTGTGCGTGAGCGCGTTTTCCAGCAGCTTTTTGTTGCGGAACGTGTAGCCGATCCGCTTTTCGAGTTCACTCCACATTTTTATGCTCCTTCGGAAGGACCATTTTGTCGATGTTCTGCTCAATGAGCTCCGTCACGCCG
>CAVFYN010000060.1:14687-15839 GCA_963626425.1 Bacteroidaceae bacterium
AGCAGCATCGTGCCGCCCGTCTCGCGGTAGTCCAGCAGCTTCTTGAAGTCGTTGATGCCGGACTTGCACAGCAGCGCGCCGAGCTTCGTCGCGAAGTTTTTCAGGAACATCTTCTTCATCTCGGACGCGAGGAACAGCCCCGTGCCCTCGATGCACTTGAGCATGACGTTGCCGGAGAAGCCGTCGGCGACGATGACGTCGACCGCGCCCTCCATGGCCTCGCGGCCCTCGATATTGCCGACGAAGTTGAGCCCCGGCGCGTTCTGGAGCAGCGCATAGGCCTGCCGCTGCAGGTCCGTGCCCTTCGTGTCCTCCGCGCCGATGTTCAGAAGGCCGACGCGCGGGTTTTTCTTGCCCTCAAAGCGCTCGGCGCAGAACGAGCCCATGTAGCCGAACTGCAAAAGAAATTCCGGCGTGCACTCGGCGTTTGCGCCGCAGTCGATGAGCACGGCGCTGCCGCCCTTCGTCGGGATGACGGGCGCGAGCGCGGCGCGGCGGATGCCCTTGACGCGCTTGACCGTGAGCGTCGCGGCCGTAAGCAGCGCGCCGGTCGAGCCGGCGGAGATGACGGCGTCGCCCTGGCCATCGGCCAGCATCCGCAGCGCGACGAGCATGGACGAATCGCGCCGGGCGTGCATGACGGTCGCGGGATCGTCGTGCATGTCGACGACGTCGTCGGCGTTTGCGATCTCCACGCCCTCGGGCAGCGTGTCGATGCCCTGCTTTTTCAGGCTCTCTAAAATTTTCTCGCCGCGGCCGACGAGCGTGATGTCCGCGCCGAACTCCTTCGACGCGTCCACTGCGCCGCGGACGATGGCGTCGGGCGCGTTGTCGCCTCCCATGGCGTCGATGATGATCCTCATTGCCGCATCTCCTCTCAAAGGCTCGCCGCGAGCGGGTCGATGATGGCCAGCGACCGCTCCGACAGCGCGATGTTTTTGTTCTGCTTGCCCTTGACCTTGTAGCCGAGCGGCGGCAGAATGCCGAAATTGACGTTCATCGGCTGGAACGCCGTGACCGATCCGTTGCTGATGTAGCGCGCGAGCGCGCCGATGGCCGTCTCCTCCGGGAAATCGGGCAGCGCCTGCCCGAGCACCTGCCGGGCCATGGAAAGCCCCGCGAGGAAGCCGGACGCCGTGGACTCCACATAGC
>CAVFYN010000061.1:0-2380 GCA_963626425.1 Bacteroidaceae bacterium
TACGGTATGGCCGCGATTATTTCCGGCGCTGGAGATAGACGAAAGACTACCGCAATCGGGCAGATCCTTCGACTCGCTTGCGCTCGCTCAGGATGACACGTGTTTTCGTTTTCGCTGGATCGCAATTGGTGCACCGCAATCGGCAAGATTCCACGGCCATTTCATGGCCTCTGAATGACATTCTAAATTTACCGCACGCCGCAATCGGCTTTGCGGGCGGATGATATCCGCCCCTACGACTGCGCCCATGCGTCTGCTGCGTGCCGATTACGGAACCCGCCTTCCGGCTGGCTCCCCTGCAAGGGGAGCTGTCGCCGGAGGCGACTGAGAGGTTCAACCGCCCTCGGCCCGCATCCGGCCGCCGGGCGGCCGCAAGGGTCGCCCCTACGCCTCCCCCATCGCCAAATTTCTTCCCAATTCTCTTGAAAATGTTATAATTTATGTTATAATATCAAAAATTTCTGCAAAAAGGAGGCGACCGGGATGGTTTTGCGGGACATTTTGCCGTATCTTGAGATGAACGCGATCGCCGCGGCGACGTGCGTCTCCATTCTCAGCCGGCGGCAGAAGCGCATTTCGCCGGACTTCGGGCAGCATTTCTTTGATCATATCATTCTGGCCGTGCTCGCGATGCTCGTGCTCGAGACGGCGTCGTGGATCATGCAGGTCTACCCGGCCTATTACCCGCATCAGGTCATTATGGCGCTGTATTTTCTCGTGCAGATGGTCGCGCCGCTCGTCATCGCGCGCTACTGCATGTCGCTCAACCGGCGCGATCTCAAGCACCGGCTGCGGCTGTATCTTCCGGCGCTTTTCATCGTCTGCATCGGCATTCTCGCCAACCTCGTCCACCCGTTTGCCTACCGCATCACGCCCGAGGGCCGCTATGAGCGGCTGGACCACTATTTCCTGCTCACGGCGTGGCCGCTGGTGTACATCGTGGGCGCCGTGTACGAGTGCATCTGCTACTACCGCCGCGCGAACGACCGCGACCTGGCGAACCACCTGCTCACGTTCTGCGTCATCGCCTGTACGTGCGCGCTCATCGGCGCGGCCGTGTTCGGCATCTCGATCTGGCCGATGCTCGCGTTCAATCTCGTCTACCTCTACCTGAACGTCCAGCGCAAGCGCGAGACCGAGCTCGGCGACCTCGCCTTCCGCGACAGCCTGACCGGCCTGAAAAACGCGGCGGCCTACCGCCGCAAGCTCGACGAGCCCGACAGCTCCCTGCGCGCCGGCCAGAATGAGCTCGGCGTCGTGGTCATGGACGTGAACAACCTCAAGCACATGAACGACACCTACGGCCACGAGGCCGGCAACGTGCTGCTCCGGACGGCCTCGCAGTTCATCTGCGACATCTTCGACCACAGCCCGGTCTACCGCATCGGCGGCGACGAGTTCGTCGCCATTCTGCGCGGCCGCGACTATGCCGACCGCGAGCGGCTCCTCGCCCGCTTCGACCAGGAGATGGCCGGCCTGACCGTCACGCACGACAACGTGACCATCCCCGTCCGCATCGCCCGCGGCCTCGCCGTCTGGGACCCGTCGGCCGACGCGTACTACGCCGACCTGTTCCAGCGCGCCGATCAGAACATGTACGCGAACAAGCAGCAGTCAAAGCTCGCCGTCGGCTGAGCCGAAAAAACCGCCGCGCCCGGATGGGGCGCGAGGCAGGGCGCGCGGATGGGGCGCGAGGCAGGGCGCGCGGATAATGAATATATGATATTCAGCAGACCGCCCCCGGCACGCGCCTGTAGAGGCGGACAGCATCCGCCCGCCGGGCCAATTGCGATCCGGCACCCCAACAGACCAATGCGCCGATTGCGGCACGCGCCAAGGCTCCCCTGTGTAAGGGGAGCTGTCAGCGAAGCTGACTGAGGGGTTGGAGGTCGAGGGCGCGGTAGTGCGCCGCCGAAAATTCGCTGCCGCGTCCCGCCAACCCCTCCGTCACGCCTGGCGGCGTGCCACCTCCCCTTACACAGGGGAGGTATTGGGCGCAGCGGGAATTCGGCGGCGCGCAGCGAGTCGAAGGATCTGCCCAATTACGGAGAACCAATTGCGATCCAGCGCCAAAACAGAATGTCATTCAGAGCCGTCGCAGACGGCGTGGAATCTTGCCGATTACGGTAAGCCGATTGCGTGCCAGCGCCCAATTAGACGTGTCACCCTGAGTGCAGCCGAAGGGTCTGCCGATTACGGTATGGCCGCGATTATTTCCGGCGCTGGAGATAGACGAAAGACTACCGCAACCGGCCAGACCCTTCGACTCCGCTTCGCTCCGCTCAGGGTGACAGGTTGTTCGTTTTCGCTGGCACGCAATCGGTGCACCGTAATCGGCAAGATTCCACGGGCATTTCATGCCCTCTGAATGACAGTCTAA
>CAVFYN010000062.1:0-3787 GCA_963626425.1 Bacteroidaceae bacterium
CGCAGAAGGTGAATAAAACATGAGTGAAGTGAAAAAAGGCAAGATCGTTCAGGTCCTCGGCCCGGTCGTGGACGTCGAGTTCCCGGACGAAAACCTGCCGTATATCAAAGACGCGCTCGAGGTCGTGCGCGACGGCTCGGTGTGCACGATGGAGGTCGCGCAGCACGTCGGCGGCAACACCGTCCGCTGCATCCTCCTCTCGCCGGGCGAGGGCCTGTGCCGCGACATGGAGGTCACCGCGACCGGCGGGGCCATCACCGTGCCGGTCGGAAAGGCCACGCTCGGGCGGCTGTTCAACGTGACGGGCCGCGCCGTCGACGGCGGCGAGCAGCCCGAGACGGATACCCGCTGGTCCATCCACCGCGACCCGCCGAGCTTCGCCGACCAGAACCCGGTCGTTGAGATCCTCGAGACGGGCATCAAGGTCATCGACCTGCTCGCGCCGTATGCCAAGGGCGGCAAGATCGGCCTGTTCGGCGGCGCGGGCGTCGGCAAGACCGTCCTCATTCAGGAGCTCATCCGCAACATCGCCACCGAGCACGGCGGCTACTCCATCTTCACCGGCGTCGGCGAGCGCTCGCGCGAGGGCAACGACCTGTGGACGGAGATGACCGAGTCCGGCGTCATCGAAAAGACGGCCCTCGTGTTCGGCCAGATGAACGAGCCGCCCGGGGCGCGTATGCGCGTGGCGGAGACGGGCCTGACCATGGCCGAATATTTCCGCGACGTTGAGCATCAGAACGTCCTGCTGTTCATTGACAATATTTTCCGCTTTGTGCAGGCCGGCTCCGAGGTCTCGGCCCTGCTCGGCCGCATGCCGTCGGCCGTCGGCTACCAGCCGACGCTCGCCACGGAGATGGGCGAGCTGCAGGAGCGCATCGCCTCGACGAAAAACGGCTCGGTCACGAGCGTGCAGGCCGTCTATGTCCCGGCCGACGACCTGACCGACCCCGCGCCGGCCACGACGTTCGTCCACCTCGACGCCACGACGGTCCTGTCCCGCAAGATCGTCGAGCAGGGCATCTACCCGGCCGTCGACCCGCTCGAGTCGTCGTCGCGCATCCTCGAGGCCGACATCGTCGGCGAGGAGCACTACAACACGGCCCGCGAGGTGCAGCAGGTGCTCCAGAAATATAAGGAGCTGCAGGACATCATCGCGATCCTGGGCATGGAGGAGCTGTCCGACGACGACAAGCTGACCGTCTACCGCGCCCGCAAGATCCAGCGCTTTTTGTCCCAGCCGTTCCACGTGGCCGAGACGTTCACGGGCGTGCCCGGCTGCTACGTGCCGCTCGAGGAGACGATCCGCGGCTTCCGCCGCATCCTCTCCGGCGAGCTGGACGACGTGCCGGAGATGGCGTTCTTCAACGTCGGCACGATCGACGACGTCCTCGCCAAGGCCAAGACGCTGTAAAGGGGGCGGGCGCGATGGATTCGTTTCACCTGGTCGTGATCTCGATCGACCGCATTTTCTATGACGGCCCGTGCAGACAGCTCCAGATCCCGGTCAACAACGGCCTTATCGGCATCATGGCCCACCATGAGCACGCCGTGGCCGGCGTCGTCCCCGGCGAGATGAACATGCAGCACGAGGACGGCACGTGGAAAAACGCCTTCTGCGGCAGCGGCTACGCCCGCATCGGCGACAACGAGGTGTTCCTCGTCGTCGACACGGTCGAGCTGCCGGAGGAGATCGACGAGCGCCGCGCCATCGAGGCCAAAGAGCGCGCCGAGGAGCAGCTCCGCCAGAAGCAGAGCCTGCTCGAATACCACCACACCCAGGCCAGCCTCGCCCGCGCCATGGAGCGCCTGAAGGTCAAAGCCAGACACTGAAAATAAAGATCCCGCCCGGCACTCCGCCGGGCGGGATCTTTGCGCTAATTTGCAATTTCCAGAATTGTATGCTAAACTGACAGGGGAAGGGGGCCGGGGAATGCTGAACCTCAATATGGAGCAGCTGCGCAACTTTGTTGTGACGGCCAGGACGCAGAATCTTACGAAATCGGCCGAGCAGCTCTACATTTCGCAGCCGACGCTCAGCCGTATGATCGCCAAGCTCGAGGAGGACCTCGGCGCGCAGCTGTTTGACCGCAAGGGCAAGAACATCCAGCTCAACGCCTACGGCCAGCTCGTGCTCGAGTTTGCCGAGCAGTGCTTTTCCGGCCTTGACGAGCTCAACCGCCAGTTCGACTGCCTCAAGGCCGGCGCGGGCGGCAGCGTGCAGGTCGGCTCGTCGTTCACAAACGGCAACACGGGCTGGATCGAGCAGTGCATCCGCTGGTTCGTCTTTGAGCATCCGGACGTGCGCTTCAGCTTTTTCGAGATGAGCCCGAAGGAACTCAGCGAGGCGCTGGCGAGCCGCGAGATCGACATCGCGCTCTCGTCGCTCGGGTATAACGAGCGCGAGATCGAGTGGAAAACGCTCTACACCGAGCACATGGGCATCCTCATGAGCGAGGACAACGAGCTGGCGGCGAAAAAGACCGTCACGGTCGAGGATCTGTGCACGTCGCGCATCCTCATGGTGAACCACGACTCGGACATGGATCGCGCCATCGTCGGCTTCTGCCAGACGAAGGGGCTCGAGCCGAACATTTTCTATCAGGTCGACGCGCCGCATCTGGCCGACGAGATGCTCGCGAAAAACATGGCCATTTCCATCATCACCGACCGCCGCTTTTTTGCCGACGTCCCGGCGCACGGCGCGCCGGACGGGCTCACGCCGCTGACGTACCGCCCGTTCGACGACGAGACCGCGTCGCTTGCCTGCTGCATCGGCGTCCTGCGCGGCCGTACGCTCACGACGGCGGCGCAGCATATGTATGATAAAATGTGCGAAGAGGCCGTGAAATGAAATGCGGTGCTGCCTTGGCAGCACCGCATTTCATTTCAAAGGACTGCACCCTGCTGCGCGCATAATTTAGGCGCCGATGACGCCCAAATTCCACATTTGCAGGGCGTAAAGTATTTTTTCCGAGGTACACGCCCCCGGAAAAAATGATTCTGAAACCATTTCGCCGCTGCGGCGGCGAAACTCTGCGAGGCTGCCCGAAAAAAGAAGCCCGCTGCCGCAAGCGCGGCAGCGGGGTTCTTTGTGCTTATTTTTCCATGTCCAAAACGGCGTCGTACGCGTCGCGGACGGCCATCATGACCTTGCTGGCGCGGCGGGCGTCGCCGATGACGTAGAACTCCGGGACGAGCGGGCGGAGCGCCTCGACCTCTGCCGAGCGCGAGCGCATGCCGGCGGCCATGACGACGGTGTCGGCCGGGTAGGTGTGCTCGATGCCGTCGGCGTCGACGGCCGTGACGGAGTCCGCTGTGATGGCCGTGCAGCGCTGACCGGCGGCCTGTGTGATGCCGGGCGTTGTCTCGACCTCGTGCATGAGCGCGATGCGGTGCATCCGGCCGCACTCGGCGGCGAGAACGGGCATCATTTCCAGGATCGTGACCTCGTGGCCCTGCCGCGCGAGCAGGACGGCCTCCTCGCAGCCGATGAGGCCGCCGCCGATGACGACGACGTTGTGGCCCACGGGCGTGTCCGGCATGAGATCGGCGCCGAAGATGACGTTGTCGCCGTCTGCGCCCGGGACGGGCAGACGGATGGGGTCGGCGCCGACGGCCGCGATGATGACGTCGGGCTTGACCTCGGCGACGAGCGCCGCGTCGGCCTTCACGCCGAGGCGCAGGTCGATGGGCAGGCGCGCGACCTTGCGGGCCTGGCTCTCGCGGTAGCGGAGCATGGGCTTTTTGAAATCGGCGCCGGAGTCGGCGAATTTGAGCGCGCCGC
>CAVFYN010000063.1:0-2179 GCA_963626425.1 Bacteroidaceae bacterium
GCTTCCGGAAATGAACGTGGGCGACACCGTCCGCGTGCACGTCAAGATCAAGGAGGGTTCCCGCGAGCGTATCCAGGTTTTTGAGGGTACGATCATCGGCAAGAAGCATGGCGGGATCGAGGAGACGATCACCGTTCGCCGCGTCACTTTCGGCGTCGGCTGCGAGAAGGTCTTCCCCGTGCATTCTCCCAACGTCGTCAACGTGGAGACTGTTCGCCGCGGCAAAGTCCGCCGCGCGAAGCTGTACTATCTGCGCGACCGTCTCGGCAAAGCCGCGAAGGTCAAGGAGAAAGTCTGAAAACCGCATAGCTTTGGATAAAAAAAGGGGTGAAAACCCCTTTTTTTATTTTTATGTTCAGTGTATAATATCTCGCAAGGCGCCCGGCGCCGGAGTGAAAGGAGCGCGGCAATTGGACATCGAAAAAAAGGCTCCCGCGGCCCAAAAGCCCGAGGAGAAGAACCCGCCCGGATATGAGCTTTATACGTGGCTGCACGATCTGGTATTCTGCCTGTCCTTTGTGACGGTGTTTTTTGTATTTTTCATCCGCCTCGTCGGCGTGTCCGGCCCGTCCATGACGCCGACGCTTCTAAACGGCGACAATGTGGCGCTGCTGAGCAATTTCTTCTACCATGAGGTCGAGGTCGGCGACGTCGTCGTCATGCGCATCCCGTCGTTCGACGATCAGCCCATCGTCAAGCGCGTCATCGCCAAGGGCGGCCAGACGGTCGACATCGACTTTGAGGCCGGCGTCGTCTATGTCGACGGCAAGGCGCTCGAAGAGGACTACATCAACGACCTGACGCACCTAAATTACGCCGACGGGCTGAGCTATCCCGTGACCGTCCCGGACGGGTGCCTGTTCATCATGGGCGACAACCGCAACGAGTCGGCCGACAGCCGCTACGGGCCCATCGGCCTTGCCGACGAGCGCTATGTGCTCGGCAAGGTGCTCGCCATCGTGTGGCCGCTGAACCGATTGGGGCTTTTGAAATGAGCGATATGCAGAACATCCAGTGGTACCCGGGCCACATGACAAAAACTCGGCGGCAGATGGAGCAGGACTTAAAGCTCGTCGACGCCGTGTGCGAGCTGGTCGACGCGCGCATCCCGCGCGCCAGCCGGAACCCGGACATCGACGCCATCTGCGGCACAAAGCCGCGCATGATCGTCTTAAACCGCACGGACATGGCCGACCCGAACGCCACAAAGCGCTGGGGCGACCATTTCCGCGCGCAGGGCTTTTCCGTCGTGCAGACGGACTGCAAATCCCGCAAGGGATTGAACGACTTTGCGCCCGCCGTGCGCGCGATGCTCTCCGACAAGATCGCCGCCTGGCGCGAAAAGGGGCAGGTCGGCCGGAGCGTGAAGCTCATGATCGTCGGCGTGCCGAACGTCGGTAAGTCGACGTTCATCAACCAGATCGCCGGGCGAAAGGGCGCCAAGGCCGAAAACCGCCCGGGCGTCACGCGCGGCAAGCAGTGGGTGACGGTCGGGCAGGATATGCTCCTGCTCGATACGCCCGGCATTTTATGGCCGAAGTTCGACGACCCGGAGGTCGGGATGCTCCTGGCCTACACCGGCGCGGTCAAGGACGATATTTTGGACATCGAGTCGCTCGCGTGCAGCCTGATGTCGCTTTTGTGGGCGCGCTACCCGGACGCGCTGCGCGAGCGGTACAAGATCGACTGCGCGCCGGACGCACAGGGCTACGAGCTGCTCGAGGCCGCGGGCCGCAAGCGCGGATTTCTGCTGCGCGGCGGCGAGATCGACACCGAGCGCATGGCGCGCATCCTGCTCGACGAATACCGCGGCACGAAGCTCGGACGCTTCACGCTGGAAGAACCGGAAGGGGAGAGAAAATGAGCGAGCTGAACCTCTGGCAGTACGAGGACGCGTGCTTCGCGCGCGGATTTACGACGATCTGCGGCATCGACGAGGCCGGGCGCGGCCCGCTGGCCGGGCCCGTGTGCGCCGCGGCCGTCATTTTGCCGAAGCATCTGGAGATCGAGGGCCTCAACGACTCGAAAAAGCTCTCCGACAAGCGCCGCCGCGCGCTCTATGACGTTATCACCGAACAGGCCGTCTGCTGGGCCGTCGCGTTTGCGGACGAGAAGGAGATCGACGAGATCAATATCCTGCAGGCGACGTTTCTCGCCATGCGCCGCGCGTTTGACGGCC
>CAVFYN010000064.1:0-248 GCA_963626425.1 Bacteroidaceae bacterium
ATAAAAGCAGTCTCAGACAGATTATTTTCCATTGCCAGTTTCATCATAGCTTCTTCTGACGGCCAGCTATCCATTACACAAACGGCAGCCGGGTTTCCTGCAAAGGGTTTATTTGTAAATGCGTCAACGATATATTGTTTCATTTTGTGTTCCTCCTATAAATTCCGATTTGTTGAGCCGAGTATACCATACTTCCCAGTGAAAGAACAGGCTGATATAGCACAAAAGGCGGGGTATCGCCGAAATGG
>CAVFYN010000064.1:258-2929 GCA_963626425.1 Bacteroidaceae bacterium
GTGGTCCATTACACAAACGGCAGCCGGGTTCCCCGCAAAGGGCTTATTTGTAAATGCATCAACGATATATTGTCTCATTTTGTGTTCTGTTCCTCCTGCAATCCATGATTTGTCGGCTTAATTTTCTCTTTTTTCTGCGGCAAATCTCATTTCACGGCCCAGATTTCCGGATTATTTACAGCATAACATACTGCAGTCCCAAGCGCAAGCAGTCGCCATGGATTCACGAGAACAGCTTCAGCAGAAGCTCCAGGAGGCGGAACCGCACGCGCACGTCGGCGGAGTCGTCCGTGATCCAGCCGATCTCGCCCTGTGTGAGGCCGGCCGAGACGGCGGTCTGCTCCATCTCCCCTGCCGTCGCGGCCGTGCAGAGCGACGGGAACACGACGCACCACCAGTTGTGCCCCTCGCCCGCGCCGATGACGACGCGCAGCGTCTCGTACTGCCCGGCCGGGAGGGCGAACGTGTCGTACTCCCGCGTCGAAAATTCCTCGCGCGCGAGCGTGACCGTCACGGCCTCGTCCGCGCCGAGCGCGGCAAGGCACGCCTCGGCCTCCGCCTTCAGCTCGCCGAGGTGCGGCGCGAGCGCCGCGGCCGCCTCCGCGGCCGAGTCCGCGCCCGCGGTATAGCGCGACGCGGCGGCGAGCACGCGGTCTCGCACCTGCAATTTGTTCGCCTGATCCGTCTCGGAATCGGACACCGCCACGACGTGCAGCCGCAGGAGCTTGCCGGACAGCGCCGTCTGCGCGCGGACCGTAAGTACACCCGTGAAAAACCAGAGCGCGAGCCCGATGAGCAAAAGCGGCGCGATGGCCCGTTTTTTCATAAAAAATCACCGTCCATGATAGAGTTACCTCTACCATGGACGGTTTTTTCGAAAATTATACCGGCTGCGCCAGAAAAACCTGCATTCCGAGCTGCGCGAGCGCGACGAAGCAGTGCTCCGCGCTGCTCCGCCGGTCAAACAGGCCGAAGCAGGCCGAGCCCGTGCCGGTCAGCGAGGCAAGGCGCGCGGCGTTTGCCGTCATGGCGTCCAGCGCGCGGGCGAGCACCGGATGCTCGCGCACGAGCAGCGGCTCAAATCGGTTCGTCCGGCCGCCGAGCGGCAGGAGGCCCTTGCAGATGGCGCGCTCGACATCGGCCGCGCCGTCGGCCGTCACGTCCGGGTTTTCGTCCAGCGCGCGGAAGAGCGCGGGCGTCGACGCCGAAAAAACGGGCTTGCACAGCACGAAGTAGCACGGCGCGAGGCGGCGCAGCTGCACCATCTTCTCCCCGCGGCCCGTGCACAGCCGCGTCCCGCCGAGCAGGCAGAACGGCACATCCGAGCCGACGCTCGCCGCGATGTCCAGCAGCTCGTCGAGCGGCAGCGCGCCGTAGATCCGGTCGAGCGCGCGCAGGCACGCGGCCGCGTCCGCGCTGCCGCCGCCGAGGCCGGCCTGCATCGGGATGCGCTTGACGAGCGCAAACTCGATGCCGCTCGTCTCGATGCCCGCGCGCTTCACATACTCGCGCGCGGCGCGCAGAATGAGGTTGTCCTCCCCGCGCGGGACGGCCGCGCTCGCGCAGGCGAGGCGCCAGTCCGGCGCGTCGGCGCGGACGGTCAGCTCGTCGTAAAGGCTCACGGTCTGCATGACCGAGCGCAGCTCATGATAGCCGTCCGGGCGAAGGCCGAGCACGTCGAGCGTCAGGTTGATCTTCGCCGGGGCGCGTTCCAAAACCGCCTGATCCATCATAGGGCAAACAGCTCTTCCATGAGCTTCGTGCCGTCGGGCTGGTACGGGCCGGACTCGCCGTTCGGCTCGGTGTAGGAAAGGCCGCTGCCGCCGCTGCGCGTACTGTCATAGATGAGGTACGGCACGGGGTCCGCGCCGTGGCCGCGCGTGCGCATGAGCGTCTTGTGGTCGGACAGGAGCAGGATGCGGTAATCCTCGCCCGCCGCGTCCAGCTTTTCGCACAGCGGGCCGACGACACGCGAATCGAGGAATTCGATGGCCTCGAGCTTCTCGTCCAGGCGGCCGTTGTGCGTGGCCTCGTCGGGCGCCTCGATGTGGACGCAGACGAAGTCGTCCCCGCCGAGCAGCGCGTCGGCCGCGGCCTGGACCTTGCCTTCAAAGTTCGTGTCGTTCTCGCCCGTCGCGCCGTCGACCGTGATGCAGCGAAGGCCGGAGAGCGCGCCGATGCCGTGCACGAGCGGGACGGCGGAGATGACGGAGCCGGAGTGATGATAGCGCGAGGCGAAGTCCGGCAGCTCCACGGCCGTGCCCTCGGCCCAGAACCAGACGCAGTTGGCGGGCTTTTTGCCCTCGGCGCGGCGGCGGTCGTTGATGGGATGATGCTCGAGCTTGTCATAGGCCAGCTCCATCAGGCGCCAGAGCGCGTCGGCGTTCGCGTTGCCGTGCGGGCGTATGGTGCCGATGGCCTCGCCGAGGTGGTTGTGCGGCGCTTCGGCGCGGAAATTTTCAATGTCGCCGCCGGTCTGGACGGCGATGTGGCGGAACGTCGGGCTCGGCTCGACGCGCAGGCCGATCTCGTCGGCCGCGGCCTTGAACTCCGGGTCGGCAAACAGCCACGTCACAAGGCCGATGGAGTCGTCGGCCTCGATGGAGCCGGCCGAGTGCGAAATGAGGCGGCGGTCGGAGCAGTCCATGTCGCCCTCTTCGAGCGTGACCAT
>CAVFYN010000065.1:0-1641 GCA_963626425.1 Bacteroidaceae bacterium
AGCAGATATGCGCCCGAGACGATCCGGCGCGCCCGCTTCGTCGGCGGGGCGTTGATGGCCGCGATCTCCTGCTCGACGACCTCGGGCGGCGGCGTCTGGCGGCAGATGCGGCGCGAGAGGTCGTTGAGCGCCTCGACGCGGCCGAGGTTCGTGGAATACGAGTCGACGCGGCGGCTCTCCGTCCGGCTGCCCTCGCCGTGGCCGACGGTGGCCAGCACGAGGAACAGGATCGAGAACACCTCGACCGTCTCGTGGCCGTAGGCGTGCAGGATGCGGGTGATGGTGTCCTCCACGCGGTGGACGTCCGCGCCGCTGCGGAGCATGGATTCGCCGATGTCGAGCGCGACGCTCAGCGCGTCGGGTTTTGTGTGCATGGTGCGCCTCCTGAAAAGTAAGGGACGTTTGGCGGGGATCCGCCGGGACTATCCTACCATCGCGCGCGGGCTGTGTCAACGCGCAAACGGTTGACATTTCCGCGCGGACGCTTATGATAGAAGCAGAAAATAGGAGAGGATGATCCCATATGACAAGCGGCGACTATGAAGCGCTCGGGCGGGAGCTCATCGCCCTGCGGCGCGATCTGCACGCCCATCCGGAGACGGCGTGGACGGAGTACCGGACGACGGCCGTCATCGCATCGCGCCTTGCGCGCGCGGGCATCGCGGTGAAATACGGGCCGGAGCTCCACACGCTGCGCGAGCAGCTGCCGGACGCGCAGACGGAGGCGTCGTGCCTCGCCCGCGCGGAAAAAGACGGCGCGGATCCGGCCATTCTGGCCGCGCTTGCCGGCGGGTATACGGGCCTCGCGGCCGAGATCGAGGGCGAAAAGCCGGGCCCGACCGTCGTGCTGCGCGTGGACATCGACGCGCTGGCCGTGCAGGAGGACGCGTCCGGCGACCGCGTCCCGGTGCAAAACGGCTTTATTTCGTGCTACCCCGGCAATATGCACGCGTGCGGGCACGACGCGCACGCGGCCATCGGCGTCGGCGCGGCGCTCATTTTGCAGGCGCGGCGCAGCGAGCTGTGCGGGCGCGTGCGGATCCTGTTCCAGCCGTCTGAGGAGATCATGCGCGGCGCGGTCAGCTTCATCGGCGCGGGGCTGCTTGACGACGCGGACTATTTTTACGGCGGACACGTGGGGCTCAATCTGCTCGAGTCCGGCGTCGTCGCGGCCGGGTGCACGGGCATTCTGGCCTCGTCGAAGTTCAACGTGCGCTTTGTCGGGCAGAGCGCGCACTCCGGCGCGTCGCCGCAGCTCGGGCGCAACGCCGTGGCCGCGGCCGCGTGCGCGACGCTCAATATGCTCGCCATCCCGCGCCACGGTGATGGCGCCAGCCGCGTGAACGTCGGCACGATCCGCGGCGGCTCGGCGCGCAACGTCGTCCCGGCCGAGGCCGAGATGTGCTGCGAGACGCGCGGCATCACGACGGAGATCAACGCGTACATGGAGACGGCGGCCGACCGCGTCTGCCGCGCGGCGGCGGAGATGTACGGCTGCACGTACGAGCGCGAGATGGTCCTGCGCGCCGAGAGCGCGGAGAGCGACCCGTCGCTCACGCCGTTCATCACGCGCGTGGCGTCCGCCGTGCCGGGCATCCGGCGCGTGGAGCCGACGGCGTATTTCGGCGCGTGCGAGGACGT
>CAVFYN010000065.1:1651-4757 GCA_963626425.1 Bacteroidaceae bacterium
CGGCCGAGCTCATGTACGGCACGCCCATCGCCGCGCCGCACCACAACGGCCGGTTCGACATCGACGAGTCCGTCGTCCCGACGACGGCGCGCCTGCTGGCCGAGCTGGCGCTCGCCACGGCGGCCGAGCGGCCGTAACCGCAACAAAATAAGCGCCGCGCGAAGAGAAAGTTCTTCGCGCGGCGCTTTATTTCTGCCTGCGCAGCGGCGCGAGCAGGGAGGCCAGCGCCCCCGGCTCCAGCGCGCCGGTCAGGTGGGCGAGGACGGAAAACACGAGGAGAAAAACGCCCGCGGGCGCGGCAAGCGCAGCCGGGAGCGGCGCGTCCGGGAGCGCTGCGGCGGCGAAAAACGCCGCGCATCCCGCGCCGAGCGCGGAAAAACCGAGCCGGCCGAGGTAGCCCGGCGCGAGCGCATAATCCGTCACGCGCAGAAGCCGCGCGATGGACAGGTAGAAATTCACGGCGTGCGTGGCCGTGAAGCTGAAAAAGTAGCCGCCGATGCCGTAGCGCGGCAGAAGCGCGAGCAGGAGCGCGACGTCGATGAGGCTCGTGAGCGTGTTGCAGCGGACGCAGTAGACCTGTTCGCCGAGGCCCTTGAGCATCCCGTCGACGATGGCGTCGAGGTAGAGCATGGGCACGAGCGGCGCGAAGAGGGCGAGGTACCGCCCCGCGTCCGCGCTTTTGTAGAGCAGCAGCCCGAGCGGCCGTGCCGAGACCAAAAGCGCGCCGGACACGGCGCAGGAAAACAGCATCGTCGTCCGAAGGCACCGCCGCGTGAGCCCGCGGATGCGGCGGGACCGGCCCGCGGCTGCCGCGCCGGACAGCTCCGGCACGAGCAGATCGCTCAGCGAGTATAACACGCACGCCGGGAACATCAGCACGGGGAACACCATGCCGTGGATCGTCCCGTAGGCCGCGAGCGACGACTCATACGACCCGCCCGCGCCCGTCAGCCCGCGCGGGATGAGCAGGTGCTCGAGCGTGGACAGCCCGCTGCGCAGGCAGTCGGCCAGGCCGAGCGGCACGGCGAGCTTCACGAGCCTGCGGCCCATGCGCGGCGCGGCGGCGCCGGACGCGTGCGCGCGGTCGCGCCGGTAGAGCGCCGCGATGACGGCCAGCGAGAGCGCGGAGGACACGCTGCTGCCGCCGATGATGGCCATGCAGGATCGCTCGGTGTCGCCGGCGGCCCACGTGAGCAGCAGCGCGGCGGTCAGCGCCATGGACAAAGCGCGCTCGAACAGCTCCACGGCCACGAGCCGGCCGACCTTGCCCACGGCCGTAAAATACCCGCCGAACACGCCCCACAGGCACGTCACGGGCAAAAACGCGCCGATGATGCGCAGGCTGGACGCCGCGCGCGCGTCGAGCAGCCACGACCGCGCGAGAAAACCGGACAGCGCGAACACGGCCGCGCCGACGGCGCTCGACACGGCGAGCCCGTAGACAAGGCAGGCCTGCATGGCCGCGTTCACGCCGCCGGGGCGGCCGCGGCTGTGCTCGGCGGCGCACAGGTACATGCTCGCCACGCGCACGCCGCCCGCGCCGGCCGTCATGGCCAGCACGCCGACGGTCATCGTCAGCGTCAGAAGCCCGAGCCCGGCCGTGCCGACGCGGCGGGAGAGAAAGACCTGAAACACCATGCTCGCCGCGCGCATGGCGAGGTTCACGGCCGTGAGCAGCAGCGTGCCGCGGACGATGGAGCCGCGTTTGGACAAAGAAAACACCCCCTGTCCCAATTCCTATGGGACAGGGGGCAGAAAATATGCTCAGACGGGGACGGCCTCGTCCGCCTTTTTCTCGATGCGCTGGGCGTTGGCCAGCATGAGCTTGATGCGGTTTTCCTGGTTGATGCGCGTGGCGCTCGGGTCGTAGTCGATGGCGACGATGTTCGAGTCCGGGTGCTCGTCCTTGATCTTGCGGATCATGCCCTTGCCCGCGACGTGGTTCGGCAGGCAGCCGAACGGCTGCGTGCAGACGATGTTCGGCACGCCGAGCTCGATGAGGTCGAGCATCTCGGCCGTGAGTAGCCAGCCCTCGCCCATTTTGTTGCCGTAGCCGAGGTAGTCGCGTACGCCCTCCTTGAGGTGCGAGAACGGCTTCATGACGCGGAACTTCGGATACTTCGACACGGCGTCGATGAGGTCGTGCTGCAGCGCGCCGGCGTATTTTTCGGCGAGGTTCATGGCGAATTTCTTGAGCTTCTTGCCGCCGTAGAGGTCGACGTCGACGCTGCGGTTGTCCACCTTGAAGATGAGAAAATCCGCCAGGCCGGGCACGACGGGCTCCGCGCCCTCGGAGAGCAGGAAGTCCTCGAGGTTGTTGTTGCCGAGCGAGGAATATTTCACGAAGATCTCGCCGACGATGCCGACGGGGACCTTCTTTTCGCCCGTGAGCTCAATGGCCGCGAAATCGGCGGCGATGGCGGCGAGATTTTTGCGGAACGTGCTCCGGCGCATGCTGCCGCGGTCGTCAAAGCCGCGCACGAGGCGGTCCTTCCACGACTCGACGAGCGCGTCGGTCGTGCCGGGCGTGACCTCGTAGGGCTTGCACTGGTTGGCCAGCCACATGAGCATGTCGCCGTAGTAAACGGCGTAGATCATGCGGAAAATGAGCTTGGCCGAGAGCGAAAAGCCGGGGTTTTTCTCCAGGCCGGACAGGTTGAGCGACACGACGGGGACATAGTCCAGCCCAGCCTTGGTCAGCGCCTTGCGGAGCAGGTGGATGTAGTTCGACGCGCGGCAGCCGCCGCCCGTCTGCGTGATGAGCAGGGCGACCTTGTGCGGGTCGAACCCGCCATTCTGCACGGCGTCGATGAGCTGGCCGATGACGAGCAGGGCGGGGTAGCACGTGTCGTTGTGGACGTATTTTAGGCCGGTATCGACCACGGCGCGCGAGTCGTTGTTGAGCTGCGCGGTGTGGTAGCCCTCGAGGTCGAGGCACTTTTTGAGCATACCGAAGTGGATCGGCAGCATCTGCGGGATGAGGAGCGTGTATTCCTTTTTCATCTCCTCGGTGAAGAGCAGACGGCCGGTATCGTCATAAATAAGCTGCGCCATTTTAATCAACCATTCGGCCGCATTGCGTCCGCACAAATAGGAATGAAAGAGT
>CAVFYN010000066.1:0-5135 GCA_963626425.1 Bacteroidaceae bacterium
ACGCCCGAGCCGTCCGCGGAGTTCTCCGCACCCGAGGCCGTCGAGCCGGAGGAAGCAGAGCCGGACTTTCCGCTCGACCTCAACACGGCGACGGCTGAGGAGCTGACCGCACTTCCCGGCATCGGCGAGGTGCTCGCGCAGCGCATCGTGGACTTCCGCGAGGAAAACGGCCCGTTTCGGATCATTGACGAACTCAAGGACGTTCGCGGCATCGGAGATACGATCTTCGACGGCCTGAAAGACTATATTACAGTGGGGTAACAACATGAAAATTCTCATCGTCGACGACGAGGATCTGCTCGTCAAGGGCATCCGCTTCAACCTGGAAAACGACGGCTACGAGGTCGTGACCGGCTCGGACGGGCTGCAGGCCGTCGAGCTTGCCCGCGCGGGCGGCATCGACCTGATCGTGCTCGACCTCATGATGCCGAACATGGACGGCATGGAGGCCTGCCGGCACATCCGGCAGTTTTCCAGCGTGCCGATCATCATGCTCACGGCCAAGGCCGACGACATGGACAAGCTCATGGGCTTTGACTGCGGCGCGGACGACTATATGACAAAGCCGTTCAATATTCTCGAGCTCAAGGCGCGCATCCGCGCGCTGCTGCGCCGCGCCTCGGCCGCCGGGACGCACGGCGCGTCCGCGCAGATCACCATCGGTCCCATCTCCATCGACTCCGACCGCCGCACGGCCCGCCGCAGCGGCGAGAGCGTCGAGCTCACGGCCAAGGAATTCGAGGTCGTGGAGCTTCTGATGAAGAGCCCCGGCCGCGTGTTCAGCCGAGAGAACCTGCTCGACACCATCTGGGGCCGCGACTATCAGGGCGACATCCGCACGGTGGACGTCCACATGCGCCGCCTGCGCGAAAAGCTCGAGGCGGACCCGGCGCATCCGAAATATCTCATGACGAAGTGGGGAGTCGGTTACTATTTCAGCGAGTAAGAAAAACCGCTATCATCTTTCGAGCAGCGTCGTCATGCGGTACTCCGTTTTGTACATCGTCGTGACGGCGCTCGTGCTCGTGTTTCTCTATGCCTACACGGGCACGATGGCGCGCACGCTCGTGTTCCGCTCGAAGGAGACGGCAATTTTGAACAAGGCGCAGGTCGTCGCCAGCTCGTTTTCCGGCATGGACGCGCTGACGGAGGACGCCGTGAGCCAGGTCATGCTGCTGCTCGACGATCTTGACGCCGCGCGCACGGTCGTGACGAACGCCGACGGGCGCGTGCTGTACGATTCGTCCGCGGCGCAGAATCTCGCGGGCGGCTATGCGCTCTTTCCCGAGATCGTCGGTGCCCTGGAGGGCAGCGACGTGTTTTACTGCGCCTATCAGGGCGCGGCGTTCGTCAGCCGGGCGGCCATGCCGCTCATGTACCGCAGCAATCTCATCGGCGCGGTCTACCTGCTCGACATCGACACGGAGCAGTCCGCGCTCGTGGCCGACCTGACGGGCAACATCGCGCGCGTATCCATCCTGCTCGCCGTGGCCGTGGCCGTCATCTCCGTGGCGTTCACGCTCATTTTCTCGGCGCGGATGCGGCGCATCCTGCACTCCATCCAGATCGTGCGCGAGGGCGAGTACAGCCACAAGCTCGACATCCGCGGCACGGACGAGCTCGGCCAGCTCGCGCGCGAGTTCAACCAGCTCACCGATCGCATCGAGCGCACGGAGGCCATGCAGCGCCAGTTCGTCTCCGACGCCAGCCACGAGCTCAAGACGCCGCTGGCGTCCATTAAGCTGCTCTCGGACTCCATTTTGCAGAACGACATGGACATGGCGACCGTCCGCGAATTCGTCCAGGACATCGGCAACGAGGCCGACCGCCTGACGCGCATGAGCCAGAAGCTGCTTTCGCTCTCGCGGCTCGAGAGCGTCCCGGAATACACGGACGAGCAGGAGATCGTGGCGGTCTCCGTCGTGGCCGAGCGCGTGTTCCGCATGCTGCGCCCGCTCGCGGCGCTGCACGACGTGGCCATGCGCGGCGACTGCGGCGACGGCTGCACCGTGCTCATCACGGAGGACGACCTCTATCAGATCCTGTTCAACCTCGTGGAAAACGCCATCAAATACAACGTCCCCGGCGGCAGCGTCGAGGTGTCGGTCTACCGCGACGACGAGGACGTCGTCATCACCGTCACGGACACGGGCGTCGGCATCCCGGAGGAGGACCTTCCGAACGTCTTTGACCGGTTCTACCGCGTCGACAAGGCCCGCTCGCGCAAGGGCGGCGGCTCCGGCCTCGGCCTTTCCATCGTGCGCGAGATGGTCGAGCGGCACTATGGCACCGTGTCCGTCGCCCGCCGCAGCGCCTCGGGCGGCAGCGTGTTCACGGTCGTATTCCCGTGGATGGGAACGGAGGTGGAGCAGGCATGAAAAAGTGGCTCGCATCCATTCTCGCCCTCGCGGTCGCGCTCTCCTGCGCCGCCTGCGCCGGCATCGCGGACGAGCCCGCGCCCGCGGCGGACGGGATGCTCTCGTTTTACTATCGCCGCGCCGGCGTGCAGTACGACACGCAGACGGGCGTCGTCAGCTCGGAGCTGCGCTCCGTGGCCGACGGCGCGCCGGTTTCGGACTGGCTCTCGGTCTATCTGCGCGGCCCGGCCTCGTCGGAGCTCGTCTCGCCGTTTCCGCGCGGCGTGCGCGTGACGGAGGTGACGGTCTCGGGCGCGTGCGCGCACGTTGTGCTCAGCGACGCGTATGACGCGCTCGTCGGCGTCGACCGGACGATCGCGAACGCGTGCCTGACGTTCACGCTCACGCAGCTGCCGGACGTCGAGTCCGTCCAGATCGAGACGGAGGGCGACGCCGTCGCCGCGCAGGAGGCCGCGCTCTACACCGCGGCGGACTTTGCCGAATTCGACTACGCGTCCGACGCCGACGAGGTCACCCTGAACGTCTATTACGCCGACCGCGACTACCGCTACCTGCTCTCGGTCTCGACGCAGGTCGAGTCCGGCTCGGGCGACCATCTGCCGGACTACGTCATCGGCCGCCTGATCGACGGCCCGTCGGACGACGCCATGCGCGCCGTCATGCCCGAGGGCACGAAGCTGCTGAGTTCCGAGACGGTCGACGGCGTCTGCACGCTCAATTTCAGCCGCGAATTCTACGAAAACCGCCCGGAGTCGGAGTCCGTTGAGCGCGTGCTCATCTATTCCATCGTCAACTCCGTCACCGGCCTGACCGGCGTCGACGCCGTGCGCTTTTCCATTGAGGGCGAGCCGGCCGGGATGTACCGCTACCTCGACCTGTCGCTCGATTACACGTTCTATGACGCGGCCGTCGGCCCCGTGCGCGAGGCCGTCAACGAGTTTGACGGGACGATCTATCTCTCCGGCGCGGACCCGGCGCATCTGGCCGCCGTCCCGGCGCGCGTGCGCCTTGGCGCGGGGCAGACGCAGGAGGAGGCGCTCATGCTCGCGCTCCTGTCCGCGCAGCCGCCCACGGGGCTGGAAAATCCCGTCCCGGCCGGCACGAAGCTGCTGTCCATCCGCACGGAGGGTACCGTCTGCCGCGTCGACCTGTCCGAGGAATTCAAAAAGGCCGAGGGCGTCGCGGCCATGCACGCCGTCGTGCTCACGCTCGCGAGCCTGCCGGAGATCTCGCGCGTGCAGATCCTGGTCGAGGGCGAGCTTCGCACGTCCATCCTCCTGCCGAGCTCCGCGTGGGGCTACGCCAATCCGTAAAAAGGGGAGATCGCCATGGCGACCACGAAGGAATACGCCGATTTCGCCCTCGAGCAGCTCGCCGGCCTCGGCTCGCTGCGCTGCCGGAAGATGTTCGGCGAATATCTGATCTACATCGACGAAAAGCCCGTCATGACCGTGTGCGACAATACCGTCTTCGTCAAAAAGCTCCCGGCGCTCGCCGATCTGATGGCGGATGCGCCGTGCGGCTATCCGTATGACGGGGCGAAGGAGCACTACATCCTCGACGTTGAGGACCGCGCGCGGACCGATCAGGCCGTCCGGCTCCTGCTCGCGGCAACGCCGCTTCCGAAAAAGAGGAAATAAAAAAATACCCGGTCGGGCTCGTGCCTGACCGGGTGTTTTTTTAGTCCTGATAGCCGAAGTTCCGGATGAGGCCGACGTTGTCGCGCCAGTTTTCCTTGACCTTGACCCATGTTTCGAGGTAGACCTTCGTGCCCATGAATTTTTCCGCGTCCACGCGGGCCATGGTGCTGATCTTCTTGAGCATCGCGCCGTTTTTGCCGATGATGATGCCCTTGTGGCTGGCCTTTTCGCAGTAGATCGTCGCGTCGACGTCCACGACGCCGTTGTCGCGCTCGGAGAACTTCGTGATCTCGACGGCCGTGCCGTGCGGGATCTCCTTGTCGAGGCACCACAGCAGCTTTTCGCGGATGATCTCGGCGATGACCTGCCGCTCTGGCTGGTCGCTCGTCA
Source organism: Bacteroidaceae bacterium (assembly GCA_963626425.1). Classification (GTDB taxonomy): domain Bacteria; phylum Bacillota; class Clostridia; order Oscillospirales; family Oscillospiraceae; genus CAKTOF01. The sequence goes on from CAVFYN010000066.1 coordinate 4,409, forward strand.
TGTCGTCCGGGAAGAGCTGCGGGCCGGGCTGGGCGTACTTTTCGCAGATGGTCAGAAGCTCCTCGACGCCGTCGCCGCACTTGGCGGAGATGGGGACGATCTCTGCAAAATCATACGCCTCGGAGTACGCCGCGATGACGCCGAGCAGCTCCGGCTTTTCGACGGTGTCGATCTTGTTGATGACCAGAATGGCCGGGACGTGCGCGCTCTTCAGCTGCTCGATGAGCGCGGCCTCCTGCGGGCCGATGTTCGCGATGGGCTCGACGAGCAGCAGCACGAGGTCGACGTCCGCGACGCTCTCGCGCACGACCTCGACCATATAGTCGCCCAGGCGCGTGCGCGGCTTGTGAAAGCCCGGCGTGTCGAGAAAGACGAGCTGGGCGTCGTTCCGGTTGACGATGCCGCAGATGCGGTTTCGCGTCGTCTGCGGCTTATTGGACACGATGGCGACTTTTTCGCCGACAAAGGCGTTCGTCAGCGTGGATTTGCCCACGTTCGGCCGGCCGGCGATCGTGATCATAGCGGTTTTGTGCATCATAATTTATTCCTCTGTATCATTTGAATTTTCAGGCAGAAAGACGACCAGGGCGGACGCCGCGGCCCATAAGATAAGCAGGCAGGGGAGCGCCGCGCGTGAAAACGCTGCGCCGAAGCGCGCAAGATTTCCATCGCCGCGCAGCAAGATCACGGCCCACACAGCCGCGGAAAAGACCGCCGCGGCCAGCAC
>CAVFYN010000066.1:5145-6186 GCA_963626425.1 Bacteroidaceae bacterium
GAGCTCCGCCGCCCACTGCGCGGCCGAAAGGCGCTCGAACGCGCCCGTTAAGAGCACGAACGCCACGGCGCACAGGTGGATGCGCAGGTTGCGCTCCGAGCGCACGGAGCGCGCAATCCCGCGCCCGGCATAGCGGAAGCTGCGCGCAAGCGCGGCGAGCTTTTTCACCGCGTCAGCCCGATGGACGCGCAGATGGCGTCCTCGCGCGCGCGCATCTGCGCCTTCATCTCGCCCTCGTCGACATGGTCGTAGCCGAGCATGTGCAGGATAGAGTGGATGGTCAGATAGCCGACCTCGCGGTCGAGCGAATGGCCGTACTCCTCCGCCTGCGCCGCGGCGCGCTCGAGCGAGATGGCCATGTCGCCGAGCGGGAGCAGGCCGGTGTCGCAGTCGGTCATCTGCGGCAGCTCCTGCGGCAGCTCGCCGGGCCGGAGGTCGAACATCGGGAACGACAGCACGTCCGTCGCGCGGTCGATGCCGCGGCCGGACCTGTTGATGGCGCGGATGCCTTCGTCGTTCGTCAGAAGGACGTCGATCTCGCACGGGACGTACATGCCCTCGGCGTCGAGCGCGGCGGATATGCACTTTTTGATCCGGCGGACGACCTGCGCGTTTTTCGTCACGGCGTCGTCATAGCGGACGGAGATGGAATGGGTCGGTTTCTCGTTCATTTCTTCGGCCCCTTTCTCGGCGCGGGCGAGCTTTTCCGCTCGGACGGCTTGTGGGTTTCGTAGCTGTCGTATGCCGCGATGATCTTCTGCACGAGCGCGTGGCGCACGACGTCCGACGCCGTCAGGCGGCAGATGGCGATGTCGTCCACGCCGTCCAAAATACGGATGGCGTCCTTCAGGCCGCAGATCTTGTCCTGCGGCAGGTCGATCTGCGTCGCGTCGCCGGTGATGACGATCTTGGAGTTGAAGCCGAGGCGCGTCAAGAACATCTTCATCTGCTCGCGCGTCGTGTTCTGCGCCTCGTCGAGAATGATAAAGCTGTCGTCGAGCGTGCGGCCGCGCATATAGGCGAGGGGCGCGACCTCGATGT
>CAVFYN010000067.1:0-12302 GCA_963626425.1 Bacteroidaceae bacterium
GCCGGCCGGGCGTTCTTCTGCCGCAGTAGTTAGCCGTAACTAACCAACTTGTTCTTTGCGATTGAGAAAGGAGAATCCCATTTATGACACAAGCAACTCCGCTTTTCCGGCAGAGCCGGCGCCTGCTCCTGCTGGCCGCCGCCCTGCTGGCCGCCATCGCCCTGCTCGGCGGTATGAAGGTCTCCGCCGCGACCACCGAGGTCACGACGGATGACGGCACATTTACCATCAGCTATGGCGGCTACGGCTACAACAAATTTGATGCCCCGACCGTCACCGGCTATAAGGGCAGCGAATCCGACGTAACACTTCCCACCACCGCCACCATCGACGGGGAAGAACAGGCGGTCACCATTCTGGGCGACGCCTTCAAAGGGAACGCAGGTATCACTTCCGTGACGATCCCGGAAGGCTATACCTCCATCGGCATCAGTGCCCTGAGCGGCTGCACCGGCCTGACTTCCGTCTCCATTCCGGGCAGCTTGCAGACGGTCGGCGCCACAGCCTTTGATGGCTGCACAAGTCTTACCACCGTGACGTTTGCCGAGAATGCAGACGGCGCTCTGACGTTCATGAACAAGGTGTTCAACGGCTGCACCGCTCTGGAAAGCATCACCCTGCCGGTGCAGACTACCTCCATTTACGACGACGGCAACATCTTCACCGGCTGCACGGCGCTGAAAAATATCACCGTCAGCAGCGGCAATTCCAAATATATCACCGACAACGGCAGCCTGTATGCCAAAAACGACGATGGCACCGCGCTCACCCTTTGCACCTATGCCAATGCGCCCGCGGAGCTGACGATTCCGGCCGCGGTCGGCGGCCTGCCTGTGACGGCGCTTGGCCCCATGGTGTTCCAGAAGAATACTGCCCTGACCGCAGTGACCATTCCCGCCAGCGTGACCAAAATTGACCGTCTGGTTTTTGATACCTGCAGCAACCTGAAGACTGTCACTCTGCTGGGCGAGACAGCTCCCGAACTGGGCAGCTATGCCTTTTCAGATTTAGCCGCTGACAGCACCATCTATGTTGCGAACGAGACGGTCGCTGCTGCATTTACTTCTTCGAATTACTCCTCCGGCAAGACCACCGTTAAGATCGGCGCGCCGGAGACCCCCGCCGCCGATGCCGCGGCCACGGTTTCCATCGCCGTCGGCGCGGCCGCGCAGGGCTCGGTGCAGTTTGACCTCTATCTGGACAGCGCCAGCGAGATCAGCGCTGCGGCGCTGAAGCTGACGCTCGATGCCGACAAGGCCGCGTCCGTCTCCGTTACCGATGTCAACGCCGCCTTTGATGTCACCCAGAGCGACTACACCGCCGAAAGCGGCAAGCTGATCGTGTACTTCGGCACGACCGGCAGCGAGAACTTCTCCTGCACGGAGCGCACGAAGCTCGCCACCGTCACCGTCACCCTGACGGACGGCGTCAGGGGCAGCCTGACCGCCACGATTGCCGACGCGAAGGTCTCCAACACGGACAAGCAGGCCGACGCCGTCATTTCCACCCCGTCCGCTGCCGCCCGCATCCTGAGCTATGACGTCAACGGCGACGGCGAGCTCGACCTGCGCGACATCGCCGTGGCCCAGCGCTATTATCAGGCCAAGACCGGCGACGAGAACTGGGCGGACGCGGCGTCCTCCGACGTCAACGGCGACGGTGTCGTCGACGTGAACGATCTCATCGCCCTCTTCCATGCCGTCATCGCGGCCATGGGCTGGTAAAGGAGGCTGTACATGAACGCTGCAACAACCACTCTGTGGCGCCGCTGCGCCGCGATCGTCCTGTGTCTGTGCATGGCGCTTTCCATGATCCCGTGCGCCCTCGCGGCCGACACGGACGACGATGACCTCGTCGGCGCGAACGTTCAGGACGGCGTCCTCGTCGGCTACTACGGCCCCGGCGGCGACATCGTCATCCCCAACACCATCACCTCCATCGGCCCCGAGGCCTTCAAAGGCAACAAGAAGATCACGTCCGTCACCATTCCCGGCAGCGTCTCGCAGATCGGCTACAGCGCGTTTGAGAGCTGTCCGAATCTTGAGCGGATCGTGTTCGCAAGCCCGAAAAACGGCGCGCAGCTGACCATCCGCGTCTCCGCGTTCATCGACTGCCCGAAGCTGACGGAGTGCACCATCCCCGCCGTTGCCAAATATGTCACCGGCAACGTTTTCAAGGGCTGCACCAGCATGACCGAGATCAAGGTCGATCCGGACAACCCCTACTACTTCGCGCAGGACGGCGTCCTCTTCGGGCCGTGGGTGAATGAGGGCGAGCCGCAGTACGAGGACGAAAACCTCGCCCTCACCGCCTACCCCTGCGGCAGTCCCCGCACGAGCTACACCATCCCCGAGACCGTGAACGGCAAAACGGTCAATCAGGTCTGGGCCAGCAGCTTCCGCAAAGCTGCGAACCTGACCCACATTGAGATCCCCGCCACCTGCGTCAAGCTGGGCGGCAACGCCTTTGAGGAGACGGGGCTTACCGACATCACCATCCCCGCCACCGTTACGACGCTCGGCAGCGGCCTGTTTGAAAACTGCCAGAGCCTGACCGACGTCACGTTCCTCGGCCGCGTGGACACCGTCGAGTACGGCATGTTTCTCGGCTGCACCAGTCTGCAGCGCGTAAACTTCACCGGCGGCGGGCCGAATACGCTCGACACCTATGCGTTTGCCGGCTGCACGAGCCTGACGAGCATGATCCTGTCGGAGGGGCTGGTCAAGATCGGCCTCGGCGCGTTTGAGGACTGCACGAATCTCCAGCGCGTGTTCATCCCGAGTTCGGTCATCAGCTTCCCGAGCGCAGACGACGACTATTTCAACCCCTTCCCGGATTCGCCGAGCAACCTCATCGTCTATGTGGTGCAGGGCTCCAACGGCGAAAAGTGGGCCGTGAACCACGCCGACGAGTTTGGCTGGGCCTATCAGACCGTCTCCGGCATCGACGCGCTTGCCGAGCTGGACGCCGGGACGTACTCGCTCGTGGACATGGGCAGCAAGATGAAGCTCGAGGGTGCATTCAAGCTGGGCACGACCCTGCGCGCCACGCCCGTCAGCTCCGGCACGGAGTATGACGCGTTCCGCGCGCTGGCCGGCTCCGGCGCGCTGGCCGTCTACCAGCTGAGCCTCGAGCCCGCCGGCGCGGACGTGCCGGAGAGCATGGCGCTCAAGCTCGGCATCCCGTCCGGCATGAGCAAAAGCGCGAAGCTCTACGCCTACGCCTCCGGCAGCGTCACGCCCGTGACGGCCACGCTCATGAGCAGCACATTCTCCGCGAGCATTGATAGCCTCGGCTATTACGCCGTGCTCGACACCACCGTCGACCCCGGCGAGGACCCCGCCGTTCCGACCGGCATCACGCTGAGCGCCTCGACCGCCACGGTCGAAGCCGGCAAGCGTCTCCAGCTGACCGCGACCGTCACGCCGGACACCGCCGCGGATAAATCCGTGACGTGGACGACGAGCGCGCCCGCCGTTGCGACCGTCTCCGGCGGCATTGTCACCGGCGTTTCCGCCGGCACCGCCACGATCACAGCCAAAACCGTCAACGGTCTGACGGCCGCCTGCCGCGTCACCGTGACCGGCGGGAGCCAGCCGGAGCCCGCGGCGGACATCTCCGCCGAGCGCGCCGCCATCCGCGTCGGCGGCAAGGCCGCAGACGACAAAATCACCTTCCCGCTGAGCCTGACCGCCCCCTCGCGCGTGGCCGCCGTCCAGATCTGGTTTGAGACCGACGGCAGCGACGTGACCGTCACCGGCCTCGGCGGCTTTACCCTCGTCGGCGACGTCGGCACGAGCCAGTCCGGCGGCCGGACGGTCTGCACCGCCGTTCTCAGCTACCTCGGCGGCAGCGAGGGCACCCTGAGCGCCTCCGGTACGCAGGACATCGCGCAGATCGCCGTGGCCGGTCAGACGCCGACCGTCACCGTCACCGACCTGAAGATCTCCGGCTGGACCGTCGACGGCGACCCGACGACCGTCGCCTACGGCGTCATCCGGAACGGCATCGACCCGAGCGAGGCCAAATACACCGGCGAAAAGAGCTATGACGTCAACGGCGACGGCGTCGTCGACCTGCTCGACATCACCACCGCCCAGCTCTACTACCGCGCGACGAGCACGGACAGCGTCTGGTCCGCCGCCGCCCGCTGCGACTTCAACGACGACGGCGTCATCGACGTTGCGGACTTCGTCGAGATCTATCTGCACTACACCGCCAAGCCCTGACAGTCCCACGCAATGAAAAACGCGGAGCGCGCCGGCCCCGGCGCGCTCCGCTCTGGAGGTTCTCATGAAAAAACAACTGGCAAACCTGCTCTGCGGCTTTCTTGCCGCCTGCCTTCTGGCCGGCAGCGCTCTGGCCGCGGAGATCACCCCGTCCGCATCCGCCATTGAGATGGAGAAGGAGCAGAGCACATTCTCCTTTGAAGTAAAGCTGCATGCAGACGACGCCTTCGCCGGGGCGGAATTCGGGCTGAAGCCCTCGTCGTCCGACGTCTCGCTCCAGTCTCTGGAGATGCTCGGCAGCCTGAAGGAGGCGCCGCAGACGAAAACGGTGAAAGACGGCGTGCTGTACTTCTGCTTTTACAGCAGCAGCAACAGCTATCAGCCCGGCGACTACACCGTCGCGCGCGTGACGTATGCCTACTCCGGCACGGCCGCCCGCAGCGTGCAGCTCGTCTCGTCCAAGATCGTCACTGTAGATGCGTCCGGCCACACCGTTGGTGACACCTCTGCGCCCGCCTTCACCGTCAGCGTCACCCGCGCAGGCGGCAGCTCCGGCGGCGGCAGCACGGGCGGCGGCGGAGCCGTCCTGCCCGGAGGCATTTCCGGCGGCGGGACCGATGCGCCGTCCGGCGGCACGTTCGTCGACGTCCCGGAGGGCTCGTTCTGCTTTGACGCCGTGGAGTGGGCCGCGGGCAGCGGCATCACCGGCGGCCTCGACGGCACGCACTTCGACCCGGGCAGCCCCTGCAACCGCGCGCAGGCCGTGACGTTTCTCTGGCGTGCCGCCGGCAAGCCGGCGCCCGAGAACCGGGATATGCCGTTCACGGACGTCCCCGCCGACGCGTACTACCACGACGCCGTCCTCTGGGCCGTCGAGCAGGGCATCACCCGCGGCACGACGGACACAACATTCTCGCCGTATGAGCCGTGCAGCCGCGGCCACATTGTGGCGTTCCTCTACCGCGCACAGAACTCTCCCGCCGTCTCGGCCGACAACCCGTTCACGGACGTCCGCCCCGGCAGCTTCTACTATCAGGCCGCCCTCTGGGCCGTCGCGGAGGGCGTGACCTACGGCGCCACGCCCACGACGTTTGCCCCGAGCGCGCTGTGCACACGCGGGCAGATCGTCACGTTCCTCTACCGCGCCACGGCAGGCAGGACGCAGGGACTTTTCTGAAATCACGCCAAAAAACGCAAGGCTGTGTACCGATCCGGTACACAGCCTTGTTTTTGCTATGCAAAAGCATGAAGTTTTATGCGACTCTACGCCTCCGCGCGCGCTTTTGACGGGGCGGAGAGCAAGAACACCATGGCGACCATGAACACGAAGCCGACGAGGTCGGGGGCGGTGAAGGCTGTGCCGAGCCAGAAGTGGGAGATGAGCGGGGCGGAGAGCATCTCCGTGCACGAGAGGAGCCCCGTGCGGACGCCGCCGATGTCCGAGACGGCCTGCAAATACATCGAAAACGCCGCGGCCGTGCCGACGAGGACGATGACGACGAGGGCGAGCGCCGTCTGGCCGTCGAGCGTCAGACCGACGCGCCACGGGCGGACGATGGCGCAGAGCACGGCGCCGCCGAGGAGCATGCCGTAGCCCGTGACGACGCGGCTTCCGTAGTCGGCCATGAGGTGGCCGGGCGAGAGCGTGTAGATCATGACCGACAGCGCCGAGCCGAGGCCCCACATGAGCGCCGCGGGCGTGATGGCCAGCGCGCCGGGCCGGCCGTGCGTCACGAGCAGCAGCGCGCCGACCGTCGCAAGCGCGAGCCCGCCGAGCTCCCGCGCGCGCGGCAGGCGGCGGCACAAAATGCACGTGGCCAGCAGGATGAACGCCTGCCCGAGGTATTGCAGCGCCGTCGCCGTGCCGGAATTCGAGTGCGCGATGGCGGCCATGTACGTGTACTGCACCGTCATGAGCCCGCACAGCGAAAACAGGACAAGGCGCACGGCGTCATTTTTCTTTTTCCAGACGGCCGTCAGCCCCGCGTCACGCTTTACGGCCGCGAGGCCGAGCAGCACGACGCCCGCGCCGAGCATCCGGATGACGGTCAGCACGCCGGCGTCCACGCCCTTGCGCGAAAACAGATACTGCCCCACCGTCCCGGACAGTCCCCAGCAAAAGCCCGCGCAGAGCGCCAGGATGACGCCGCGCAGCGATTTTCCCTTCATGGTCTTTCTCCTTGTGTCAAAAAACGGGGAGGACACGGCGTCCTCCCCGCGAAAAAATGCTTTAGTCCGCCAGATAGAACGCCTTCATGCCCTTCATGGTCATATAGCAGTCCAGCTTGGCCACGAGCTCATACGGCGCGTGCATGGACAGCACGGGGACGCCGGCGTCGAGCGTGTCGATGTTGCGGCGGGCCATATAGGCCGCGACCGTGCCGCCGCCGCCCTGGTCGACCTTGCCGAGTTCGCACATCTGCCAGTAGACCTCGCCGCCGTCGAACATGGCGCGCACGCGCGCGACGAGCTCGGCCGAGGCGTCCGACGCGCCGCCCTTGCCGCGCGAGCCGGTGTATTTGCAAAGCGCGATGCCGTAGTTCACGCGCGCGGCGTTGCGCTTTTCCGAGACCTCCGGGAACGTCGGGTCGAGCGCGGCCGTGACGTCGGCCGACAGGCAGACGGAGGCCTCAAAGCAGCGGCGCAGGCTGACGCCCTGCGACTGGCACAGGTCGTCCATGAACGTCTCGAACGACTGGCACTGCATGCCGCTCACGCCCTCCGAGCCGATCTCTTCCTTGTCGGCAAGGATGCACACGGACGTGTACTCCGGCGTGCCGAGCGAGAGCAGCGGCTCGAACTCGGCATAGGCGCACACGCGGTCGTCGTGGCCGTAGGCCGCGATGAGGCTGCGGTCGAGGCCGACCTCGCGCGCTTTGAGCGCCGGGACGAGCGTCAGCTCGGACGAGATGAAGTCCTCTTCCTTCATGCCGTACTTCTCGGCGAGCAGCTTCATGGCCGCGAACTTGACGCGGTCGGCGCCCTCTTCGCTGTCGAGAACGCTTGCGAACACGGCGTTGAGCTGCTCGGCCGTCACGCCCTCGGACAGGGACTTTTTCATCTGGTCGGCCGCGAGGTGCGGCAGCAGGTCGGTGATATAGAAAATGGGGTCGGTCTCGTCCTCGCCGACGTTCACGGTGATGACCGTGCCGTCCGCCTTGGCGATAACGCCGTGGAGCGCCAGCGGGACGGTCGTCCACTGGTACTTTTTGATGCCGCCGTAGTAGTGCGTCTTGAGCAGGGCGAGCTCGCTGTCCTCATAGAGCGGGCTCGGTTTGAGGTCAAGGCGCGGAGAGTCGACGTGCGCGGCGGCGATGTGCGCGCCGTGGGACAGGTCCTGCTTGCCGATGACGGCGAAGATGATGGCCTTGCCGCGGTTGTTGGCATAGACGCGGTCGCCCGGGGCGAGCTTCATGCCCGGCTCATAGGCGGTAAAGCCGTGCTGCTCGGCGATGCGGATGGACTCCGTGACGGCCTCGCGCTCGGTCTTGGCGGCGTTCATAAAGGCCATGTAGTCCCGGCAGTAGCGCTCCATCTCGGCCTTTTCGGCCTCGCCGATGCGGTCGTAGCCGTTCTTCGGCGCATAGAAAAGATCTTCGCGTGTAAGAGTACTCATAGCTGATGTTCCTTTCGATTTATGATGATTTGTGGAGAATTTCTTCAAATAACGCGCGGCAGCGCGCGGCGAATTCCTCGCGCGTGGCGCAGTCGTTGACCAGCGTGTGGCCGCACAGGCCGGAATAGTATTCGTTCGGCTTCTGCGCGGCGATGCGCAGGCGGGCGTAGTCCTCGCTGATGCCCTCGCGGGCGATCAATCGGCGGACGCGTTCGCTCTCCGGCGCGGTGACGGCGACGGTCTCGTCGCATTTTTCCGCGACGTCGCCCTCGAAGAGGTTGATGGCGTCGATGGCCACGGCGGGCTTGCCCTCGGCGCGGGCGCGGTCGACACGGCGCCAGAGCTCGCGGTCGACGTAGGATAAAATGATGCGGTTTAAGTCCGCGAGCGCCGCTTCGTCCGAAAACACGATGGCGCCGAGCGCCTTGCGGTCGAGCCTGCCGTCCTTCACGGTGCCGGGGAAGCGGGCGGAAAGCTCCGCGATAAGATCGTGGTCCGTTTCGAGCAGCTCGTGGTAGACCGCGTCGCAGTCGATGACCGCGCCGCCGAGGCGCTCGAGCTCGTTTAGAGCCGTCGTCTTGCCGCAGCCGGTGCCGCCGGTGATGCCGATGATGATCATGGCGCTTCCTCCTCCGAAACCGTGATGATGTGGAAGCCCGCCGCTTTTTTCAGGCGGTTCTGCACGGCGTAGGCCACGCCGCCGCCCTCGGGGCAGCGGGCGAAAATGTGGCGCGCGCCGGTGTCGTCAAAGCCGCGCAGGGCGGAGAACAGGCCGCGCGCGAGCGTCTCGGGCGCGCGGGCGCTGCCGTAGGCCGTCGGGTTGAAGTCCTCAAAGAGCGGCAGCTCCTCGGAAAAGCACAAAACGGCGTCGCCCGGGGTGAAATGCCGCCGGACGAAGGCCGCGGCGGCCTCCGACGGGCCGGAGAGGATCGTGACCTCGCCCGCGGGCGCGTAGTGCTTATATTTCATGCCCGGCGCGCGGACGACAGCGTTCGGCGCGATCTCGCCGAGGACGGCCGGGTCGACGACGAGCGATCCGAGCAGCGCTTCGAGTTCCTCCGGCGTGACGCCGCCCGGGCGGAGCAGGCGCGGCGTGTCCCCCGTCAGGTCGACGATCGTCGACTCGACGCCGACGCGGCAGGGGCCGCCGTCGACGATGAGGTCGATCTTGCCGTCCATGTCGTGCAGGACGTGCGCGGCCGTCGTCGGGCTGGGCTTGCCGGACGTGTTGGCCGACGGCGCGGCGATGGGCACGCCCGCGGCGCGGATAATTTCGCGCGTGACGTCGCTTGCCGGGCAGCGGACGGCGACGGTGTCAAGCCCCGCCGTCGTGCGCCGCGGCACGATGTCCCGGCACGGCAGGACCATCGTCAGCGGCCCCGGCCAGAAGCGCCCGGCGAGCGTCCAGGCCGCATCCGGGATGTCGCGGCAAATCAAATTCAGCTCGTCCGGCGCGCTGATGTGCAGGATGAGCGGATTGTCCTGCGGGCGGCCCTTGGCCTCAAAAATTTTCAGAACGGCGTCCGCGTCGAGCCCGTTCGCGCCAAGGCCGTACACCGTCTCCGTCGGGATGCCGACGAGGCCGCCGGCGCGGATGACGTCCGCCGCGCGCGCCGCGGTTCCGGGCGCGGACGCGGATAAAACCTCTGTTTTCATGTCCCCTCACGCTCGCTGTCTTTGAGTTTTTCCGCCTGATCGGCGGTGACGAGCGCGTCGATGAGCTCGTCGAGATCCCCGTCCATGACCGCGTCGATGCGGTAGAGCGTCAGGCCGATGCGGTGGTCGGTCACGCGGCCCTGCGGGAAGTTATAGGTGCGGATGCGCTCGTTGCGCATGCCGGTGCCGACCTGGCTGCGCCGCTCGGCCGTCTGCTCGGAGGCGATGCGCTCGGCCTCGATGGCGTAGAGCTTCGAGGCGAGCATGGCCATGGCCTTTTCGCGGTTCTGGAACTGGCTGCGCTCCTGCTGGCACTCGACGACGATCCCGGTCGGGATGTGCGTCAGGCGGACGGCGGACGACGTCTTGTTGATGTGCTGGCCGCCGGCGCCGGACGAGCGGAATACGTCCATTTTCACGTCCTCCGGCCGCAGGTCGACGGACGCCTCGTCCATCTCCGGCAGGACGGCGACCGTGACGGTCGACGTGTGGACGCGGCCGCCGGACTCCGTCTCCGGCACGCGCTGGACGCGGTGGACGCCGGACTCGAACTTCAGCCGCGAATACGCCCCGTCGCCCGCGATGGAGAACGAGACCTCCTTGACGCCGCCGAGCTCCGTCTGGCTGAGGTTTAAGATCTCGACCGTCCAGTGCCGCGCCGCGGCATACATCGTGTACATTCTGTAAAGCGAACCTGCAAACAGCGCGCTCTCCTCGCCGCCGACGCCGCAGCGGATCTCGACGATGACGTTTTTCTCGTCGTTCGGGTCGCGCGGGAGCAGAAGGAGCTTCAGCTCCTCCTCGAGCTGCGCGATGCGCGCCTTCGCGCTCTGGTATTCCTCCTGGCACAGCGCGCGCAGCTCTGCGTCCGCGCCGTCCATGAGCTCCTGCGCGTCGGCCATCTGCGCCTCGGCGGCGAGATAGTCGCGCCAAGCGTGCACGACGGGCTCGAGCTCGCGCGTCTGGCGGCGCATGGCGGCGGCCGCCTTCGGGTCGGCGTAGAATTCCGGCTGCGCCGCGCGCTGCTCAAGCTCCAGATAGCGTCCTTCGGCCTCCGTGAGCCGGTCCCGGACCGATTGCAGCATGGGCGCACCTCCTCTTAAATGAACCAGAATAGTATACCAGAATTTTTTTGCATTGTAAACACGCCGCGCGCACGCATGAGATCGGAAAAGCCGCAAATGCTGGACTTGACGGGCGATGGGTGTTACAATAGAGCAAATGGATTTACCACGGAGGGATCAACGATGACGACCATTTCCGACCTTGTCCGTCAGGTCACGTTTGACGACGTCTGGAGCGAGCTGAAAAAGACCTCGCCGGACATTGATGAATACCGCGAGAGCTTTGAGAAGATCTTCGGCGAGCTGTCTTCCTGCACGCCGGAGGAAAACACCGCGAACATGACCGTCTACCTCAAGCTGGCCGACGATCCGTTCGCCGAATACTGCTTCGACTTCGGCGACGAGGACGAATCCGCCGAAGAAGAACCCGCGGACGAGGAAGAGCCCGCGCCGTATCTGCAAGTTTTCGCCTACGTCCCCGGCGACCCGGACAGCTACGCCATCGGCGTCAAGCCGCCCGAGCAGATCGCGGGGCTTTCCGTCGCGGACGAGACGATTGCCGAGCACGCGCCCGCGGAGATCGTGGCGTATATCCTCGCGGAGATCACGTACTCTTCTTCCATGGCCTCGTCGACATGGGGCACGAAGCTCGACCAGGCCGGCGGCGGCATCTACGCCGCGCAGACGTGCGTGGAGGGCGGGCTGCACGGTCTGTCGCTCGACCATCTGCGCGAGCAGCTCGGCCTCGGCGAGAAAAAAGAGGACATGAAGGAAAAATACGGCTTCCTGTTCTGAAAAAATCAAAATTAAAGGAGCGCGCCCATGGAAAACAACGTCTACGACGCGGCATTTGCCCGCCGGATCGGATGGAAACGCACGCTGGTGAACATACTACTCACGCTCGCCTTTGCGGCCGTGTACTATTATGTCACGCTTCCGGCGCTCAATCCGCACGCGCCGGAGCTGTACGGCTTTCTCATCATCGTTCTGATCGTGTTCATCGTGCTCACGCTCATCTCGTCCGGCCTCGCGGCCGTGCTGACGAGCCGGCGCGAGACGGCGCGCGCCGTGCGGTATAACTGCCTCGTGCCGGTCATTCTGATCGGCGTGATCCTCGCCGCGGCGCTCATCGGGTCCATCGTCGGCTCCGTCGTGTTCCGCGCGGGCGCGTACAGCCGCCTGCTCGTGCCCGAGCCGGGCGACTTTGCAAGCGAGGTCGAGCAGATCTCGTTCGACCAGATCCCGATGCTCGACAGCGACTCGTCCAACGTGCTCGCCACGCGCAAGCTCGGCGAGCTGAGCGACCTTGTCAGCCAGTTCGAGGTCAGCAACACAAGCGTGCAGATCAACTACCGCGACCGCCCCGTGCGCGTGACGTATCTCGACTACGGCGACTTTTTCAAGTGGTGGAACAACCGCGCCTCCGGCATCCCGGCCTATCTCGTGACGGACATGGTCACGCAGGAGGTCACGGTCGTGCGTCTTTCCGAGGGGATGCGCTACTCGCCGAGCGAGCTCTTCGGCCGCGACCTCATGCGCCACCTGCGCTTTTCCTACCCGACGAAGATGTTCACGGACGTGAACTTTGAGATCGACGAGGACGGCCGGCCGTGGTGGGTCGCGTCCGTCAGCACGCGCACCATCGGCCTGTTCGGCGGCGAGGACGTCATCGGCGCCGTGCTGTGCGACGCCGTGACGGGGCAGACGGTCTACTACGACGTCGCGGACGTCCCCACG
>CAVFYN010000068.1:0-2641 GCA_963626425.1 Bacteroidaceae bacterium
GTCGTGGACATCTTCCAGTTCCGCGCGCACGACGGCGGCATCGCCCACCCGGTCGGCTTCAATTCCGAGCCGCACAAGTACGCGACCGTCGCCGACTCCGCCGCCGTCAAGGCCAGCGGCACGAAGATCCTCTGCGAGCCCATCGGCGGCTTCCAGGACGTCGCGGACGCCGAGGAGATCCTCGCCTCCGGCAAGGCCGACCTCATCGGCGCGGCGCGCGCGTTCTTCGTCGACCCGGACTATTTCGAGAAGATCGTCGAGGGCCGCGGCGAGGACGTCTACCCGTGCGTGCGCTGCAACAAGTGCCACGTGCCGAGCCTCGAGGGCAAGTGGCTGAGCGTGTGCACCGTGAACCCGCGCCTGGGCATCGCGCACAAGCTCGACCATTTCGTGCGCCCGGTCACGAAGAAAAAGAGTGTCGCCGTCATCGGCGGCGGCCCGGCGGGCATGCGCGCGGCCATCTGCTGCGCCGAGCGCGGCCACGCGGTCACGCTCTATGAAAAGTCGAGAAAGCTCGGCGGTCAGCTCTATCATACGGACTTCGCCTCGTTCAAGTGGCCGCTGCGAAATTACCGCGATTTCCTCATCGAGCAGCTGCACAAGACCGGCGTCCGCGTGCTCATGGGCACGGAGGCCACGCCGGAGAACATCGGCGACGGCAATTATGACGCCATCATCGTCGCCGTCGGCGCCGAGCCCAAGACGCCGCCCATCCCGGGCGCGGCGGAGAGCTGGAACGTCATGAACGTGTTCGGCAATGAGGACAAATTAGGGCACAATGTTGTTGTCGTCGGCGGCTCGGAGTCGGGCGTCGAGACGGCGTTCTACCTGTGCGAAAACGGCCACGACGTCACGATCCTCACGCGGCAGGACCGCCTCGCGCCGGACGCGACGCCCATCCACTACCACGAGATCATGCAGGAAAAGTGGGAGGGCATGGCGAACTTCCACTTCATCACCGGCGCGTCCACGACGGCCATCGAGCCCGGCCGCGTCGTCTACCGCGTGGGCGAGGAGGAGAAATCCATCGCCTGCGACAGCGTCGTCGCCCTCGGCGGCATGCGCCCGAAGCAGGACGAGTCCATGGCCTTCGCCGGCCTCGCCCCGGAGATCTACTACATCGGCGACTGCCGCGAGATCGGCTCGGTGCGCGAGTGCAACCGCTCGGCGTTTGCCGCGGCTATGCAAATCTAAACTCCCCGAACTACAAAAAACGACCGGTTCCAGACGGAATCGGTCGTTTTTTTGCACAAAATGGATTAGACGTTTTTGTTCAAATTGTGTATACTGGAGAAAAACGATGTGAGGTACCGACGATGTTGGATGCGATCTTATTTGATCTGGACGGCACGCTGCTGCCGATGGAGACGAAGGAATTTGTCGAGGGCTATTTTTCCATCCTCGCGAAAAAGGCGGCGCCGCTGGGGTTTGAGGCGAAGAAGCTCTATGACATGCTCTGGCGCGGCGTGGAGGCCATGGTGAAAAACGACGGCCATGAGACGAACGAGGCCGCGTTCTGGCGGCTGTTCGCCGAAACGTACGGCGCGGCGCGGCCGGAGGACGAGCAGATGTTCAACGACTTCTACTCGCACGAATTTGACGGCGCAAAGCGCTTCACGCAGCCCAATCCGCACGCGCGCGAGGCAGTCCGGCTCGCGCGGGAGAAGGCCGGGCGCGTCATCCTGGCGACGAATCCCGTGTTCCCGCCGTGCGCCGTCCGCACGCGCCTTAGTTGGGTCGGGCTTTCGCCGGAGGACTTTGACTTCGTCACGACGTTCGACAACTCCGGCTTCTGCAAGCCGAATCCGGACTATTACCGCGCGATATTGTCGCGGTTTTCGCTGGATGCCGGGCGCTGCATGATGATCGGCAACGACATCGGCGAGGACATGGTCCCGACGAAGGAGGTCGGCCTTGCGCAGTTCCTCGTGACGGACTGCGTCATCCGCCGCGGCCTGACGCACGACGGCCCGCAGGGCAGCTTCACAGACCTGCTGGCGCACTTAAAATCGCTGTAAAACCGAACGGATCGCCCGGCGCGCGCTGCGCCGGGCGATTTTTGCGTCAGGTGAGGAAAACGCTGCTGGCGTAGCCGACCGTGCCGCGGTAGTCGACGACGGACCAGTCGTCGTACTCGTTTAAGACGGTCACAGTCGCGCCGTTTGGCAGATTCGCGAGCACGGGCGCGTTCAAAGACGGCGCGCCGCGCAGGTTGAGCGTCCCGCTCGAGACCGTGACGGTCGCCTCGCGCTCCGCGCCCGGGGATAGGAACGGCAGACCGAAATACTCCGTCACGCTCAGCGCGATGGCGCGCGCGATCTCGGGCAGATTTTCCGTGATCCAGTTCGCGTCGGCCTCGTTGTCGTGGTAGGCAAGCTCCAAAAACGCGGCCGGGGCGCGCGTCTGGCGCAGCTCGCCGATGACGGTGGACGGCTCGGCGCGGACGAGATCGGGCAGGGGATAGATGGGCCGGAGGTTGTCGACGAGGATGTTCGCCATGGCCAGGCCGCCGGAGCTTCCGGGGTAGTAGAACGCGATGGACCCGCGCGCCGTGCCGTAGCGCCCCTCGGGCGCGGCGTTGGAGTGCAGGGCGAGGTGGAAGTCGTAATTTCCGCGGTTCGACTGCCGGATGGCCGTCACG
>CAVFYN010000069.1:0-6604 GCA_963626425.1 Bacteroidaceae bacterium
CGCCAAGGGCGGCCTCTCCGTCGGTACGGAGCGCGCCTGGAAGCTCCTCAATGAGCATGACCTGCCCCGTATGATCTATATTTCGAAAATGGACGAGGACAACGGCGACTTCAACGCGGCCTTTGAGACGCTGCGCGAGAAGTTCGGCAAGTCCATCGCGCCGCTCGTCGCCCCGATCTGGGACGAGCATAAGCACGTCACCGGCATCGTCGACGTCCTGCACAAGCGCGCCTACGAGGTCCAGAATGGCAAGAGCGTCGAGATCCCGGTCCCGGAAAACAAGCTCGACGTCGTCGCCGAGCTCTACGACCACCTCATGGAGTCCGTCGCCGAGACGAGCGAGGAATTCATGGAGAAATATTTCGCCGGTGAAGAGTTTACATATTCCGAGGTCATCACCGGCCTGAAGGCCGGCGTGCGCGACCATTCGCTCGTGCCCGTGCTGTGCGGCTCCGCGCTCAGCGGCCTCGGCACGATCGCGCTGCTCAACGCCATCGTCGACCTCACGCCGAACCCGACCGAGGGCATCCCCGAGATCGTCGAGGATGAGGACGGCGAGCAGGAGGAGTACGTCCTCGGCGTCGGCGCGCTGCCGAGCGCGTTCGTGTTCAAGACGTTCTCCGACCAGTACGGCAAGTATTCCTACGTCAAGGTCATGAGCGGCAAGATCACGCCCGATATGCCGCTCGTCAACGCCCGCACGGGCGAGACGGAGAAGCTCGGCCGGCTCTACACGCTCCGCGGCCGCAAGGCGACGGAGGTCAAGGAGCTCACGGCCGGCGACCTTGGCGCCATCGCGAAGATGGACAAGGTCAAGACGGGCGACTCGCTCTGCTCGGCCGGCAAGGTCGTCAAGTTCGCGGGCTTCGGCTTCGCGCAGCCGACGTACCAGAAGGCCATCGCGCCCAAAACGCGCGGCCAGGAGGACAAGGTCGCGGCCGGCCTCGTCCGCCTCAACGAAGAGGACCCGACGTTCACCGTCGTCAACAACGCCGAGACGCACCAGACGGTCATCACCGCCGTCGGCGACATCCAGCTCGACGTCATCGTCTCCAAGCTGCTCTCCCGCTTCAACGTCGAGGCCGTCCTGTCCGACGCGCGCGTTGCCTATCGTGAGTGCATCCGCAAGAAGGTCAAGGTCCAGGGCCGCCACAAGAAGCAGACGGGCGGCAGCGGCCAGTTCGGCGACGTCTGGATCGAGTTCGAGCCGGGCGAGCAGGAAGAGATGGAATTCTGCGAGAACGTCTTCGGCGGCAGCGTCCCGAAAAACTTCTTCCCGGCCGTTGAGAAGGGCCTGCGCGAAGCGTGCGTCAAGGGCCCGCTGGCCGGCTATCCGGTCGTGAACCTCAAGTGCACGCTCGTCGACGGCTCGTACCACCCGGTCGATTCGTCCGAAATCGCGTTCAAGACCGCCGCGCAGCTGGCCTACAAGGCCGGTATGCCGCAGGCCGGCCCCGTCATCCTCGAGCCGATCGGCTCGCTGAAGGTGACGATCCCGGACAGCTACCTCGGCGACATCATGGGCGACCTCAACAAGCGCCGCGGCCGCGTCATGGGCATGAACCCGACGGGCGACGGCGACCAGGTCGTCGAGGCCGAGGTCCCGATGGCCGAGATGATGAGCTACGCCATCGAGCTGCGCTCGATGACGCAGTCGCGCGGCTCGTTCGAGATCGCGTTCAACCGCTACGAGGAGGCCCCGCGCGATGTTCAGCAGAAGATCATCGCCGAAGCCGCCGCAGCGAACGAGTAATTGCATAATAAAAGCGGCCCGGATCGCTCCGGGCCGCTTTTTTGCGCAGAAAATGCCCGCGGCAGGGAAGCCGCGGGCGTTTTTTGATCCTTATACGGTTCGATACTGGGTCTTGCCCTCGGTGAAGATGTTGCCGCCGCGGCAGTCGAGCGCGACAGTCAGCGGGAGATCTTCAATCGTGAAGCGCTTGATGGACTCGCAGCCGAGCTCGGGGAAGGCGATCTCCTCCGCGGCCTTGACGCACCCGGCGATGAGCGCGCCCGCGCCGCCGACGGCGCAGAAATAGACGGCCTTGTTGCGGCAGATGGCGTCAATGACGGCCTGGTTGCGCTCGCCCTTGCCGATGATGGCGGGCAGGCCGAGGTCGAGCAGGCGCGGCGCGTAGGGGTCCATGCGGCCGGACGTCGTCGGCCCGCACGAGCCGACGGGCATGCCCGCCTGCGCGGGCGTGGGGCCGGCGTGGTAGATGATGGCGCGCGTGAGGTCGAAGGGGAGCGGCTCGCCGGCGTCCAGCAGGGCGAACAGGCGCTTGTGCGCCGCGTCGCGCGCGGTGTAGACCGTGCCGGAGAGCAGCACGCGGTCGCCCGCGCGAAGGCCGGGCGCGGCCTCGCGGATCTGGTCGGTCGTCAGCTCAATCATCGCGCGCCACCTCGTCATGGAGCGCTGCGATCTCCTCGGGCGCCTGCTCGAGCACGAGCTTCAGGTCGGCCAGCGCGTCGCGCATGCGGCCGAGCGAATCGGAAAGCTCGGTGTACAGCAGCGAGACCTCATTGCCGGAGGCCTGCACGCGGTCGGAAAGCGACTGGCACACGCCGTTCATGCGGTCATAGAGCTGCCCCGCGCGCTCGACGGCGCCGCGCTCGACGGCTTCGGCGCGGCGGTAGGCGGCCAGCTCCAGCGCGTCGGAAGACGGCGCGGGCTCGGCCTCCGGCTGCTCCGGCTCCGGGGCGGGCGCGGCAGCAAGCTGCTCGCGCAGCGACGCGTTCTCTTCCTCGGACGCCGCCAGAAGCGCGGAAAGCTCGTCCTTTTCGGCCTTGGCGGCCGTGGACGCGTCGCGAAGCGACTGAAGCTCTTCAAGAAGCGCATCGCGCTCGCTCTCAAGCGCGCGCAGTTGCTCGCTGAGCGCGGCGTTCTCTTTTTGCAGCTCGCGCAGCGCGCGCTCGTGCTCGTTCGACGCGCGCTCGATGTAGTTGACGACATCGTAGCGGTTGAACCCGTGCAGCGCGGAGCGGAACTGGGTAGACTCGGAACCGGCCATGAAAATCCCTCGCATTTCTGTAACAATCACGCCTATTTTAACATACCGCCCATTCTATTACAACCGCCGCGCGCGGAAAAAGGGCGAAAAATGCGCGGGAAGGGGAGGAAATCGCGTAGGGAAGCGGAGGATTTTTCGGCGGACGGCTTTACTTTCCGGCGTGCGTCTGCTATAATACTCTGGTAAATGCGCCAGTGGCTCAATGGATAGAGCATCGGATTCCGGTTCCGAGGGTTGGGGGTTCGAGTCCCTTCTGGCGTGCCAGCTCGTCGCAAGCTTCGTATCGCTTGCGACGAGTTTTTTTGTTTGCAAAAAACTCATCGCGCGCTCGCTCAGCTGCTCCTCGCTTCCAAATGCGACCCGCTGCGGCTGGGTTGCGATTTGTTTTTTGAGCTGCTTAACAGAGTGAACACCCCGCACTGTGCGTTTCCAGGACGCATGACGCGGGGCATTTTTGTACGATCGGGCAAATGCTTTTAAGCAAGCCTGCGCAGCCATTCGGCCGCCTCGAGACGTGATTTGAAAACGAGCTTGGCTGCGTCAGGGTACTTCTCAAAGAGAGACAGAATCACCGGGCGATTGTCTGTCTCATAGCGCTCGGCCAGTTTCACCAATTCAGGATCAAGCGCCTGCTCTGTCCATGGAATATCCGGGCGATTTTTGCCAACCCGTTCCTTGATCCCGTTCATGCACACATCCAGGGGATAATCAAGAAATACGACCGTATCACATGCTTGAAACCGCATCTCATACGTTCTGCTGTAATCTCCGTCAAGGATCCATCTGTCCGTCAGCAGGATCTCATTCAGCTTCTGATCAAATTCCGCTCTTGAAATATGCGATCTGTCAGGTTTCCACCAAATATGATCCAGATGAAACAAAGGCAGGCCCGTAACGTCCCGAAGCTCCTTTGAAAGCGTGCTTTTCCCGCTTCCGGAGCACCCGATCACAATGATTTTCTGCCCAAGCTTCATAACTGGTTCTCCTCCTAGAAAAACCGCCGCGCCTGAGATGGGCGCGGCGGAAAATTTTATCGCTCTTCGCGGAAATACGCGAGGCCGAGGCTTGCGGGGGGCTGGTTTTCCTTTTTCATGCGGAGCGACGAGACGATGAGCACGATGATCGTGCAGATATACGGCAGCATTTTCAGGATCTCCTGATAGGCCGTGCTGGCGTTGAGGTAGTTGAACAGCACGCACAGGCCGCCGAACACGATGGCGCCCCAGATGGCGCGTGCGGGCTTCCAGAGCGCGAAGATGACAAGCGCGATGGCCAGCCAGCCCGTGTCGCCGAGGCAGTTGTTCTGCCAGACGCCGCCGAGGTAGCTCATGATGTAGTACAGGCCGCCGAGGCCGGCGATGGCGCTGCCGACGAGCGTGGCGAGGTATTTCGTCTTGACGACGCTGATGCCGGCCGCGTCCGCCGCGCCGGGGTTTTCGCCGACGGCGCGAAGGCTCAGGCCCTGCCGCGTGCGCGAGAGGAACCAGGCCGCGACGGCGGCGACGGCGATGAGCACGTACGTCAGGATGCTGTACGAGAAAATGAGCTTGCCGACGATGCCGAGATGGTCGGACAAAAACGGGATCGTCTTTTTGAACACCGCGCCCGTCGTGCGGACGGAGACGGAGCCGCTCGTCCCGGCGAGCTTGGACAGCGACGCGCCGAGGAAGTTGCCGAGGCCCGTGCCGAACGTCGTGAGCGCGAGGCCCGTGACATTCTGGTTCACGCGCAGCGTGATGGTCAGGAAGCTGAAGATGAGACCGCCGATGACGGCGAGCAGCAGCGAGCAGAGCACGACGATGATGACCGCGACGGGCGCATGGTACACGGCCGCGCCCTTTTCATAGAAGTACGCGCCCGTGATGCCGCCGATGGCGCCGAGGTACATGATGCCCGGGATGCCGAGGTTCAGGTTGCCGGACTTCTCGATGAGGATCTCGCCGACGGCGCCGCACAGCAGGGGAATGCTCTTGATGACGGCCGCCGTCAGGAACGAGACGGACAGCAGAGCGGAAAAAATAGCGCCCATCACTTGGCCTCCTTTTCCGAGCCGCGCACGCGGACGCGGTAGTTGACGAAGAAATCACTTGCGAGGATGAAGAACAGCACGATACCGACGAGCACGTCGCTCATGGATTCGCTCAGGCCGAAGTTCGTGGCGACGCCCTCGGCCGCGACCTCAAACAGGACGAGCACGAACGAGATGAGCGCCATATACCACACGTTGAACTTGCCGAGCCACGAGACGATGATGGCCGTAAAGCCGCGGTTCGAGGCCGTGTTCGTCGAGATGGTGTGGCTGGAGCCGGAGACGATGAGGAAGCCGATGAACCCGCACAGCATGCCCGAGAGCATCATGGTGCGGATGATGACGTGCTTGACGTCGATGCCGGCGTAGCGGGCGGTGTTTTCCGACTCGCCGACGACGTTGAGCTCGTAGCCGTGCTTCGTGCGCTTGAGGTAGATGTTCACCATGACGGCGATGAGGATGATGGCGACGAGGACGATGAGATAGTTGCCGTCGCCGAACACGCCCTTGCCGATCGTCGTGGACATCCAGCCGGTCTGATAGTTCGCGCCGTTCACGTCGCCGTTGATCGTGCCGATCGTGCCGGTGCCGGCTTTTTTCTCCCAGAGGATGTTGCAGAACGAGATGAGCTGGATGGCGATGTAGTTCATCATGAGCGTGAAAAGCGTCTCATTCGTGTTCCATTTCGCCTTGAAAATGGCCGGGACGAGACCCCAGATCGCGCCGGCGACGAGGCTGGAGACGATCATGGCGGTGAACAGCAGCCACGTGGGCATATGGCCCGTGCCGAAGAGCATGATGATGGCCGTCGCGAGGCCGCCGATGAGGATCTGGCCCTCGCCGCCGATGTTCCAGAAGCGCATCTTGAACGCGAGCGTGAGCGCGAGCGCGACGCCGAGCAGCAGCATCGTGTCGCGGATCGTCGTCCACATGCTGCGCGAGAAGAGCTTCGTGCCGAACGCGCCGCTGATCATGGACTCGACGACCGCGCCGGGCTTCGCGCCCGTGAACAGGTAGATGACGAGAAGATAGACCGCGAACGCCGCGAGGAAGAACCCGACGTGGATGAGATAGGACTTCCAGAGCGGCATGGAGTTGACGCGCGTGATGCGAAGCAGCGGCTCCTTGTGCTCGCGCTGCTCGGATTTAGTCGTTTTTGCCATCGCCGGTTCCTCCTTCCGTCAGCTTGGTCATGAGCAGGCCGACCTCTTCCTTCGTCGCCGTTTTCGTGTCGACGATGCCGCTGACGCGGCCGCCGCAGAGGACTAAGATGCGGTCGCACAGCTCGAGCAGCACGTCGAGGTCCTCGCCGACGTAAATGACGGCCGTGCCGCTCTTTTTCTGCTCGTTGAGCAGGTGATAGATCGTGTAGGACGTGTTGATGTCCAGGCCGCGGACGGCGTAGGCCATCATAAGGACGGTCGGATTCGCCGCGATCTCGCGGCCGACGAGGATTTTCTGGACGTTGCCGCCGGAGAGCTTTTTGACGGACGTGTCGACGTCCGGGACGGCGACATCGAGCTCCTCGATGATCTCCTCGGCGAGGATGCGCGGCGTCTTGCGG
>CAVFYN010000069.1:6614-7216 GCA_963626425.1 Bacteroidaceae bacterium
ACCGCCCGAAAGCCGGCGCACCGGGGTAGAAACGCCCGGTGTTACCACGCCTAAGTCCTCAATAATTTTGTCGGCCAGCTCGCGCGGAGGCTGCCGGTCCACAAAAAGGGACTTGCCCTTGCGGTAGCTGCGCAGCATCATGTTGCCCGCGACGCCCATGGAGCCGACGAGGCCCATGCCGAGGCGATCCTCCGGGACGAACGAGAGCGCGACGCCGAGGTCGCGGATGTTCTGCGCGTTTTTGCCGATGAGCTCCGTGGGCGCGGCGCCGTTCGGCGCGGTGTAGAGGACGCTGCCCTGTTCGGAGGTCTGAAGGCCCGCGATGGCCTCGAGCAGCTCTTTCTGGCCGCTGCCGGCGATGCCGGCGATGCCGAGGATCTCGCCGCTGTACGCGTCGAACGACACATGGTCGATGGCCGGGACGCCGTACTTGTTCATGACGGTCAGGTCGCGGATCTCCAGACGCTTTTCGCAGTTGACGGGCTCGGGATGCTCGATGTCGAGCGAGACCTTCTTGCCGACCATCATCTCCGTGAGCATCATTTCCGTGGCGTCCTTCGTGTCGACGGTGTCGATGTACTGCCCTTTGCGCAGGATGGTGA
>CAVFYN010000070.1:0-10184 GCA_963626425.1 Bacteroidaceae bacterium
AAAACCGCCCACGGGGCGGGAATAAGGATAGGGGGCTACGGCCTACACAGGGGAGGTATTGGGCGCGTCGGGAATTCCCCTCTTCACTCCTCCATCTCCCTCAAAAACGCCGCCGCGCCCTCGGCCTCGCATAGCTCGCCGAGCATTCTCAGCGCCTCGATCCGGTCGACGAGCCGGACCTCGACCGCCCCGCGCTCGGACCGCTTGACCTCCGTGAGCAGGCTCAGATCCAGCCGCGCCACATCCGCCTCCGGGTCGAGCACGAGCTGCACGCAGTCGTTCGCCCGCCCAAACGCCAGCTCCGCCAGCCGCCGCTTCACATCCGCATTCCCGATCTCCATCCTCCCTCACCCCTTTTCACCCGTACCGCCCCAAACGCCCAAAGTTGCACGCAAACGTGCAACTATAAAAATTTCTCAAAATATTTTTTCAGCCCGTCCCCACGCCGTAGGGCGGGATGACCTCATCCCGCCGCAAGGGTTATTGCGGCGTACAAAAACGAAAGACCTGTCATCCTGAGCGAGCGCAGCGAGTCGAAGGATCTGCCCAATTACGGAGAACCAATTGCGATCCAGCGCCAAAAAAGAATGTCATTCAGAGCCGCCAAAGGCGGCGTGGAATCTTGCCAATTGCGGTAGTCTTGCGTCCTGTTCCCGCGCTGGAGATAACCGCAACCATACCGCAATCGGCAAGACCCTTCGACTTCGCTCAGGGTGACAGTTCTATTTAGGCGCTGGTTCGCAATCGGCTTACCGCAATCGGCAAGATTCCACGGGCGTTTCACGCCCTCTGAATGACATTCTTTTTCCCCCGCACGCCGCAATCGGCCTTCTCCCCGCCAAAAACCGGTTGATTTCGCCCCCGAGATGTGCTATACTGATCCCACGTCGCGGGTATAATTCATCGGTAGAATGCGACCTTCCCAAGGTTGATAGGTGGGTTCGACTCCCATTACCCGCTCCAAATAAAAAAGACAGGCCAATGGCCTGTCTTTTTTATTTGGTACCATTTTGATTCCGAACCGGCGGAAATGAATTCCGCCTGGAACAATTCTCCGCTTGCGCTCCGAATTGACGGGCAAAGCCCGGCCGCCAGAAGGCGGGTGTTTTACGCGGCGCCCCTTGACACTCCCGTCTCCGCCGCGTTATACTGAAATTACAAATAATTCCTCAAGAGGCTGTCACGATGCAAACAATCGGCCAGTTTACCCCCGCCGTGATCGACGCGCTCTCGCTCTCCATCCCGGCCGGGACGCCGATCCTGCTGGGCGAGAGCAACGTCGACCATATGCGCCGCCGTCATCCGGACGACTTTGAAAAATACGGCGGCGCGCTTTCCGCGATCCTCGCCCGGCCGGACTATGTCGGCCTCCACCCGACTGACGGCTCCATCGAATTCGTCCGGGAATACAGCGACTATGTCAAGGTCGCCGTGCGCGTCTCGGCAAGCGGCAAGTTCTACGCCCGCTCGCTCTACGTGCTCAACCCCGGCCGCGTCGCGAATTTTATCGCAAAAGGAACGCTCCGACGGGTCGTTTACCCTTGACAGGCGTGTATAAACAGCGTAAAATGTGCATACAACAAGATGGCAGGATATGAGAGGACGGAACGGGCAGCCGTCGCCCTTGTTTGGAGATGCGGGAGTGTCGCCCCGCCTCGTATCCGCGCCGCCGAGGACGCCCCCGGGCGTCCTCTCTTGCTATAAAAAGCGCACGCAGGCGGAGACCGCCTGCGTTTTTTGCTGCGCCCCGGACTGCGCCCGCCGCGTTTCCGCCGCGCCCATTGCGGCACACGCCTTCAAAAACACGTGTCATCCTGAGCGAGCGCAAGCGAGTCGAAGGATCTTGCCGATTACGGAGAACCAATTGCGATCCAGCGCCAAATAAGAATGTCATTCAGAGCCGCGCAGCGGCGTGGAATCTTGCCGATTGCGGTATGCTTTCGTATTCATCCAGCGCTGGCGATAAACGTAACACTACCGCAACCGGCCAGACCCTTCGACTCCGCTTCGCTCCGCTCAGGGTGACACGTGTTTTTGTTCTCGCTGGATCGCAATCGGCTTACCGCAATCGGCAAGATTCCACGGGCATTTCATGCCCTCTGAATGACATTCTAATTTACCGCACGCCGCAATCGGCCTTCCGTGCGGATGCTGTCCGTCCCCCGCAGCCCCAACTTTTCCCCTCCCACCCCTTGAATTCCTACAAAAATCATAGTAATATACTCCTAACAGGGAGGGAATGCTTTGAACATCACCACGAAAGGGCGCTATGCGCTTCAGGTCATGCTGGACCTGGCCCGGCAGGAGCCGGGGGAATATGTCTCTCTCAAGGCCGTGGCGGACCGGCAGGAGATCTCCGTGAAATATCTCGAGGCCATCGTCTCCGTCCTGGCCAAGGCGGGGCTTGTCGAGTCGACGCGCGGCAAGATGGGCGGCTACCGCCTCACGCGCGCGCCGGAGGAATATACCGTCGGCTCCGTGCTCAAGCTCGTCGAGGGCACGCTCGCGCCCGTGTCCTGCCGGCAGGAGGACGGCTGCCCGAAGCATGGGCAGTGTCTGTCGCTTCCGCTGTGGGAAAAGCTCGACGCCATCGTCGACGGTTTTCTCGAATCCGTGACGCTCACGGACGTCCTGTCCGGTCACATCCCCGGGTAAACAGGAAATTTTGCTAATCCCCATTGACTTTATAGGGATTTGGTGTTAGGATGCACTTACTAGAAAAACTTTCTCAGGAAAGAGGGAATCCGCATGAATGTCTACGCTGACAACGCAGCCACCACGGCGCTCAGCCGGACCGCGCTTGACGCGATGATGCCCTACCTCACCGAGCTGTACGGCAACCCGTCGAGCCTTTACACGCTCGGCCAGAAGTCGGCCGAGGCGCTCGACGACGCGCGCGAGCGCGTGGCCAAGTGCATCGGCGCCGAGCCGCGCGAGATCATCTTCACCGGCGGCGGCAGCGAGGCCGACAACCAGGCCCTGATGAGCGCCGCGCAGTACGGCGCCATGCGCGGCAAAAAGCACATCATCTCCACGAAATTCGAGCATCACGCCATCCTGCACACGCTTGAAAAGCTCAAAAAGCAGGGCTTTGAGATCACGCTGCTCGACGTCCATGAGGACGGCCTCGTCCGCGTGGACGAGCTCAAGGCCGCCCTCCGGCCGGACACCGCGCTCGTGACCGTCATGTTCGCCAACAACGAGATCGGCACCATCCAGCCCATCGCCGAGATCGGCGAAATCTGCCACGAGGCCGGCGTCCTGTTCCACACCGACGCCGTCCAGGCCGCGGGCCACGTCGTCATCGACGTCAAAGCCATGCACATCGACTACCTGTCCATGGCCGCCCATAAATTCCACGGCCCGAAGGGCACCGGCGCGCTCTTCGCCCGCAAGGGCGCCCCGCTCTACAACCTCATCGAGGGCGGCGCGCAGGAGCGCGGCAAGCGCGGCGGCACGGAAAACGTCGCCGGCATCGTCGGCATGGCCGCGGCGCTCGAGGAGGCCGTGAACAACCTCGAAAAGAACTCCGCCTACGTCTCCGGCCTGCGCGACCGGCTCATCGCGGGCCTGTCGAAGATCCCGCACAGCCGCTTGAACGGCGACGCCACGCACCGCCTGCCCGGCAACGTCAACTTCGTCTTTGAGGGCGTCGAGGGCGAATCCATGCTCCTCCTGCTCGACGCGAAGGGCATCTGCGCCTCGTCCGGCTCCGCCTGCACGTCCGGCTCGCTCGACCCCAGCCACGTGCTGCTTGCCATCGGCCTTCCGCACGAGGTCGCCCACGGCTCGCTCCGCCTGACGCTGTGCGAGACGAACACGCCCGAGCAGATCGACTACATCGTCGAGTGCGTCGCGCCGATCATTGAATACCTGCGCAATATGTCCCCGCTGTGGGACGAGCTTGTGAAAGGAGAGCGTACCCATGTTATATAGTGAGAAGGTCATGGACCACTTCACCAACCCCCGCAACGTCGGCAAGATCGACGACGCCGACGGCATCGGCCAGGTCGGCAACCCGAAATGCGGCGACATCATGCGGATGTATATCAAGGTCAAGGACGGCATCATCACCGATGTCAAGTTCAACACCTTCGGCTGCGGCAGCGCCATCGCCACGAGCTCCATCGCCACGGAGATGATCAAGGGCAAGCCCATCGAGGACGCCCTGAAGCTGTCGAACAAAGCCGTCGTCGAAGCCCTCGACGGCCTGCCCGCCTATAAGCTCCACTGCTCCGTCCTCGCCGAAGAGGCCGTCCGCGCCGCCGTCAAGGACTACTACGACAAAAACGGCATCGCCTACGACCCCAAGGACTTCCCCGAGTGCGACGACTGCGAACACTGCGGCGAGTAATTACCTGTAAAGAGAACCCGCACCTCACAGATGTGAGGTGCGGTTTTTTTGCGCCCGGACTGCGCCCCTGTAGGGGCGGATATCATCCGCCCGCCGTCAGGCACCCGCGGTGCATTGGGCGAACGTAGGGCGGGATGACCCCATCCCGCCGCCATACCGATTACGGCGTGCGAAACCGAAAACACGTGTCATGTCTTCGCGGAGCGAAACGGAGTCAAAGGATCTGCCCAATTACGGAGAACCAATTGCGATCCAGCGCCAAAACAGAATGTCATTCAGAGCCGTCGCAGACGGCGTGGAATCTTTCCGATTGCGGTAAGCCGATTGCGTGCCAGCGCCCATAAAGACCTGTCACCC
Organism: Bacteroidaceae bacterium; assembly: GCA_963626425.1. Taxonomy (GTDB): domain Bacteria; phylum Bacillota; class Clostridia; order Oscillospirales; family Oscillospiraceae; genus CAKTOF01. The sequence goes on from CAVFYN010000070.1 coordinate 4,712, forward strand.
TGAGCTTGCCGAAGGGTCGTCGGGCCGAAAAGGAAAGCGGCCCGATCCGCCCCGCCTAAAGATGCGGGGTGTGCCAATTACGGTATGGTCGCGTCTTATTCCAGCGCTGGAAATAGACGAAAGACTACCGCAACCGGCCAGACCCTTCGACTCCGCTGCGCTCCGCTCAGGGTGACAGGTTGTTCGTTTTCGCCGGAACTTAATCGGTGCACCGCAATCGGCAAGATTCCACGGGCATTTCATGCCCTCTGAATGACATTCTATTTTACCGCACCCCGCAATCGGCCTTTCGGGCGGATACTATCCGCCCCTACGACTGCGCCCCACGCGTCTCCCCCGCGCCCATTGCGGCACGCGCCTACCAAAAGGCCCCCTTGTGCAAAGGGGGCCTTTCGGCGGAGCCGACTGGGGGATTGTAGGCTGAAAGTTTCCGCCGCGCCCAAATCCCGCGCCGCGCCATAGCTCCCCTGTGCAAGGGGAGCTGTCAGCGTCAGCTGACTGAGGGGTTGGAGCTGAACGCCTCGCAGTGCGCCATCGGAAATTCGTGGCCGCGTCCCGCCAACCCCTCCGTCACGGCCTGACGGCCGCGACACCTCCCCTTACACAGGGGAGGTATTGGGCCGCGCCCTCCTATTCCCCCGCGTCCCAGCAAATCACCGCCGCATCCACGTTCCCCGCTCCCCTCTCCGCGGCCGGCAGAATCACCGCGAAAAACGTCAAAACCGCCGCCGCGGCGGCGGCGACACCCACGACCAGATACAAAACCCACCGTTTCTTCCCCATGACCGACTCCCCCTGAAATCGAACAAATAACTTACTTAACTGTCCGAAACCGCACATTTTTCGGAAATTTCTCAAACGCTTTGACATTCACTTTCTTTACCTTATAATAATGCCCGGAGGAAGAAACCGCAACCCCGCAATACCCGAAAGGAGCAAATCATGAACCATTACCCGCATCTGTTTGAACCGATCGTGCTGCCGAACGGCGCGGTCATCAAGAACCGCACGGAGTCGACGCCGAGCGGCCTGCACTTCCTGCAGGGCCCGGAGCCGTACCCGACCGAGGCGGTCATCGCCAACTACATCGGCCGCGCCAGAAACGGCGCCGGCATCGTCGTCGTGACGGGCTGCTCGCGCTCGAGCCACCCGAATCCCGGCCATGACCAGAACTGGGACATGTCCGACGGCCATAATCAGCACTATGTCTCCCAGCTCGTCGAGGGCATCCACGCCTACGGCGCGAAGGCGCTCCACCGCGGCCTGGACATCAACGAATTCCTCATGGACGCCGCCAGCTTCGACGGCGAAAACAACGGCGCGTTCCTCGGCAACAACTACGACGTCTCGACCGGCATCGCCTCGGCCTACGTCGTCGGCGACGGCTCGTTCCCGCGCTACGACGGCGTCGAGTGCCCGAAAGATCTGATGCTCGAGTGTGCCGACAAGCTCGCCGACTTCTGCCTCGAGCTGAAGAACAACTGCGGCTTCGACGGCATCTGGATCCACGGCGCTTACCGCCACCAGTTCCTCGGCCGCTGCCTGTCGCCCATCACGAACCAGCGCACGGACGAGTTCGGCGGCACGCCGGAAAAGCGCGCGGCCTATCCGCGCCTCGTCTTTGAGAAGATCAAGCAGAAGTGCGGCCGCGACTTCATCATCGAGATGTCCATCTCCGGCCACGACCCCGAGGGCGGCGCGACGCTCGAGGAGATGTGCCGCACGATTCAGTGCCTTGAAGGCGTCCTCGACATCGTCCAGGTCAAGGGCACGCTCATCGACGAGTCGCACCCCGTCCAGTTCCACGAGCCGATGCCGTGGCTTTACATGTCCGAATACTACAAGAAAAACCTCAAGGGCATCACGGTCATGACCGTCGGCGGCTGCTTCGACCCCGACGCGAACGAGAGCATCCTGGCCGATGGCAAGGCCGACATGATCGGCATGGCGCGCGCGTGGATCTCGAACCTTGACTATATGCAGCTTCTGCGCGAGGGCCGCCCGGAGGACATCACGCCCTGCATCCGCTGCAACAAGTGCCACCGCTCGTCGAACAAGGACCCGTGGACGAGCGTCTGCTCCGTCAACCCGCTCATCGGCATCGAGCACCGCGTCAATTACATGGTCCGCCCCGCCGGCCCGGCCAAGCACGTTGCCGTCATCGGCGGCGGCCCCGCCGGCCTGAAGGCCGCCATCACGGCGTGCGACCGCGGCCATACCGTCACGATTTTTGAAAAGTCCGGCCAGCTCGGCGGCCAGATCCTCGTCACCGAGGCCGTCCCGTTCAAGTGGCCGCTGCAGAACCTGCGCAAATGGCTCATCGCCCAGGTCGACAAGCGCCCCATCCGCGTGAAGCTAAACTGCGCCCCCACGCCGGAGGAGCTCTCCGCCGAGCATTTTGACGTCGTCCTCGCCGCCACGGGCGCCCAGCCCGCGCACCCGCCGATCCCCGGCGCGGACGGCGCGAACGTCATGACCGCCGTCGAGTCCTACGGCCGCATCGCCGACGTGCGCGACACCGTCGCCATCATCGGCGGCGGCGAGATCGGCGTCGAGACCGGCATCTACCTCGCCCGCATGGGCCGCAAGGTCACCGTCCTCGAGATGCGCGGCATGCTCGCCGCCGACTCCGTGCCGGTCCACTACTGGAAAATGTTCCGCGACGAGTGGGAGTCCTGCGAGACGTTCACCGGCGTCGTGAACGCCACCGTCACCGGCATCACCGCCGAGGGCGTCGCCTACCGCGACGAAAACGGCGAAGACCACTTCGTCCCCGCCGAGACCGTCCTCCTCGCCGCCGGCATGAAGCCCCAGCGCGACGCCGCCCTCGCCTACGCCCCCTGCGCCGGCGAGCGCTTCGAACTCATCGGCGACTGCTCCGCCGTCGGCAACATCCAGAAAGTCATGCGCTCGGCCTACATCGCCGCCAGCCAGTTCTGAGGTTTTTTCCAGAGCGATCCCACCCCGCCCTCCCATCCGGGAGGGCGGGGTTTTGACTGCGCCAATTACGGCACAAGAAAACAAACAACCTGTCACCCTGAGCTTGTCGAAGGGTCTGCCGATTACGGAGAACCGATTGCGATCCAGCGCCAAACCAGAATGTCATTCAGAGCCGCCAACGGCGGCGTGGAATCTTTCCGATTGCGGTGCACCGATTGCGTGCCAGCGAAAACGAACAACCTGTCATCCTGAGCGAAGCGTCAGCGGAGTCGAAGGATCTGCCCAATTACGGTAGTCTTTCATCTATCTCCAGCGCTGGAATACGACGCGACCCTACCGTAATTGGGCAGACCCTTCGACAAGCTCAGGGTGACAGGTCTTTATAAGCGCTGGCACGCAATTGGCTTACCGCAATCGGCAAGATTCCACGCCGCTGCGCGGCTCTGAATGACATTCTGACTTACCGCCCTCCGCAATCGGCGCGTCCCTTCCATCTCCCCGCACCCTTTATTATTGCTATTTCCCCGCCCCGGTGATATACTAATTCCAAATGCAAAAACCAGGGGGAATCCACCGTATGGCTGAAAAATTCTACATCACGACACCGATCTACTACCCCTCGGCGGGGATGCACATCGGGCATACCTACTGCACGGTCGCGACGGACGCGATCGCGCGGTACAAGCGGCTGCGCGGCTATGACGTCATGTTCCTGACCGGCACGGACGAGCATGGCCAGAAGATCGAGGACAAGGCCCGCGAGGCGGGCGTGACACCGAAGCAGTTCGTCGACAACATCGTCGAGGGCGAAAAGGGCGTCAAGGACCTCTGGAAGCTCATGAACATCTCCAACGACCGCTTCATCCGCACGACGGACGACTACCACGTCGCGGCCATCCAGAAGATCTTCAAGAAGATGTACGAAAAGGGCGACATCTACAAGGGCAAGTACGTCGGCAAGTACTGCAAGCCCTGCGAGAGCTTCTGGACCGAGAGCCAGCTCGTCGACGGCAAATGCCCGGACTGCGGCCGCCCGGTCGAGGACGCGGAGGAGGAAGCGTACTTCTTCCGCCTGAGCAAATACGCCGAGCCCGTGCAGAAGCTGCTCGAGTCCGGCACGTTCTTAGAGCCCGCCAGCCGCGTCAACGAGATGATCAACAACTTCATCAAGCCGGGCCTCGAGGACCTGTGCGTCTCGCGCACGAGCTTTTCCTGGGGCATCCCGGTCGACTTTGACCCGGGCCACGTCGTCTACGTCTGGGTCGACGCGCTCTTCAACTACACGACCGCGCTCGGCTTCATGAACGACAAATATGACGACTTTGACAAGTTCTGGCCCGCGGACGTCCACATCGTCGGCAAGGAGATCGTCCGGTTCCACTCCATCATCTGGCCCGCGATGCTCATGAGCATGGGCATGGAGCTGCCGAAAAAGGTCTACGGCCACGGCTGGCTCAATTTCAACGGCGAGAAAATGTCCAAGTCCCGCGGCAATGTCGTCGATCCCTACCTTCTCGCCGAGCGCTACGGCGTGGACGCGCTGCGCTACTTCCTGCTCCGCACGTTCCCGTTCGGCGCGGACGGCAACTTCACGAACGAGCTTTTAATTTCCCGCATCAACACCGACCTTGCCAACGACCTGGGCAACCTCGTCTCCCGCACGGCCGCGATGGTGCACAAATACTTCGGCGGCAAGCTCCCGGCCGAGCAGGAGGAAGGATGCGAGGACGCCGAGCTCATCGCCATGTGCGCCGAGCTTCCCGCCCGCTTTGAAAAGGAAATGGAAGCCTTCCAGCTCCAGAACGGCCTCGGCGAGGTGTTCCGCGTCATCTCCCGCGCCAATAAATACATCGACGAGACAGCCCCCTGGGTCCTCGCCCGCGACGAGGCGAAAAAGCCCCGCCTCGCCCGCGTCATGTACAACCTGCTCGAGACGATCCGCATCACGAGCGGCATGCTCCGCCCATTCATGCCCGCGACGGCCGAAGAGATCCTCCGCCGCCTCGGCAGCCCGGCAAGCGATTGGGACAGCCTCAGCAAATTCGGCGGCCTGCCCGCCGACGCCGCCGTCGAGCAGGGCGCGGCCCTCTTCCCGCGCATCGACGCCGAAAAAGAGCTCGCCGAGCTCGAGGCCATCGAAAAGGCGAACGCCCCGAAGCCGGCCCCGGCCGAAGAGCCGAAGCCCGAGATCATCCACGAGCCCGAGATCGCGTTCGACGACTTCCAGAAGGTCGAGATCCGCGTCTGCAAGGTCCTTGCCTGCGAGGCCGTGAAAAAGTCGGACAAGCTCCTCAAATTCACCCTCGACGACGGCACGGACACCCCGCGCCAGATCCTCTCCGGCATCCACCACTGGTACGAGCCCGAGGACCTCATCGGCAAAAAAGTCATCGCCTGCGTCAACCTCGCCCCCCGCAAAATGATGGGCCGCGAGTCCAATGGCATGATCCTCTGCGTCGACGGCCCGAACGACTCCGTCCGCCTCATGTTCCCGGCCGACGACGCCGTCGTCGGCAGCAGACTGTCGTAAAAT
>CAVFYN010000071.1:0-2600 GCA_963626425.1 Bacteroidaceae bacterium
CGGATGAAACGAGGAGGGATAGCGTTAGTAACAAGCAAAGGACTCTTTTTTTCATACAACAACACCTCTGATATAGTATAAATCTTCATATGTACAGGACGTTATGAGCCGATGCATAAAACTATTCCATCAGAACTTCCCTCGCCCGCCGGTACTTTTCTCGAAAATATGCCCGCTGCTCCGCGCTTGCGTCCGGCCAGCGGGACTCGTCGGCGTTGTGGGCGAGGTCGGCGAGCTTGACGGCGCGGGCGATGGGGTTTCCCTTCAGCGCGCGGACGTATGCGAGGTAGTCCGTCCCCTTTTCATGCGTCAAAAGGCGCACGGCCTCGGTGACCTCGGGCGGGAACTCGGCGGCGATGGCGTCCAGCGTCACGTCCGTGTCCTCGACGACGTCGTGCAGGAGCGCGGCGCAGCAGCTTGCCTCGTCCGGCATCTGCTCGGCGAGGTGAAACGGGTGGAAAACATACGGCGCGCCGGCCTTGTCGACCTGGCCGTGGTGCGCGTCATAGGCGATGCGCATGGCGCGGCTTGTGAGTGGTGTGTAGATCATAGCAATGCCTCGAACTCGTATATTTATGCATCTTCGAGCGCGACGCTCACGGCCTCGTGGATGTTGCGCGCGCGCAGGACCTCCAGCCCGTCCGGGATCTTGACCTGCTCGCTGCCCTGCCGCGGGATGAGGCAGCGGGTGAAGCCGAGGCGGCGCACCTCGCGTAGGCGCTGCTCGAGATTGGACGCGGCGCGGATCTCCCCCGTCAGGCCGACCTCGCCGATGGCGACGAGGCCGGAGTCGATGGGCCGGTCGCGATAGCTCGACGCCACGGCCAGCACGACGGGCAGATCCGCCGCCGGCTCGTCGAGCGTCAGGCCGCCGATGACGTTGATGTACGCGTCCTGCGCGCCGAGGCGCATGCCGCCGCGCTTTTCCATGACGGCCAGCAGCAGCGCCGCGCGGTTGGCGTCGAAGCCCTCCGTCGTCCGGCGCGGGACATTGAAGCTCGACGGCGCGACGAGCGCCTGCACCTCGGCCAGCACCGCGCGCGTGCCCTCGATGGCGCAGGCGACGCACGTGCCCGGCGCGCCATGCGGCCGGCCGGTCAGAAGCGCCTCGGACGGGTTCGGGACCTCCGTCAGGCCCTCGCCGTTCATGTCAAACACGCCGATCTCGTTCGTGGAGCCGAAGCGGTTTTTCGCGCCGCGAAGCAGGCGGTACGAGCTGCTGCGGTCGCCTTCGAAGTACAGGACGCAGTCGACCATGTGCTCTAAAACCTTCGGGCCCGCGATGGCGCCCTCTTTGTTGACGTGGCCGACGATAAAGACCGTGAGGCCCGTCGATTTGCAAAGGTGCATGAGCGTCATCGTGCAGTCCTTGACCTGGCTGATGCTGCCGGGCGAGGACTGGTTGTCCTCTTTATAGAGCGTCTGGATGGAGTCGGCGATGAGGATGTCGGGCTTTAAGTCCTCGACGGCCTCGATGGCCGCGTCCAGGCTCGTCTCCGAGAGGACGTACAGCTCGTCCGACCCGACGCCGAGCCGCGCGGCGCGCAGCTTGAGCTGCCGCTCGGATTCCTCGCCCGAGACGTACAGCACGCGGCGGCTGCGGCACAGCTCGCCGCAGATCTGCAGCAGCAGCGTCGACTTGCCGATGCCCGGCGCGCCGCCGACGAGCACGAGCGAGCCCGCGACCGCGCCGCCGCCGAGCACGCGGTCCAGCTCGCCCATGCCGGTGGAAAAGCGGACGTCGTCCGCGCTCTCGACCTCGGAAAGGCGCTTGGGCGTCCGGCTGCCCGCGCGCTGGGATGCGACGGCGTTGTGCTTCGGCGACGCGGGCCGTTCGACGTGCTCCTCGATCGTGTTCCACGCGCCGCAGGCCGGGCACTGGCCCTGCCATTTCATCGTCTCGTTGCCGCAGTTTGTGCAGTAGTAGACCGTTTTAGATTTTGCCACCTTGCATGCACTCCTTCGTATACGCGTTGACCGCGGCGGCGAGCGCCAGGGCCAGCTTCGTCTGATAGCCCGGCGACTGGAGCGCCGCGGCCTCGCGTTCATTCGATAAAAATCCGCACTCGGCCAATATGGCCGGGCAGGAAATGTGGTTCATGAGATAGACCGACTGCGGGATCTGCTTGCTTTTTCTGTGATTGTCCGGGTCGACGGACGCGCACAGCAGCCCCTGCGTCAGCTCGGCCAGGCGCGCGCTGCCCTCCGTCGGCGCGGAAAAGACCTGCGCGCCGGCGTATTTTGCCTCCGGGAACGTGTTCTGGTGGATGCTGACCAGCAGCGCGTCCGGCGTGCTTTCCACGAGCGCGACGCGGTTTTTGATGTCCGAGACCTTCTTTTCCGACAGCGTATGCGCGCCCGCGGAGTAGACCGAGCGGTCGTCCGACCGGACGAGCACGGTGTCATAGCCAAGAAGGCGGAAAACGGCGTCCGCGCGCAGCGTGATGGCGAGATTGATCGCGCTCTCCGGCACGCCGTCCGCGGTCGACGCGCCGCCGTCCTCCCCGCCGTGTCCGGCGTCGAGAATGACGGTCGGCGCGGAAAATCCGGCCGCCTGCGCGCCGGTCTGCGCCGCGCGGTTTTGCGCCATGCCCCAGAGT
>CAVFYN010000072.1:0-8851 GCA_963626425.1 Bacteroidaceae bacterium
GCCCTATGCCGTGCGGCGTTTCTTATTCTTCGCTCCTGAAATCCGTGAAGCTGAGATTCAGGTCCACCGCGCCGTCGATGCCGTCGACGGTGCCCTCGGCGGAGTACTGCCAGACGTCGAAGTGGTAGCGGAAGTCCGGTGTGGAGGAATAGCTTGCCAGCCAGAACGTGTATTCCTGAAGCTCGGACAGGTTAAACTCCTGATAGCCGAACGTCTGGTTGAAATAGAGGCCCGCGCGGTAGCCCGCCGCGGCGATCTCGCCGCAGAACGCCTTGGCGCACGCGGTGAGCGTGATGGAGTCCATGCCGTCCGTCCGCGCCTCCCAGGCGACGTCCTCCCAGTCGTAATACACGGGGTATTTCAGGTCGTAATTCGCGATCCACGTCAGGACGAACCGCGCCTCCTCGCGCGCCTCGTCCTCCGTGACGGCCTGCGAGAAGAAATAGACGCCGACGTCGACGCCCGCCGCGGCCGCGCCGGCCATATTGTCCGTAAAATAGTCGTCGAGCGAGATGGCGCCCTCGCTCGTGCCGCGGTTTCCGACGCGGATGATGGCAAAGTCGACGCCCGCGTCCTTCACGCGCTGCCAGTCGATCGGGCCCTGATGCTGCGAGACGTCCACGCCCGTATAGACCGCGCCGTCGCCGGAATAGGTCATAAAGCCGTCCTGCATGGAAAACGCGGAAAGGTCATAGCCATTTTCCGTCAGCGCCGCGCGCGCAAGCGGCGTCTCATCGGTCACGGGCTCGTCCTGCGCGGCCTGCGTCCCCATCGCGCGGCGGATGAGCAGCGCCGCGCCGCAGATGAGCGCGAGCGTCAGCACGAACAGCGCCGCGCGCGCAAGCGGCGACGATCGTTTTTCCCTTGTCTGCATGGTTTCACCGCCCTATCGGCTTTTTTCGACAGTATAGCACACAATTTCCGCCGCGCCAAGCGTCCTGTTTCTGCCCAAGGCGGCCGCTTGCGGCAAAACATGAAAAATTTCCGTTGTTTTATTGTCCGGCTTCATGTATAATCTAACCAAGTAACCGACAAGGAGGGACTGCGCATGGATGAGCAGGAAAACGAATACCGGCAGCGTCTGGAAGAGCGTAGAAAAAAACGCGAGGAGCTTCGCCGGAAGCGCCAGATGCAGCAGCGCATCATCTACGCGGTGGCCGCACTGGTTCTCATTCTCATCATCGTACTCATCGCCCGCGGCTGCGGGAAAACGGATACGGGCACGACGGATAAGGCGCTTGCGGACATGACCGTCAAGGAGCTGACCGCGCGCGCCACGGAGCTCGGCGTCGACCTGACCGGCATCGAGTCGGACAAGGCCGCCATCATCGCCGCCATCGAGGAATTCTCCAACGCCCAGAAGCCCGACCAGCCGGACGACACGGCCGTCGACCTTCCGCTCGTGGACGTGGCGTCGACCGCGACGCTCTCGGCCGTCGGCGACATCATGGTCTACGACCCGCAGATCGACGACGCCAAGCAGGCCGACGGCAGCTATGACTTCACGCACTGCTTCGCGGGCGTGAGCGATCTTCTCTCCGCGTCCGACCTGACCGTCGGCAACCTGGAGACGAACTTCTGCGGCGGCACGTACAGCGGCTACCCGAACTTCAACGCGCCCGAGGCGCTCGCCTCGAACCTCGCATCCGCCGGGTTCGACATCCTTCAGACCGCGAACACGTACTCCATCCAGAACGGCCTGACCGGCCTTGCCAGCACGTACCGCTACGTGACGGCCGCCGGCATGGCGCCGCTCGGCACGTACTATTCCGAGACGCAGAAGCAGGACAACGACGGCGTGCTCGTGCGCGAGGTCAACGGCATCAAGTTCGCCTTCTTCGCCTACACGAAGGGCGTGAACAACATGTACCTGCCCGACGGGTCGGAATACGCCGTCGACGTTCTCTACAAGGACTACTACTCCAACTACACCCAGGTCGACACGGCCGCCATCTCCGCCAGCATCGACGCGGCCAAGGCCACGGGCGCGGACGTCATCGTCGCCATGGTCCACTGGGGCAGCGAGTATGAGCTCGAGCCGAGCTCGTCGCAGGAGCAGATCGCCGACCTCATGTTCCAGAACGGCGTCGACGTCATCCTCGGCAGCCACAGCCACATGGTCGGCCCCATGGAGATGCGCACGGTCACGACGGCCGATGGCACGGAGAAAAACGTGTTCATCGCGTACAGCCTCGGCAACTTCCTCTCGAGCATGACGGCCGACTACACGCAGGACAGCGTCATTTTGAACCTTGAGTTCTCCAAGGACTCCGAGGGCGTGACGACGATCTCGAACGTGGACTACGTCCCCGTCTACATCGCCGACAACGGCGAGGGCTCGGATAACCGCTATGTGCTGCTCGACGCCTACGCCGAGATCGACAAATACGTCGGCGGCGCGGCCGACCGCGTGAGCGACGCGATCTACAACGCGCTCAAGCTCGACATCGACACCATCCACCAGAACGCCGGCGCGACATTCGACCGCGGCGACCAGAAATCCTGATCCGCAATCAAAAATCCCGCAGCTCTTCCGGGCTGCGGGATCTTTTTTGCTATGCAAGAGCATAGCAAAATACAAATGTGCCATTTTCTCGCCCTTTCAGGGCAACCGGAAATGATGCACAAAAACTGCATGCGCCGGTATTGTGCATGTTATCGCAGCGCGGCCAGCGCATGCAGTTTTATATCTGCTCGCGGATGTACCGCACGACGTGCGCGGGGTTTCCGACGACGATCGCGTTCGCGGGGACATCCTTTGTGACGACGGCCGCCGCGCCGACGATGGCGTTTTCGCCGATCGTGACGCCGGGCAGGATCGTCGCGCCCGCGCCGATCCAGACGCCGCGGCGGATGACGACCGGCTTGCACAGCAGCACGCGGCGGTCGATCTCGTCGTGGTTGTTCGTCAGGATCTGCGTGTTCGCGCCGATGCTCACGTCGTCCTCGATGACGACGCCGCCGCGCGACATGCACACGAAGTTGTACATGATAGACACGCGGTTGCCGATCGTCATATGGTCGCCCATGATGATGTGCACGCCCTGGCGCACCATGCTGCCCTCGCCGATATGGCCGTGGAACAGCTCGCGCACGAGCGCGTTATATTCGTCCGTGTAGGGCTCTGTCGTGTTGATCTTCCAGCAGAGCTTTTCGCTTCGCCGGGTCTCGGCCCAGGTCGCCTCGAGCTCCGGCGTCGGATGGCGCAGGTCGACGCGTTCCCATTCCATTTGGCATTCCTCCTGATGTTTCGTTGTCCGGGGTCTAAAAAAACAGGCGTCCCGAAAACGGGACGCCTGTGGTACTGGCTGGTCAGGCCTGACCGCGCATGCGGGCGTAGCAGTCGGAGCAGTAGACCGGACGATCGGTCTTCGGCTCGAACGGGACTCTCGCCTCGCCGCCGCAGGACGCGCAGACAGCGGTGAAATACTCACGCGGGCCACGGGCCGCGTTCTTACGGGCATCACGGCAGGCTTTGCAGCGCTGCGGCTCGTTCTGGAAGCCGCGCTCGGCATAGAACTCCTGCTCGCCGGCGGTGAACACGAACTCCGCGCCGCACTCTTTGCACACTAAGGTCTTGTCTTCGTACATTTGCACTTTTCCTCTCTTATCAAAGGTTTTGCCCTGACGAATGCCCAAAAAAATCGGAGGTCCAACAGGGTCGATATTTGCGAACGGCATTCGCCGTTTACGCCATGTGGGATTGCCGCGCCGCCTTGGCCCGGATGCGAGAGACCGCGTTGTCCACGGATTTCTCGGGCCGGCCGATGGCCGAGGCAATTTCCCGATAGGATCGTCCTTCCAGATACAGCGGAAGGATCTGCCGCTCCAGTGCAGAAAGGGACTGCGTCAGGGATGAGAGGAAAACTTCGGTTTCTTCCCGCCGGAGGAACGCTTCCTCCGGCCCCGGCTGGGGCAATTGGTCGTCTTGAAGGGGGACGGCGCTGTCGAGCGGGCGATTGCGGCCGGACAGCGAAGATCGGACCGCGGAGGCGATCCGGCGGCGGATGCACGTGGACGCGAAGGCGCGGAACGGGACGCCGCGCGCGCCGTCATAGGCGGAGATGGCGGAAAGCAGTCCCACCATGCCCTCCTGCATCAGATCCTCGCTGTCGCCGCCCGCCAGAAAATACGGACGGGCGCAGGCGCGGACGAGATGCGAGCAGCGCTCGATCAGGCATTCCAGCGCGGCCTGCGAAGCGCCTGCCTGCCGGCAGAGCGCTTCATCGGTCCAATTTTTGTATGAATCGTGCATATGCTGCAATTAGTTCCCCTTTTGTACTTTCTCATTATAGCCACAGCCAAAGCGTTTTGTCAATAGTAAATAAATAAGTTTTTCTCAGGCGCCGCTTTTTTGTGCGTTTTCGATCGTTTCCGCGATCTCTCGTGCGAGACGGGCCGCAAGGGAAGCGTCGCTGGCCTCGACCATGACGCGGATGAGCGCCTCCGTGCCGGACGGGCGGACGAGCACGCGGCCCGTTTCGCCCAGCTCCGCCTCCGCCTTTTCGATGGCCGCAGCGACGGCGGGGATGGCAGTCGCCGTCTTTTTGCCCTCGGGCGAGCCGGTCCAGACGACGTTCACGAGCTCCTGCGGGAAGCGCTCGACCTCGCCGGCGAGCTCGCTGAGCTTTTTCCCGCGCCAGGCGAGGATGCGCAGCAGCTGCAGCGCCGCAAGCTGGCCGTCGCCCGTCGTCATATGGTCGAGGAAAATGATGTGGCCGGACTGCTCGCCGCCGAGCCTCATGCCCTCGCGCTGCATCATTTCAAGCACGTTGCGGTCGCCGACCTGCGCGCAGAGGACCTTCATCCCGTGCGCCGCGGCGAATTTGTGCAGGCCGAGGTTCGACATGACCGTCGCGACGAAGCCGCCGCCGGCCAGGTCGCCCGCTTCGTGCATGGCCGTCGCGCAGATGGCCATGATGCGGTCGCCGTCGACCTCCTGCCCGTTCTCGTCGACGGCGAGGCACCGGTCGGCGTCGCCGTCGAAGGCCAGGCCGAGGTCAAATCCGCCGTCCACGACGGTCCTGGCCAGATCCTCCAGATGCGTCGAGCCGCAGCCGTCGTTGATGTTCACGCCGTTCGGCGTGTCGTGGATGAAGTCGCACTCCAGGTCAAAGCGCGTGAACAGGTCGCGCGCCGTCGCGCTCGAGGTGCCGTTGGCGCAGTCGAAGAGCACGCGCAGGCCGCGCAGGCCCTCGGGCACCGTCCCGGCCAGATGGTCGAGATAGCGCTCCTTCTGCCCCTTGCCGCTCACGCGGCGGCCGACGTCGCCGTGCGTTTTCACGGGCAGGTCGCCCTCAGACAAAATGAGCTCCTCCATGCGCGCTTCCAGCTCGTCGGACAGCTTGAAGCCCGCGCCGGAGAACAGCTTGATGCCGTTGTGCTCAAACGGATTGTGCGAGGCGGAGATGACGACGCCCGCGCTCGCGCGGTTGGCTACCGTCAGGTACGCCACGGCCGGCGTCGGAATGACGCCGAGGTCCATGACGTTCGCGCCGCAGCTGCAAAGGCCCGCCGTCAGCGCGCCCGCGAGCAGGTCGGACGAGATGCGCGTGTCCTGTCCCATGACGAAAAGCGGCTTGCCCTCGCCCGTCTCGCCGAAGGCGATGGCCGCGGCCTGCCCGATGCGGTAGGCCAGGGGCGCGGTGAGCGTCTGCCCGACCACGCCGCGGATGCCGTCTGTTCCAAACAGCTTTCCCATTGTGAAAAGCCCTCCTGTCAAATCGAAAATTGCTCCTGCCCGGTAAATTCCAGGCCGAGATGATCATACGCCAGCCGCGTGACGCACCGGCCGCGCGGCGTGCGGGTCAGAAAGCCGAGCTGCATGAGATACGGCTCGTAGACGTCCTCGAGCGTGACGGCCTCCTCGCCGATCGTCGCCGCGAGCGTCTCGAGGCCGACGGGGCCGCCGCCGTAGTGGCGGATGATGGCCGTGAGCATCCGGCGGTCGATCGTGTCGAGGCCGAGCTCGTCGATCTCGAGGCGGCTGAGCGCCTCGGACGCCGTCTGCTCGGAGATGACGCCGTCGCCGATGACCTGCGCGAAGTCGCGCACGCGGCGAAGCAGCCGGTTTGCGATGCGCGGCGTGCCGCGGCTGCGCGCGGCGATCTCCCGCGCGCCCTCCGGCTCGATGGGCATGGCAAGCAGCTTCGCCGAGCGCGTCACGATGCCGGTCAGCTCCTCCGTCGAATAGAGCTCGAGCCGCAGCGACACGCCGAAGCGGTCGCGAAGCGGGCTCGACAGCTGGCCCGCGCGCGTCGTCGCGCCGATGAGCGTAAAGCGCGGCAGGTCGAGCCGGATGGAGTTGGCCGACGGGCCCTTGCCGATGATGATGTCGATGGCGTAGTCCTCCATCGCGGGATAGAGCACCTCCTCGATCGTGCGGTTGAGGCGGTGGATCTCGTCGATGAACAGCACGTCGCCGGGGCTCAAGTTCGTCAGAAGCGCGACGAGGTCGCCCGTTTTTTCGATGGCCGGGCCGCTCGTCACGCGCATGTTCACGCCCATTTCGTTTGCGATGACGCCCGCGAGCGTCGTCTTGCCGAGGCCCGGCGGGCCGTAGAGCAGGACGTGGTCGAGCGGCTCGCCGCGGCGTCTGGCCGCCTCGATGTAGACGCTCAGGTTTTTCTTCGCCTTCTCCTGGCCGGTGTAGTCGGCCAGGTATTTCGGGCGCAGCGAGACCTCGCCGTCGTCCGCCGGCGTGCGGTTCGCCGTTACGATCGGGGCTTCAAACTCCCCTTCCAGTTCGATGCTCAACGTGCCGCCTCCTTACAGACTGACGAGATTGCGCAGCGCGCAGCGGACGATGTCCTCCACGGGCTGCGCCATGTCGACGCCGCGCAGCGCCGCGCCGATCTCCGACTGGCTGTACCCCAGCACGGCAAGCGCGGCCGACGCCTCGGCCGCCGCGCCGCCGGAGAGATTCGGCACCGCGGCCGCGGTCCCGCTGCCGCCGGAAAAGTCCAGCTCGGCGCTGCCGAGCTTGTCCTTGAGCTCGAGGATGATGCGCTGGGCCAGCTTTTTACCGACGCCCGGCGCGGCCGTGAGCGCCTTTTCGTCACCCGTTAAGACCGCGAGCGTCAGATTCTGCGGCGAGACGGCCGACAAAATGGCAAGCGCCGCCTTCGGCCCCACGCCCGTCACGCCGATCATGAGGCGGAAGCACTCGAGCTCCTCGCGCGTCGTGAAGCCGAAGATGTCAAACGCGTCCTCGCGGATGTTGCAGTGCGTGTAGACCTTGCACGTCTGGCCCTGCTTCATCTGCGACTGCGAATATGTCGAGGTATACACCGCGTAGCCCACGCCGCCGCAGTCGATGACCGCGAGCCCGGCGTCCATCAGGGCGACGGTTCCGCTTAAATAATAAAACATTGCTACCCACCTATCATTGAAAGAAGCGAGCTGGCCGACCGGCTGTGGCAGAGCGCGATGGCCAGCGCGTCGGCCGCGTCGTCCGGCCGCGGGATGGCGTCGAGCTTCAGGAGCCTGCGCGTCATGTCCATGACCTGCCGCTTCGTGGCGTTTCCGTAGCCGACGACGGCCTGCTTGACCTGCATCGGCGTGTACTCATAGACCGGCAGACCGTATTCCTCGCACGCGAGCAGGATGACGCCGCGCCCGTGCGAGACGCCGATGCCCGTCGTGATATTCTTGCTGAAAAACAGCTCCTCAATGGCGATGGCCTCGGGCTTTGCCTGATGCAGGAGGTCCGTCATGTCGTCGTAGAGGATCTTCAGCCGCCGTGGGAACGGCGCGCCCGCCGGCGTCGTGATCGCGCCGTAGGCCAGCTTGACCGCCGCGCCGCGGTCGGCCTCGATGAGGCCGAAGCCCGTCGTGGCGTAGCCGGGGTCGATGCCCAGAATGCGCATCAGAGCGACAGCACGATGCCCGCCGCCGCGCCGAGCAGGATGAGCACGAGCGGATGGATCTTCTTGAACACGAGCCGCACGACAAACAGCACCGCAAACAGCGCCAGCGCGACCCACGAGACCATATTGGCCCAGTCGAGCGCGAGCACGGCGTCCCAATGCAGCAGCGCGACCTTGATGACGGAGAAGCACGCCGCCGCGACCAGGCCGACGGACAGCGGGCGCAGCACGCTCATGGAGCTGTTCACGAACCGGTTCTCGCGGAAGCGGTCGAGCAGGCCCGCGATGAGGATGATGATGATCACGCTCGGCAGCACGAGCGCGAACGTCGCGACGATGCCGCCGAGGATGCCCGCCGCGCTCACGCCGGCGTAGGTTGCCATATTGATGCCGATGGGGCCGGGCGTCGACTCGGACACGGCGATCATGTTCGCGAGCTCTTCCTCCGTAAACCACGGGTAGCGCGCGGCGATGTTATAGAGAAACGGCAGCGTCGCCAGGCCGCCTCCGATGGAGAAAAGGCCCGTCTTGAAAAATTCCCAGAACAGATACAGGTACGTCATGCCGCGTCACCGTCCTTTCTCACAAAGCCGAGCACGATGCCCAGCGCAATGGCCGCCGCGACGAGGATGACCGGCGACACGCCGAACACGATCGTCACAAGGCACGCCACGGCGAACACGACAAGGTCGAGCGCTTTTTTCACGCCGGACTTGAAGAGCTTCGCCACGGAGAACAGGACGAGCACGCACACGGCCACGCGGATGCCCGCAAACGCGTGCTGCACGGCCGCGATGTCGGCGAAGTTGCGCAGCACGAGCGTGATGAGCGTGATGATGATGAGCGACGGCAGCACGAGGCCGAACGTGGCAAGGCACGCGCTCAGCACGCCGCCGACGCGGTAGCCGACGTACGTCGCCGTATTGACGGCGATGACGCCCGGCGTGCACTGGCCGATGGCTTAGCAGTCGAGGACTTCCTCC
>CAVFYN010000073.1:0-23376 GCA_963626425.1 Bacteroidaceae bacterium
GCCCAGAGCAGCATGTCGATGACGTCGTCGCTCGTCGTGCCGAACTGCGGCGCGCGGCGGCAGGCGTAGATCGCACACAGCACGATGGCGCCCGCGATGAGGATACCGTACCAGTAGATGGGCTTTCCGAACACGGAAAACGCCACGCGGTCAATGTCAAAGCTCAGCCCCAGATGCGGGAACGTGATGGCCGAGAGCATCATGCGTCCGTCTCCCCTTTCTGATCGCGCGGCAAAATGACCGAGAGCGTCATGCGCTCCGGCGTCATGCAGCCGCGCAGGAACTCCGCCGCGTCCGCGGCCGTGAGGTCGTCATAGAGCTCCGGGAATTCATAGTATTCCGCGCCCTCGAAGCACGAGTCCGCCATGGCGCAGCACACGCCCTCGAAGCTGTCGAGCGTGCGCAGGCGGCGGCCGAATTCGCTTTTTTTCAGCCGGTCAAACAGCGCCGCGTCCGGGCCGTCGCGGAAGATGCGCGCGGCCTCGGCCACGATGGCATCGCGCACGGCGGCCGGGTCGCGGCTGTCGCCCGCGGCGGAGAGGACGCACGCGCCCTTCACGTCCTCATACCCGCAGGAAAAGCCCGCGTCGATGAGGCCCTCCTGATAGAGCCGGTTGTAAAGCGGCGACGATTCGCCCATAAAAAGCTCCGCCGCAAGGTCGCCCAGCAGCGTCTGCCGCAGCGACGCGCGGCCGCGCTCGGCCGGGTCGCACTTGAAGCCGAGGACGAACATCGGCATGGAGACGTCCATTTCGCGGCTCGTCTCGTGCACGGGCGCGAAGTCCGGCTCCGCTTCGCCGTAGTCCCGCGCGCTCACGCCGCCGGGCTCGCCGGGCAGAATTTCGCGCGCGATGGCCGCGACGCGCTCCGGGTCGACGTCGCCCGCGACGCACAGGATCATATTCGACGGATCGTAAAACGCGCGGTGGCAGTCATAGAGCGTCTCGGGCGTGATGGCCCCGATGGACTCGACCGTCCCGGCGATGGGCACGCGGATGGGATGGTTTGCGAACATGGCCGCCATGAGATCCTCATACACGCGCGAGCCGGGGCTGTCGTCGTACATGCGGATCTCCTGGGCGATGATGCCGCGCTCTTTGTCGACGCTCTCCTGCGTGAAATACGGCGTGGAGACAAAGTTCAGCAGGATGCGCAGATTCTCCTCAAAGCGGTCGGTGCACGAGAAGTGGTACGCCGTCATGGCGTAGCTCGTAAACGCGTTCGGGCTCGCGCCCGTCGCGGCGAAGGCGGCCATGGCGTCGCCTTCCGGCATGTCGAACATTTTATGCTCGAGATAGTGCGCCACGCCGGACGGCGTCGTGCATTGTTTCCCGTCCAGCGTAAAGGCCATGTCCATGGAGCCGTAGTTCGTCGCGAACACCGCGAACGCGCGGGAAAAGCCCAGCTTCGGGATGACGCGGATGCGCAGCCCGTTCGGGAGCCGCTCTTCAAAAAAGCGCTCGTGCAGGCGCGGGAATGTCAGCTCTTTCATGCGCGTCCTCCTTCCAGCGTGAACACCGTGTCGAGCGTCAGCGTCCGCGCCGCGGCGGCCGCGTCGTGCCGCGTGAGCGTGCGCACGCGCGCGGCCAGGTCGTCCATCGTCTCCGTCAGGCCGGCGATGGCCTGGCCGAGGGCGAAGTCCTCCAGCATGCTAGGGCTGTCGAGCCCGGCGCGCAGGCTCGAGAGCACGCAGCGCCGCGCGGATTCGAGCTCTTCTTCCGAGATCATGGCGTTTTTGCAGTCCTCGAGCTGGCGCAGGATCTCGCGCTCGGCGCGCGGCAGGTCCGCTGTCTCGACGCCGGAGGACACGACCATGATGCCCTTGTATTTTTCGATGGCGCTGCCGGCATAGTAGCAAAGCGACAGCTTTTCGCGCACGTTGTTGAAGAGCTTGCTCGAGACGCCGCCGCCATAGATCGTATTGAGCAGCACCATGGCCGGGTACAGCTCGCTTTCGGCCGTGATGCTCGTTCTCAGGCCGATGGCGAGCTTCGCCTGCGTCAGGTCCATCTGCTCCGTGACGCGCCGCGGCGCGTCCGGCGCCCTGCCGGGCAGGCAGGAGACCGCCTCCGGCGCGCGCGCCGGAAGGCCGGAAAGCGCGTCGCGCAGCAGCCCCGCGACCGTGTCAAAGTCCGCCCGGCCGCAGTAGAAGAGCTCATAGCGCGACGACGCGAGCGCCCTGTGATAATACGCCGTCAGCGACGCGGGCGTGATGGCCTCGGCCGACTCGATGCTGCCGAGGCGGTCGACGCCGTAGCCCTCGCCGCGGCACATCTCGGCGACGAGCCGCCGCGTGGCATAGGCGCGCTTGTCGTTGATCTGCGAGGCGATGCTGTTGATGAGATTGAGCTTTTCCGACTCGACGTAGTCCTCCGAAAACGCGCCGTCCTCCAGATACGGGTGCAGCAGCACCTCGCCGAGAAATCGCGTCATTTCGGCGAGGATCGGCTCGCCGCCGGGCGCGAGGGCGTCGTCAATGAAATCGGCAAAAAAGCCGATGGCCTGCGTTTCGCCCTTTTTTCGCACGACGCCGGAAAAGCCCGCGCCGTACAGCCCGTCGAGCAGAGCGCTGATGCGCTCCATGTCGGGGTACTTTTCCGTGCCGCGCAGCAGCACGCTGGGAAGCAGCGCGCCGAGCGAGGCCGTCCCGCTCTCGAGCGGGCGCAGCAGGTTCAGGCTTAAAAGCGCCGTTTTATATTTGTCCGTCTGCTCGGCCGTCAGAAACACGCCGGGCAGGATCTCACGTCTTAACATATTCCACAACCTTTCAGCGCGCCCGGAATGGCTTCCCGGCCACGCGGATCACCCGATATTTTACCATCATCGCGCGCATAAATCAATTCTTCCCTTGTCTTTGGCGCGCGATTCATGTAAACTGGTAGCTGAATATTCTCCGGCTATGCCGGTTTTAGGAGGATCACCATGCAGTGGCTTGAAGTCTCGGTCGAGACCGCCCCGGGCGGCATCGACCTTCTGGCCGCGCGGCTGACCGCGCTGGGCTATGACAGCTTTATCATGGACGACTGCGAGCAGTTCCATGAATTTCTCGAGGAAAACCGCCAGTACTGGGACTACGTCGACGAGGAGCTCGAGCAGTCCATGGACGGCGTCTCGCGCATCCGGCTCTATTTAGAGGACACGGAGAGCGCGCGCCAGGAGATCGACGCGCTGCGCGCCAAGCTCGCCAATTTTCGCGTGGAAAACCCGGCCGCGCCGCTCGGCTCGCTCCGCGTGAGCTACGAGACCATGCGCGACGAGGACTGGGAAAACAGCTGGAAGCAGTATTACCAGCCGCTTGCAATCGGAAAGCGGCTGCTCGTCGTGCCCGAGTGGCTCGACCCGGAAAATCCGGACGGCCGCGTCACGGTCCGGCTCGACCCCGGCATGATCTTCGGCACGGGCCAGCACGCCTCGACGCGCATGTGCATGCAGGCGCTTGAAAACGCCGTCCGCGGCGGCGAGACGGTGCTCGACCTCGGCAGCGGCAGCGGCATTTTGTCCATCGCCGCGCTCCAGCTCGGCGCAAAAAGCGCCACGGGCGTCGACATCGACCCGAAGGCCGAGGACATCGCCCGCGAAAACGCCGCCATGAACGGCCTGGGCGCGGACCGCTTCACGGCCATGACGGCCAACGTCCTCGGCGACCACTCGCCGCTTTCGCATCTCTATCACAAGTGCGACATCGTCCTGGCGAACATCGTCGCCGACGTCATCATCCCGCTCGCGCCCGTCGTGCCGGAGTTTCTGGCAGACGGCGGCACGTTCATCTGCTCCGGCATCCTTCAGACGCGCCTTGGCGAGGTTGAGCGCGCCATTGACGCCGCCGGCCTTCGCATCACCGAGCGGCAGCTGGAGGACGACTGGGCGGCGCTCACGGCCGTGCGCGCCTGATCGGGGGAATTTTCGTGCGGATCTTTTCTTATCGCAACAAGGTGCGCCTGCGCCGCGCGGGGCTCGTCGTGCTCGTCTGCGCGCTCGTGCTCGCCGTGGCGTCTGTTGCGTACATCGTCTACCTCGGCCGGTACATGGTCTATTCGTCCGACGGCGCGCATCTCGCCCTGCCCGGCAGCGAAGTCGACTCCGGCACGTCGGACGAAAGCGCGGACACGCCGCGGCCGACGGGCGAATACATCGTCGGCGAGCAGACCGAGCGGTCGCAGACATCGCAGCCCGCCGCGCCCGAGACGCCGGC
This sequence comes from Bacteroidaceae bacterium, assembly GCA_963626425.1. Classification (GTDB taxonomy): domain Bacteria; phylum Bacillota; class Clostridia; order Oscillospirales; family Oscillospiraceae; genus CAKTOF01. Next base: position 4,193 of record CAVFYN010000073.1, read on the forward strand.
CGACACGCAGACGCCGACCGCGCTCGGCGCCGGGTACTATCTCTCCACGGCCGACCTGCGCGACGGCGCGGCGCGCGGGCAGCTCGTGACGCTGCTCGATGCGCGCGAGGATCAGGACACGGCCGCCGTCGTGCTCGTGGACGTCAAGAGCGAGTTCGGCAATTACTACTATTCGTCCTCCCTGACCGACGCGCCGAACGCGGACGCGGACATTTCCGCCATCGGCAGCTTTCTTTCTGAGCTCGCCGCGCGGCCGGACGTCTATCTCATCACCCGCGTGCCCGCCTTCCGCGACACGGCCTATGCCCTCTCGCACACGGACCGCGCGCTCGCGCTGCCGTCCGGCGCGCTGTGGGCGGACTCCGGCGGGTGCTACTGGCTCGACCCGTCCAGCGAGCTCGTCACCGAGCGGCTCGCGGCGCTGTGCACCGACCTGTCCGTGCTCGGCGCGGACGAGGTCATGTTCTCGGACTTCTGCTTCCCGGACGCGGAGAACATCACGTTCGACGGCGACCGCGAGGCGGCTGTGAGATCTGCCATGGAATCCGTCGCCGCGGCTTCGCCCGTCCCCGTCTCGCTGAGCTTCACCGGGAACGAGACGAGCTTCGCCGCGGCCGCCTCCTGCGCGCACGTCTGCCTGAGCGCGGACGACGGCGGCGGGATCTCCGCCGCGCTCGCGCCGCTGAGCGGTCTTCTCACGGACGAAAAGACGCAGGTCATCTTCCTGACCGCCTCGCGCGACACGCGCTTTGACGACTATCTCCGCCTGCGCCCGGTCACGGAATCGTAAATACCGCATCTGCCGAAACCGGCCCCGGATTGGGGCCGGTTTTTTTCTGCACGCGGGACTGTCTTTGCGCATACGATGGACTATGATCGTTTTCAAGGAGGCACACCATGGCAGAAGGCACCCTGAGCGTGCGCGTGACGGCCTCGCGCGCGCAGATCCCCATCGACGGCGCGACCGTGACGTTCACCCGCTCCGCCCCGGGCGGCGGGACGGAGCTTCTCGCCGTCCGCTTCACCGACAGCAGCGGCAAGACGCCGCCGGTCACATTTTCGACGCCGGACGCGTCGGACTCCCGCGCGCCCGAGCCCGGCCAGCCGTACACGCTCGTCGACGTCGAGGCGTGGCATCCGGACTACGCCGGCGTGCTCGTGGAAAACGTGCAGGTCTTTCCCGGCCAGAAAACGCTTCAGGACATCGACCTCATCCCGCTTGAGGAGTTCCCGCCGTCGTTTTCCGGGACGGAGGTGTTCGACCTGCCGCCGCAGAACCTGTAAGGAGGCCCGCCATGCCGACCGTCATCCCCTACATCCCCGAGACCATCACCGTCCACCTCGGCCCGCCGGACGCCGACGCGCCGAACGTGACGGTCTATTTTTCCGACTACATCAAAAACGTCGCCTCGAGCGAGGTCTACCCCACGTGGGACGAGAGCGCGCTGCGGGCGAACATTCTGGCCATCACGTCGTTCGCGCTCAACCGCGTGTACACGGAGTTTTACCGCAGCCGCGGCTATGACTTCGACATCACCTCGTCCACGGCCTATGACCAGAGCTATGTGAACGGCCGCAACATCTTTGAGAACATCAGCCGCCTGGCCGACGAGATGTTCGACGACTACCTGCGCCGCGCCGGCACCGTCGAGCCGCTGGCCGCGAAATTCTGCAACGGCACGACCGTCACGTGCGAGGGTCTGAGCCAGTGGGGCTCGCAGGCGCTCGCCGAGCAGGGCTACACCGCGCCGGAGATCATCCGCGCGTACTACGGCGAGGACGTCGAGATCGTCACGGACGCGCCCGTGCAGCCGCTCGCGCAGTCGTACCCCGGCGCGGCGCTGCGCCGCGGCGACGCGGGGCCGGACGTGACGGTCGTGCAGGTGTCCCTGAACCGCATCGCGCAGAATTACCCCGCCATCCCGCGCATCGACCCCGTCGACGGCATCTTCGGCGCGCAGACGGAGGCCGCCGTGCGCCGGTTTCAGTCCATATTCGACCTCGAGCCCGACGGCGTCGTCGGCCGGTCGACGTGGTACGCGCTCGTGCGGCTGTACGTGGCCGTAACGCGTCTGGCGGAGCTCCAGTCCGAGGGCCAGCGGTTTTACGGCATCGCGTGGGAGTACCCCGACGCCATCGTCCGCGGCGACACGGGCGAAAAGGTCGAGCAGCTGCAATACATGCTGGCCGTCGCGGCGGAGTTTGACCCGCTCATCCCGGCCGTGCAGGTCACGGGGACGTTCGACGAGCCGACGTACCGCGCCGTCGCCGCGTTCCAGCAGTCCGTCGGGCTGCCGGACAACGGCGTCGTCGGCCGGGCGACGTGGGACGCGCTCTACCGCGCGTTTTCCGGCGTGGAGCAGACGGTGTTTCAGGACGCGGAGCTGTTTCCATACGAGCTGCCGCAGACGCCGTCCGCGGCGCCCATGGCCGCGCGCACGCTCTCGGCGGCCCGGAGCCAGCCGCAGCGCCGCACGCGCGTTTCCGCGCCGCAGACGAAGTCAGCCGCGCCCGCCGCGCGCAATTCTTCGCGCCCGGAGCAGTACCCGGGATTCGACCTGCACCCGGGAAGCAGCGACCACGAGCAAACCGTAAGGAGGCAGACGCTATGACCCTACCCGCAACCGGCACGCCGGTGCGCTTTCTTCAGCAGATGCTCCGCGCGATCGCGGAGCTCGACCCCGCCATCCCCGCCGTCGTGCCCGACGGCATCTACGGCCGCGACACGCGCGCGGCCGTGGCCGCGTTCCAGCGGCGCGAGGGTCTGCCCGTCACGGGCGTGACGGATCTCGACACATGGGAGGCCGTCAGCCGCGCCTCGCGCGAAGCGCGCGTGGAGCTCGCGCCGGCGGACGCGCTGAACCTCCGCATGGACCGCGGCCAGAGCTTTGACCACGACGAGGAAAACGCCCTGCTCTGGCCCATCCAGGGCGCGCTGGCCGCCATCTGCGCCGGCTACGAAAACGCCCCGCAGCCCGCCCTGACCGGCGTGAACGACGACGAGACGCAATCGGCCGTCCGCTTCGTCCAGAAGTCCGCCGGCCTGCCCGTCACCGGCCGCATCGACCGCCAGACCTGGCTGGCCGTCTCGCGCCTTTTCTCCATGACGGTCGGAAACGGGCTGGACGCGTGAAGTTTTTGCGCATCATTTCCGGTTTTCGCCACTCGTTGCACAACAAAAAAGCGGAGCAGACGGTCTCGTCTGCTCCGCGGTTTTATTTTTTCCGCTCGCTGATGTATTTTGCCAGCTCCGCGTAGAGGATGGGCGGGTCGATGGGCTTGGACAGGTGGGCGTTCATGCCGGCCTCGATCGTGCGTTTCTGCTCCTCGGCGAAGGCGTCGGCCGTCATGGCGAGGATGGGCACGGTCTTGGCGTCCGGGCGGGTCAGCGCGCGGATGGCGCGCGTGGCCTCGATGCCGTCCATGACGGGCATGCGGACGTCCATGAGGATGCCGTCGATCGCGCCGGGCGCGCTGGCAGCGAACTGGTCGAGCGCATCCTTGCCGTTTTCCGCCGTCGTGACGACGCAGCCGACCTCCTCCAGGATGAGCTTTGCGACGTATGTATTGATCTCGTTGTCCTCGACGAGCAGGATGTTCGCGCCGTTGAGGACCTCATACGACTGCTTCTCCTCCGGGCCGTGCGTCTCGGACTCGGCTAGCGGGAGCGTGAGCGTAATGGTGAACGTCGTGCCGCGGCCGAGCTCGCTTTCGACGTCGATCGTGCCGCCCATGGCGTCGACGAGGCTCTTGACGATGGGCAGGCCGAGGCCCGTGCCTTTCGTGTAGCCGCTCAGCTGCGAATGCTCCTGCGAGAACGGGTCGTAGAGGTGCTTCAAGAAGTCCTCGCTCATGCCGATGCCCGTGTCGCGCACGGTAAAGCGCATGCCGGCCATCCCCTCGGGCGCCGGGAAGCTCGCAAGCCGCAGCGACACCTCGCCGCCCTCCTGCGTGAATTTCGCGGCGTTGGAGAGCAGGTTGAAGAAGATCTGCTCAAAGCGCAGCGGATCGACCGAGATGCATTCCGGCCCGTCGGTAAGGTCGCAGACGAAGTTCACCTTGTGGCCATCCATGAGCGGGCGGATGACGGTCTCGATGGACGTCTCGAATGTCTCGCGCGTCAGCGGCTCGGGCGTGAGCGTCAGGTCGCCGCTTTCGATCTTGCTCATGTCGAGGATGTCGTTGATGAGGCCGAGCAGGAAGTCGCTCGAGGAATTGATCTTGCCGAGGTACGTGTGGACCGTGCTGCGGTCGTCCTCCTCGAGCGCCAGGTGCGTCAGGCCGACGATGGCGTTGAGCGGCGTGCGGATGTCGTGGGACATATTGCTCAGGAAGATCGTCTTGGCGCGGCTGGCCTCGCGCGTCTGGATGAGCGCGGCGCGCAGGCGGCGGCTGCGGTCGAACAGCAGGACGGTCAGGATCGTCAGCGTCACGATGACGACGCACGCGACCGTGAGCACGAGCGCCATATGCTGCCGCACGAACGCGCGGATCGTCACGGGCTCCTCGACATAGCTGCTCTGCGCCAGGACGCTGCCGTTGAGCGAGGCGTACGAGAGCGCGATGCCTTTATTGAGCACGGACGCGGCCATGCGGTTTTCGCGCGTCGCGGCCAGGCAGATCTCCGACTCGATCGGAAGGTCGGCAAACTGCAGCTTTTCCATGGCCGGGTAGAGCCGGAGCGTGTTGAGCCGGACGCTCGTCACGACCGTGCCGTTCGCGCGGCCGGAGGCGACGGCGTTCAGGCACGCCTCGATGTCCTCGCACTTGAGCGTCTGAATGTCCGGGAAGAGGATGTTGACGACTTCCTCCGTGATGAGCGTCTCGTCCGAGACAGCGATGACCGCGGAGGCCTCGTCGCCGTCGTTCGTCTTGTAGAGCACGACGGGCGTCGTCGTCACGAGCTCGTTCGTCAGCACGACGTCATCCAGCTCGGCCAGATACAGGTCGCCGTACACGGGGCCGATGGCGTCGACCTCTCCGCGCTCAAGCGCGGCGTTGAGCGAGTCGGCGTCCGGGTAGTACGCTTCCTCGATCGTGACGCCGAGCTCCTTTTCCATCGTGTCGCACAGGACGCTCATGATGCCGCCGATGGTGCCGTCGTCATTTTCGCGCGAAAACGGCATATTGTCGTCCAGCACGCCGATGCGCAGCTGATTGCCGCGCGCGGCCAGCCAGTCCTTCTCGGCGTCGGAGAGCGAGACGGCGCTCGTCGTTTCGCTGTGGTATTTGCGCGTGAGGGCGCCGTTGTAGTCAAATTCGTTGCGCTGCAGCTCGCGCTGGGCGCGGTTCAATTCCACGAGGAGATCCGTCCGCTGCTTCGACACGCCGAAATAGTAGTCGCTCGAGCCGATGTCCACGAGCGGGACGTAGCCATAGTCGATGGACAGGTCCGGCGTCACGATGGCGACGACCTCGTCGGCGTTGAGCGCGTCCATGAGCGCGCTGTAGCCGTCGTAGGTCACGACCGTCGCGTCGATGTCGTTGTCGGCCAGCCATTCGAGCAGCAGCTCGTGCTGGAAGCTGTTTTTCGTCACGCCGATGCGGCAGCCGGAGAACTCCGAAATGTCGTTGACGGCCAGGTCCTCGTGCTCGGCCGTCGTGTACATGCAGTAGACCTCGTGGCCCTGCGGGTACATGGAGAAGTTGAACAGCTCCGCGCGCTCGTCGGTGTAGGTCAGGTCACCGAACAGGTCGATCTCGCCGGAGACAAGCATGTCGTAGCACTCTTTGAACGAGCCGTAGACATATTCGTATTTCCAGCCGGTGATGTACGAGATCTCCTGAAGGTACTCATAGCCGGAGCCGGTCTTGTAGCCGTTGTCATACTGCTCCTCATACATGATGGCGTCGACGTAGCCCACGCGGACGGTCTTGGTTTCCGTCTCCGGCTCCGTCTGCGCGGCGAGGGCCGTCACCGGCAGCAGCAGGGCCAGCAGCATGGCGGCCAGCAGCGCGGCGGACAGGGCTCTTGCCAGTTTCGGCTTTTGGATCGGCATAGTGTTTCCTCCGGTTTCTTGAGATTCCGCCCTGCGGGCGGACGGGCCTAATCGTTCAGGTTTTCCGAAATGACGCGGACGACCTGCTCCATGACCATGGGCTTTGCCAGGTGCGCGTTCATGCCGGCGTCCAGCGCGGCCTGCACGTCCTCGGCAAAGGCGTTGGCGGTGAGGGCGATGATGGGAATATCCGCGCCGTCGGGCCGGCCGTCCATGGTGCGGATGGCGTGCGCGGCCTCGTAGCCGTTCATGCGCGGCATCATGATGTCCATCAGAATGACGTCGAACGAGCCTTCGGGGTTCGAGCGGAACAGCTCGACGGCCTCTTCCCCGTCGGATGCGCGCGTGACGGCCATGCCGCACTCTGCAAGCAGCATCGACGCGATCTCGGCGTTGAGGTCGTTGTCCTCGGCCAGCAGCACGCGCACGCCCGCAAGATCCCGCTTCGCGGCGGGCTTTTTCTCGTCCGGCTGCACCTTTTGCTCTGTCAGCTCGAGCGGCAGCTCGACGGTGAACGTCGTGCCGACGCCCTTTTTGCTCTCGAACGAGATCTTGCCGCCCATGAGCTCGACGTAGCGCTTCGTGATCGTCATGCCGAGGCCCGTGCCCTTGTACTGCGTGCGCGCGTCGGCGTTTTCCTGCGTGAATTCGTCAAAGACGTGCGCGCGGAACTCGTCGCTCATGCCGATACCGGTGTCGGAGACACGGTAGACCACGACGATATGGTGCGGGTCGCGCCCCGGGCGGTATTCCGTCGAGAACGTGACGGTGCCGCCGTCGTTCGTGAACTTCATGGCGTTGCTGATGATGTTGATGAGCACCTCGCGGATGCGCACCTCGTCGGCCAGCACGTAGCGCGCCGACGGCTTTGCGCGGCGGACGACAAAGCGCAGGTCGCGGTCGATGAGGTAGCCGTTTGCGATGCCGACCACCGTGTCCGTGACGGCGGTGATGTCGACGGGGACGGGGTTATACCGGATGCTGCCGCTCTCGATGCGGCTGATGTCGAGCACGTCGTTGATGAGCGCGAGCAGGTATTCCGAGCTCTGGCGGATCTTGTCGAGGCTGCCGCGCAGCTCCGGCGTCGGATCCTGACGGTAGGCGATGTTCGTAAAGCCGATGATGGCGTTCATGGGCGTGCGGATGTCGTGGGACATGTTATTCAGGAACGTCGTCTTGGCGATGTTGGCCGTGTTGGCGTCGCGCGCGTCCGCAAGCGCCGCGACGAGCTGTCTGCGGCTGACGGACAGCCGGTGCAGCAGCAGGCCGAGCACGCAGATGATCGCGCCGGCAAGGCCGATGATGAGCCACATGTGCGAGCTGACGAACTGGCGCAGCGTCACCGGCTCGGCCGCGACGGAGTGCTGCGCGAGCACGAGGCCGCTGAGCAGCTCGGACGACTGCTCGATGCCCTTGTTCACGATGGTCGCCGCGCGGCGGTTTTCGCGCGCGGCCAGCAGGCCGACGTCCGTCCGCTGCGCCATCTCCGCGAACGAGAGCTTGGCCATGAGCGGGTCGGTGTTGATGATGTTGATGCGCGACGACGGGATGACCGTGCTGCCCGCCCGGCCCTCGGACACGGCGCGCAGGCACTCCTGCTGGTCCTCGCACAGCAGAATGTCCGCGTCCGGGAACAGCACGCCGAGGATGTCGGGGTTGAACATGGCCGAATACGTGGCCGCGATGACGTCGAGGCTGCCGCTGGAGTCGTCGCCCTTGTAGACGATGACGGGCGTCGTGTCGACGATGGCGTCCGTCAGGACGAAGCCGCTTTGCTCCGTGAGGTAAAAGTCGCGGATGACGGGGCCGCAGACGTCGATGTCGCCGTCGCGCAGCGCCTGGGTCATCTCCAGACTGTCCGGATAGGCCGTCGTGACGATCGTGAGGCCGTACTCGCGCTCGAGCGCGTCCATGACCGTGGCGAGGATGCCGGAAAGGTCCCCGCTCTCTTCGGCGCAGAACGGCAGGTCGTCGTCCAGATAGCCGAGGCGGATCGTATTGTCATGCGCCGCGAGCCAGTCGAGCTCCTCCTGATTGAACGCGAGGCCGCTGGCCGTTTTGTAGTAATAGCGGGAATAAAGGCGGCTGTTGTAGTCCGTCTCGGAGTTCTGGATCTCAAACAGCGCGACGTTCAGCTCGGACAGGATGTCCGGCCGGGATTTCGACACGGCGAAATAGTAGTCGCTCGAGCCGATGCTGACGATGGACAGGCAGTCATAGCTCACGGACAGGTCCGGCGCGGCGATGGCGTCGACCGTGCCGCCCGTCAGGCGGTCCATGAGCTCGTCATAGCCCGCGCACTCGACGATCTCGGCCGTGAGGTGGTTGCTGTCCAGCCAGTCCGCCAGAAGCCCCTCCTGAAAGCTGCCGCCCGTGACGCCGATGCGGCAGCCGGAGAGCTTGGCGATGTCGCCCGAGGCGAGGTCGGTGTGATTTTTGCTCGTGTAGAGCCAGTAGGTGTCCTTGCCCTGCGGGTAGGCGGAGAAGTCGATCTGCTCCGCGCGCTCGGGCGTGTAGGAGACGTTGCCGAACAGGTCGATCTCGCCGCGCGAGAGCATGTCGTAGCACTCGGTGAACGAGCCGTAGACGTACTCGTATTTCCAGCCCGTGAGATAGGAAATTTTCTGGAGGTATTCATAGCCCGCGCCGCGCTTGTGCTCGCCGGGGCCGCCCTCTTCGTAGTTGATGGCGTTGACGTAGCCGACGCGGACGACCTTGTCCTCCGTCTGCGTCTCCGCGGCCATGGCGCCGAGCGGGCCGAGCGCGGACAGCGCCGTCAGCAGGCACACCGCCCACGCGAGCGCCCGTTTTATCCTCGTTGTCAGGCGATGCCCATCCATCGCGTCTCTCACCTCTCGGCCATACGCAGGAAAAGGGCGGGGACTCATGCGCTGAAAACACGGCATAAGTCCCCGCCCGATTGCGCTTATTCTCTAAATAATTATACCGCGCTCCGAACAGTATTGCAAGAAAAGAAACCAGCAAATAACTGTAAGTGATTCCAGTTGTCAGCGGCGTTTACAGGGATTTTTGCGGCGATTGCAGTGATTTCAGGATGCGCTTCCTGTTTCCTCCTTATCCGCGTCTATACCGGTAATATCGAATACCACATCACCGGCGGCAGAACTGCGCGAGCGTGTCGACGAGCCGGCGGATCTCCAGCGGCTTTGCCAGGTGCGCGTTCATGCCGGCGTCCAGGCAGCGCTTTGCGTCCTCGTCGAAGGCGTTGGCCGTCATGGCGATGATGGGGACGGTCTTTGCGTCCGGGTGGTCGGATGCGCGGATGGTCCGCGTGGCCGTCAGGCCGTCCATTTCCGGCATCATGACGTCCATCAGGACGGCGTCGAATGCGCCGGGCGCGCTGCGCTCAAACAGATCGACCGCTTCCCTGCCGTCGTGCGCGCGCGTGACGGCCGCGCCCTCGTCGTGCAGGAGCATTTCGGCGATCTCGGCGTTGAGCTCGTTGTCCTCGGCCAGCAGCAGGTGCAGCCCGCGGATGTCGGCCGCCGGCGCGGCCTCGGGTTCGGACGGCGTTTCGGGCGGCGGCGCGATGTCGAACGGGATGGTGACGATGAACGTCGACCCGACGCCGAGCTCACTTTGGACCTCGATCGTGCCGTTCATCTTCTCGACGAGGCTTTTCACGATCGCCATGCCGAGGCCCGTGCCCTGGTAGACGCTGCGCGCGTCCTGCTTTTCCTGGGCGAACGGCTCGAAAATGCGCGCGAGAAATTCCTCGCTCATGCCGATGCCCGTGTCGGAGATCGTCCAGCGGTAGACGCACTGCCCTTCCCGGCCCTCCATCGCCTCGACGATCGTCCGGATGCGCCCGCCGGGGCGGGTATATTTGATGCTGTTGCCGTAGATGTTCAGGAAGATCTGCCGCAGGTGCAGCGGGCTTCCGTAGATGTACGGATACGGGATAACGGCCTTGCCCTTTTCATAGTCCCAGATGATGCCCGCCTCCGTGGCGCGGTCGATGACGATCGTCACGATGTCGCGCGTCAGCTCGACAAGGCAGATCGGCTCGTGCGTGAGCACCGTCTCGCCGTCGTCGAGCTTGCTCATCTGCAGGACATCGTTGATGAGCGAGAGCAGATGGTCGGCCGAGACGCGCATTTTCTCGTGGTTTGCGCGGATGAGGTCCATGTCGTCAAAATGCGCCTCGTCGATCTCGAGCAGGCCGACGATGCCGTTGATGGGCGTGCGGATGTCGTGGGACATATTGGCCAGGAACAGGCTCTTGGCCTTGTTGGCCGCCTCGGCGCGCTCGGCCAGGGCCGCCATCTCCTCGGCCCGCCGGTGCGCGAGCGCGGCGCTGCGCTTCTGCGCGTACATCCGGACGGCCAGCAGCGCGAGCAGGATCGCCGCGAGCAGCGCGACGGCGATGGCGCCGATGGCCGGGTGCATCTCAAGGATCGTCAGCAGCGTGACATCCTGCGCGCGGTAGGACGTGTAGCCGTCAGAGATGCTCTCGATGAGGCTGCTCGGCATGGCGTAGATCGCCTTGGTCAGGATGCCGGCGAGCGAATGGTCGACCTGCGCGGCGACGGCGATGTGGAAATTGTGCGTCGTCTCCTCGAGCAGCGTACATACCAGCTCGCCGCTGCGCTCGCGGTTGACATAGGCCTGCGCCGTGTAGTAATAGACATACGCCGCGTCGGCCTTGCCGTGCAGGACGGCCTCCATGGCCTCGTCGCGCGTCTTGCAGATGAGCTTTTCGGCGTCGCGGGCGTAGGATTCGTCGAGCGCGGCCGACTGCGCGACGGTCGAGACGACATTGATCTCCCCGTCAAAATCCGCGCGCGTGACGAGCGCGACGCGCAGCGTGAGATACGGCGCGGTGAGCGTGCAGTCCGGGACCTCCGTGCTCGTCTGGGAATTGATGCGGTAGTCGATGCACAGATCCGCCGAGCCGTCGCTCCGGTGCGCCAGATACTCGTCGCGCGACGAGCAGGCGACGAATTCATAGGCGATGCCGGCGTAGTCGGCCAGCTCGCGGAAATAGTCCGGCAGGATGCCGCGGACCTCGCCGTCCTCAACGTAGGAATACGGGTAGCGCGTCGGGTCGCACACGACCGTCAAAGGCTCGGACGGGTCGCTGTACGCGGCGATGACCGCTCTTTCCTCGTCGGTGAACGTCAGGTTGCGGTCGTTGGCGTTTTCGTAGAAGCGGTTGTGCAGGTCTGTCCGCCAGTCGCCCTCGGCCGCGTTCATCTGGTCAATGGCGTAGTTGATGCGGTCGAGCAGGGCCGTGTTGCCCTTTTTCACGATGGCGTAAAACTCGCTGCTGTTGAAATTTTCGATGATGCGCTCGTTCTGCGTCTGGCGCAGCGAGCTGGTGACGATGGCGTCGACCTCGCCGGACTGGAGCGCCGCCGTCATCCCGTCGACCGCGTCAAAATAGACCGGCCGGTACGAAAAGCCGTTTTCGGCGGCGAAGGCGGCAAAGTCGTCGTTTCGCGAGTTGCCGTTCAAAAGCGCGACGCGCATGCCGTCATACGTGGGAAAATCGTGCATGACGATCCGGCTGTTGTCGCTGCGGACGGTCAGGATCGCGCTGCTCGTGCCGATGGAGCGGGAGAAATCGAACTTCTCCTCGCGCTCGGGCGTCATCCGCGCGGACGTGAGCAGGTCGATCTCGCCGCGCTCTAGCATCTGCTGCATCTGCTCCCAGCTGTCCTCATAGCCGACATACTCGAAGTCGACGTCCAGATAGCGCGCGACGAGCTGCAAAAACTCGTAGCCGTAGCCGCTCCGGTTGCCCTCGCTGTCCATCATGTGGTAGCCGTCCATCGCGAAAAAGCCCACGCGGATCGTCTGCCGCTGCGCGGGGTCATACGCGGCGTCAGCCCGCGCCGGGATCAGGCCCGCGATGCACGCGGCCAGGATCAGCGCGGCGGCGCACCGGCGAAGAAAATTTTTTGCTTCCGATCTTGTCATGTACCTGCCCTGTCTTCCCAAAAACTCTTTCTCCGCACCCGTCACGCGAGGATGGGCGCGAGCGTCTGCCGGATCTTTTCCGTGTCGATCGGCTTTGCGATGTGGCCGTTCATGCCCATGGCGAGCGCCTTGCGGCGGTCCTCGTCGAAGGCGTTGGCCGTCATGGCGATGACGGGCACGGCCGCCTTGATCCGGTCCGGCAGGCTGCGGATGACCTGCGTGGCCTTGTAGCCGTCCATGTTCGGCATCTGCACGTCCATCAAAATGAGGTCGTATGTCCCGGCCGGCTGCTTTTCCAGACGGTCGACGCAGATGACGCCGTCCTCCGCGCGGTCGACGGTGAAGCCCATCTCCTCCAGGATCGCGGCGGCGATCTCGGCGTTGAGGTCGTTGTCCTCGGCCAGAAGGACGTGCTTTCCGGTAAAGTCTGCGGCGGCCGCCGCGTCGGCCAGGCGCTTTTTCTCGTAGTACTCCTGCTCCGCCAGCTTGTGCGGGATGGTGACGGTGAACGTCGTCCCGCGGCCGAGCTCGCTTTCGACGTCGATGGTGCCGCCCATCAGGTCGACAAGGCTCTTGACGATGGCCATGCCGAGGCCGGAGCCGGCCACGCGCGCGGCCGTCGTGTTGCGCTCGCGCGAGAACGAGTCAAACAGGTGCGGCAGAAATTCTGGGCTCATGCCGATGCCCGTGTCGGCGACGGACGTCTGGATGTAGACATACCCCTCCCGCTCGCACGGAAGGTCGCGCGTGTGGATGGTCACCCTGCCGCCGGGCGGCGTGTATTTGACGGCGTTGCTGATGAGGTTCGTGAGCACCTCCTGCATCTTCGTCCGGTCGCACATGATGTGCGGCGTGGAGACCTGCACGGTGCGCTCGATCGTCAGGCCCTTTTTCCGGGCATCCTCTTCAAAGACGGCGCAGACGGTGCCGACGATGTCGCCGGCGCGGTCGTAGTTCTCGTCGAGCTCCATTTTGCCCGACTCGATGCGCGCCATGTCGAGCACGTTGTTGATGATGGACAGCAGCAGATTGCCCGACTGCTCGATCATCTCCTGATAATGCAGCAGCTCCGGGTCCGTCAGCCGGCCGCGCATAAGGCGGGAATAGCCCAAAATCGCGTTCATGGGCGTTCGGATGTCGTGGGACATATTGAGCAGGAACGTCGTCTTGGCCTCGCTCGCGCTCTCGGCGGCCTCATAGGCGATGCGCAGGCGCTCCTGCTCGAGCTCCTGCCGCTTTTCGCTGCTGACGATGCGCGTGACGTAGAGCACGTTCGTGACCGCGCCGTCCGCGCCGCGCTTTTTCTCGATGAAGCGCGCCTGATGCCAGTTGCCGTCCACGGCGAAATACTCGATGCTGACGGTGTCCGTGTCGCGCATGCGCGCCGGGACGGTGTTCAGGTCGAAAAAGTGCAGGACGGCGCTGCGGTAGTCCTCCGCGACGAGCGTCGCGCACAGCTCGTCGAGCTTGCGCTGGGCGTTGCCGCCGTGGCCGGTCAGACGGTGGACGGAATGGTCGTGGTTGGAGACCTCTTCGTAGTAATTGCGCTCGAGGTCGATGCTGTAAATGGAAAAATACGTGCGGCTGACGGCGGAGATGACCTCGTGCTCGAGCATGAGCTCGTTGTTCGCCCGCTCGGCATCGGCCAGCGCGCGGTGGAGCCGCTCGTTCGTCTCGTGCTTTTCGTCCGTGTTGATGAACACGCCGTCAAATGCGATCGGCGAGCCGTCGGCCCGGCGCGAAAGGCGCCCCCGCGGCGCGGAACCAGTGGTACGTCCCGTCCTTCGCCCGCACGCGGTATTCCACGTCGTACGTCTTGCGGCTCGTGTAGTCGAACACCGTCTCGCGGTACTCGGCCATCGTGTTTTCCACATCGTCCGGGTGCAGGCGCAGCTGCCAGGCGTCGAATTCGTCCGGGAAATCCTCCGCCGACGAAAAGCCGAGCATCCGGCGCATTTTGTCCGACCAGTGGCAGCCGGTCATCTCGCCGCGCTCATTGTACTCGAGCTTCCACGCGCCGGAGCCGAGCGCCTCGTGGATGTTGCGCAGCGCGGCGACCTCGTTTTCCAGCTCCTGCTGCGTTTTTCTCTCCTCGGCGATGATGTCGTCGATCGGGCGGTAGCCCATGATGATCTTGAACGTGTGCTCGTCGGCGTACAGCCGGACGACCGTCGCCTCGAAATACTCCATGCCCGCACCGTTCGGCGCCGTGCGGTGGCGGTAGACGAAGCTGTCCTCCGCCCGGAGGCGGCGCATGATGTTCTGCGCGTCAAAGACCTCGAGGAAATCCGGCGCTGACTCTTTGACGACGAACGTCTCGTAGGCGTGGCGGATCCACTCGGAGTAGCACAGCGGGTCGCGCAGGCGGTCCTTCTCCTGCTCGCAGTGCGAAAAGCTGCTGCGCTTGATCGGCTCCATGCGGTCGGCCATCAGGTCGCAGCAGTAGGCCGCCGTAAAGTTGACGCACAGCGCCAGGAACATCTGGCGCTCTTTTTCCGCCTCGCTCAGCGTGCGCGCGGACGGATCCTGGTTTATGGTAAGATCGGATGAATTGGACATGACAAATATCCCTCGTAATGTTGCTGTATTGTCCGGTCAGCCGCGCCGCCTTTTTTCGCAGCACTGGGCGATGACCGTCACGGCCCGGCCGACCTCGATCGGCTTGGCGAGGTGGGCGTTCATGCCGGAGGCGATGCAGCGCTCGGCGTCCTCGCGGAAGGCGTTGGCCGTCATGGCGATGATGGGCACGTCCGCCGCGTCCGGGTGGCCGCAGGCGCGGATGGCCCGCGTGGCGGCCATGCCGTCCATAACGGGCATCATGACGTCCATCAAAATGGCGTCATACGTACCGGGCTCGCTGGATGCGAAGCGCTCGAGCGCCTGGCGGCCGTCGTGGGCGACGGTGATCTCCGCGCCCTCGTCGTGCAGGAGCATTTCGGCGATCTCGGCGTTGAGCTCGTTGTCCTCGGCCAGCAGAAGGCGCAGTCCGCGGATGTCGTGCGGCTGCTCGTCCTCCGCCGCGGGCAGCGCGGACGGCTCCGGCGCGATGTCGAACGGGATGGTGACGATGAACGTCGAGCCGACGCCGAGCTCGCTTTCGACCTCGATCGTGCCATTCATTTTCTCGACAAGGCTCTTGACGATCGCCATGCCGAGGCCCGTGCCCTGATAGACGCTGCGCGCGTCGGTCTTTTCCTGTGCGAACGGCTCGAAAATGCGTTTGACGAACTCCTGACTCATGCCGACGCCGGTGTCGGAGATCGTCCAGCGGTAGACGCACTGCCCGCCGCGGTCCTCAAGCGCCTCGACGACCGTCCGGATGCGCCCGCCGGGGCGGGTGTACTTGATGCAGTTGCCATAAATATT
The DNA here is from genome assembly GCA_963626425.1 of Bacteroidaceae bacterium. Classification (GTDB taxonomy): domain Bacteria; phylum Bacillota; class Clostridia; order Oscillospirales; family Oscillospiraceae; genus CAKTOF01. Next base: position 19,501 of record CAVFYN010000073.1, read on the forward strand.
CAGAAAGATCTGCCGCAGATGGAGCGGGCTGCCGTAGATATACGGGTACGGGATGACTTCCTTGCCCTTTTCGTAGTCCCAGACGATGCCGGCGTCCACGGCGCGGCCGATGACGATCGTCACGATGTCGCGCGTCAGGTCGACGAGGCTGATGAACTCGTGCGTCAGGACGGTGTCGCCGTCCTCGAGCTTGCTCATCTGTAAGACGTCGTTGATGAGCGAGAGCAGATGGTCGGCCGAGACGATCATTTTCTCGTGGTTCGACCGCAGCAGCGCCTGATCGTCAAAGTGCGCCTCATCGATCTTCAGCAGGCCGACGATGGCGTTGATGGGCGTGCGGATGTCGTGGCTCATGCGCGAGAGGAAATTGCTCTTGGCCGCGCTGGCGCGGCGGGCCTCCTCCGCCGTCTCGCGGAGGGTGCGCTGGTATTCCAGCTCCTTCGTTTTCTGGTCGTCGATGTTGCGCGCCGAGACGAGCAGGTGCGTCACCGCGCCGGCGTCATTGCGGTTTTTCACAATGAGCGTAACAAGATACCACGAGCCGTTGCGGCCCTTGAATTCGCGCGCGACGAACTGCCTGTCCGCAAGGCGCGCGGGCGCGGTCGAAAAATTGAGGAACTCCTCCGCCTCCGCGCGCTGCTCGGGCACGAGGATGCGGTCGATGACATAGTGGCGGAACTCCTCGATCGGCCCGGTCGTGTCCTGATACTGCTCCGTCGGGCCGTTGCCGGAGACGAGGCGGTACGTGTTCCGCTCTAAGTCAATGAGGCTGATCTCCTGATAGACGACGCTCAGCGCGTGGATGATCTCATAGCGCTCCTCCGACGCGCGCAGCAGATCCTCCAGCTTGCGCTGGCGCAGGTCGCGCTCGTAGATGAAGCTCGTGACGTCGGAGATGAGGCACTGGAACAGCGTCTGGCCGGAGATGACGGCCTTCATCGTCGTGTCCGACACCCAACGGTAGCCGCTCCGGCCGAGCAGGCGGTAGATGATGTTCTCCTGAACGCCGTCCATGTCGCCCGACAGGATGCGCGCGGAATATTCCCGGACGGCCGAGCGGTCGTCCGGGTGGACGAGGCGCGTGAAGCTGTTGTCAAACTCCGTGCGGATCTCGTCCTCCGTCCAGCCGAGGATGCCGAGGAAGCGCTCGCTGATGTAGAGAAACGAGATGTTCTCGTCCGCGGCGCAGCGGACGTACCCGCCCGGCAGGCTGCGGAACAGATAGTCCGACCACGCGTCCTTCGCCTCGAGCTCCTTCTGGCGGCGCACGAAGTCGCTCATGTCCGTGCACACGCTCAAGATCGCGAGGCGGCCGTCCTCCGCGCGGACGACCTTGCCGCGGTCGATCGTCCAGAACCACGAGCCGTCCCTGCGCGGCATCCGGTAGGTCGTCTCGTAGGTCATGCCCTCGTAGAACCGCCCGCCGAGGTCGCGCTCGACCTGGCCCATGTCGTCCGGGTGGATCGTGTTGGCCACGAATCCGCCGATGGCGGCGGCCAGCTCGTCCACGCTCTCATAGCCGAGCATTTCGGCCATGGCCGCGTCGGCATAGTAGAACGGGAACCCGTTCTCGCAGTATCCGCCGATCATGCCGGACTTGTTGTCCCGATAGGTGAACTCCGAAGTGAGCGAATCCGTCTCTGCCTGCGAAAGAAATTTTTCCATAGCGGCACCTCCGCGCTGCGTTCGGCCGTCTCCGGCCGTAAAAAAAGAGACCTATGCAATGTAAAACAGCATAAGCCTCTGCCGGGAATAGATACTTATTCCATTTTCGTTATTATACTTGAAGCTGCCGCGTATTACAAGTGCGCAGCTTCATTATGTTCAAAATTTATTTTGGAAACAATTTGAATTTCAGCAAAATAACAGGCCGGCAGTGTCCCCTGCCGGTCTGCTGCGCGTTATGTTTGCGGCTCCGCGCCGTCCCGGCGGCAGCAGCGCGCGATGACCGCGGCCATTTTCCGGATCTCGAGCGGCTTGGCCAGATGCTCGTTCATGCCGGCCGCGAGGCACTTTTCCGCGTCCTCGCGGAAGGCGTTGGCCGTCATGGCGATGATGGGGATCGCCGCCGCGTCGGGCCGGTCGAGCGCGCGGATGGCGCGCGTCGCGGCCAGGCCGTCCATGACCGGCATCATGACGTCCATCAAAATGGCGTCAAACGTCCCCTCCGGGCTGCTCTCGAACGTGCAGAGCGCCTGCTTGCCGTCCCGCGCGAGCGTGACGCGCGCGCCCGCGTCGGTCAGGAGCGTCTGGGCGATCTCGGCGTTGAGCTCGTTGTCCTCGGCCAAAAGCAGGTGCAGCCCGTGCAGGTCGGCCGGCGGCTGCTCCTCCTGCGCGGCCGTCTCCTCCGGCTTCGGCGCGATCTGGAACGGGATCGTCACAACAAACGTCGAGCCGACGCCGACCTTGCTTTCGACCTGGATCGTGCCGTTCATCTTCTCGACGAGGCTCTTGACGATGGACATGCCGAGCCCCGTGCCCTGATAGACGCTGCGCGCGTCGTGCTTTTCCTGCGCGAACGGCTCGAAGATGTGCCGGATGAACTCCTCGCTCATGCCGACGCCGGTGTCGGAGATCGTCCAGCGGTAGACGACCGTACCGTCGTTCGCGCCGAGGCACTCGAGCGCCGTGCGGACCGTTCCGCCGGGGCGGTTGTATTTGATGCAGTTGCCATAGAGATTCAAAAAGATCTGCCGCAGGTGCAGCGGGCTGCCGTAGACATAGGGGCTCGGCAGCTCCTGTGCGCCGACCTCGAAGCGGATGCCCGCCTCGCCCGCGCGCTCGCCGATGATCGTGCCGACCTCGCGCGAGACGTCGATGAGGCTCAGCGGCTCGTGCGCAAGCTCGACCGTGCCGTCCTCGAGCTTGCTCATCTGCAGAACGTCGTTGATGAGCGAGAGCAGATGCTCGGCCGAGATCTTCATTTTCCCGTGGTTGGCGCGCAGGAGCGCGCTGTCGTCAAAATGCGCCTCGTCGATCTCGAGCAGGCCGATGATGCCGTTGAGCGGCGTGCGGATGTCGTGGCTCATGTTGAGCAGAAACGTAGACTTGGCCCGGTTGGCCGCGTCCGCCGCGACGGCGGCCTGCGCGAGCGCGGCCTGCTGCTCCAGCTCCTTCTTCCGCTGGTCGCGCAGCGAAAGATAGACGAGCGCCGCCATCAGCACCGACACCAGAACGGCCAGCGACGCGGTCCGGAACGTGGTCTGGCTGCTCTTTTCGAGGAACGCGTACGTGTCCTCCATGTCCATTTCCATGCACAGCGCGCCGATGATCTCGTCCGAGCCGTCCGCCGCGCGCACGGGGTAGCAGGCGGTGAAGATATGGCCCCACGTCGTGTCCACGATCTCGCGGGAATACGTCGTGTTCCCGGCGAGCGCGTCGTCGATGTACGGGATCATCTCCTCCTCGATGTACGTGCCGGGGAATGCGAAGTCCTCAGCGTCGAGGTCGAGCCCGTCGACGAGGTAGATGAGCCGGCCGTCGTCGCCGCGCTTGGCCGTGTAGAGATAGCGCGTGGAGTTGAGCGCGCGCAGCTCGTTGAGCTCCTGCTGCAGCTCCTGATAGCGCGGGTCGTTCATGTCCTCGAGCGTCGTGAGCGTCTCAAAATCCGTGCGGGTGAATTTGTAGGACACCCGGCGGTGGATCGCGTCGGCGCAGCGGATGTCGCGCTCCATGGCCGCGTCCTCCGTCTCGCGGGCGTAGCTCCGCTGAAGGATCAGGGTGTACCCGGAAATGAGCAGCGCCACCGCCAGCAGCAGGAACCCCACCGTGAAGCCCAGCCGCCGCTGACTCATCTTCTCACCTCTGGCCATGCGCCGCTCCTGCTTGCTTGCTTGCTTGCTTGCTTGCTTGCTTGCTTGCTTGCTTGCTTGCTTG
>CAVFYN010000074.1:0-29659 GCA_963626425.1 Bacteroidaceae bacterium
ACCTCCAACCCCTCAGTCAGCTTCGCTGACAGCTCCCCTTGCACAGGGGAGCCTTGGCGCGTGCCGCAATGGGCGCATTGGGCGATTGGGGGCGTTGGGGCGCAGTCGGTTCTCCTTAATTGGGAAGATCCTTCGACTCGCTGCGCTCGCTCAGGATGACAGGTCTTATTTGGCGCCGGATCGCAATTGGCATCACGGGCGGATGATATCCGCCCCTACAGGGCGCGGCTGCGGTCTGCCTTACAAAAAACCTCCCCGGAGCCGTGGCTCTGGGGAGGTCATAAAGCTGTTGCCTCACTCCGCGAACGAGCAGATGAGGTCGATCAGTACATCCGGCATTTTTCTCAGGCTCTGCACGGGGATGAACTCGTGGACGCCGTGGAAATTGTAGCCGCCGGTGGAGAGGTTCGGGCACGGGAGGCCCATGTAGCTAAGCCGCGCGCCGTCCGTGCCGCCGCGGATGGGCTGGGTGAGGGGCGTGACGCCGTTTTTCTCGAACGCGGCGCGCGCGCGGTCGATGAGCTCCATGTGCGGCTCGAGCTTTTCGCGCATGTTGTAGTAGCTGTCGACGATGCTGCACTCGGCCGTGCCGGCGCCGTATTTGGCGTTGATGATGGCGCAGGCGGACTCGATGTCGTGCTTTTTGCGCTCGAATTTGCGGCGGTCGTGGTCGCGGATGATGTAGTGCAGCTTCGCGGTCGTGACGTCGCCCTCCATGGCGTGGAGGTGGATGAAGCCCTCGTAGCCCTCGGTTTTTTCCGGGACCTGGTCGGCCGGGAGCAGGGCGTGGAGCTTCATGGCGACGGTCGCGGCGTTGATCATCTGGTCCTTGGCCGCGCCGGGGTGGATGGACAGGCCGTGGACGGTGACGTCGGCGGAGGCGGCGTTGAAATTCTCATATTCCAGCTCGCCGAGCGGGCCGCCGTCGACGGTGTAGCCGTATTTGCAGCCGAGCTTGTCGACGTCGAGGCCGTAGACGCCGTCGCCGATCTCCTCGTCCGTCGTGAACACGAGGCGGACGGGGCCGTGCTTACGGTCGGAGTGCAAAAGCGTCTCGCACGCGGTCATGATCTCGGCGACGCCGGACTTGTCGTCTGCGCCGAGCAGCGTCGTGCCGTCCGTGACGACGAGGTCGAGGCCCTCGCAGTCCTTTAAGTACGGATATTTCTTCGCCGAGAGGATGTGCCCCGGCGAAAGCTCGATGTCGCCGCCCGCATAATGCACGACGCGGGGCTGGATATTGTCGCACGGCGCGTCGGGCGACGTGTCGATGTGCGCGATGAGGGCGATGGCGGGCGCGTCGGCGTTGCCCGGCAGCGTGCCGATCGTGTTGCCGGCGTCGTCGGTGTAGACATCCGTAAAGCCGACGGCCTTCATCTCTTCGTTCAGGTGCTTTGCCAGCACGAGCTGCGACGGCGTCGACGGATGCTCGCCGGTGTCGCCGGAGTTTGTGCCGAATTTGACATAGGTCAGGAACCGTTCCAAAACGTCCATTACGGACTCCTCCTTAAAACAGATTGCCCTCGGCGTCGAAGTCCCAGAAATACGGGCCGTCGAGGATCTCCAGATCCGGATTTTCCCGCGCGGCGGGGAGCAGACCCTCAGAAATCTCGATGATCTCCAGATGCGCCGTGTCCGGGATGCGGATGAGCTTTTTGTGCTCGGGGTCCTCCGCCTCGGGGCACGAGCGCAGCGCGAGCTGGATGGCCTCGCGGTCGTTGTCCATGATCATCGGGATCTTCATCAGGTGCAGAAATGTATTCGTGACGCCCGTGGGGTACGTCATTTCGAGCTTCATTTTGCCGACCAGCCGCCGCGTCGTGACGTCCGCGAGGCCGACGCCCTGCGCGTTGCCGTGCGTCTCGTCCGTCAGGTCGAGCACGACGACCTTTTCTGCGTCGATGCCGCCGGAGGCGTACTTCGTGCAGAAGCGGCCCGTGACGTTCGGGTCCATGCCGTCGCCGGAAATATTTTTGCCGATGCGGTCGACGACGAGGACGTCCGTTTTGTCGAACAGCAGCCGCGCGATCGTCCCGTAGGACTCGTCGCGGAGCTGCGGCTCGTCGGAGATGATCTCCTCCGGCGTCAGGCCGCGGATGCGGCACGTCTGATCGTAGGCGTTTTCGAGCAGCGCGATGCCGCCGAGGACGGGGCAATTGGTCAAAATCGTGCGGCCGTATTCCTCGATGAGCTCGTGCATGATGGCCGGGCTCTGGCCGTGGATGTCGTCCGCGCCGTGCTGCTTGCCGAGGCCGATGGCCATCATTTTCATCAGGCCGCTCTCGTACCGCCCGCGGTACGACGTGTGCGGCTTGACGCGGTTGAAGAGGAAGATGCCGTCGGCGGACGCGGCGTTGCGGTCGATGCGGACGGATTTGCCGCGCACGGGGCTTTTCCCGATCTCGACCGTGTCCATGTCGCAGAGCACCGGGCAGCCCATGGCTTCCTCCGTGATGCCGTAGCCCGTTAAAATGTCGCGCTGGCCCTCGCTCGTCGCGCCGCCGTGGCTGCCCATGGCCGCGACGATGAACGGCTCCGCGCCGCATTCTTTGAGAAAATCGACGATCGTGCGCGCGAGATCCTGATAGCGGTAAATGCCGCGGCTGCCGCACGTGAGGGCGACGCGCATGCCGGGCCTGACGCGGCTTTTCAGCGCGGGGCGGTTCAATTCCACGCGCAGGACGTCCAGCAGCTCCTCGTCCGGGATGCGCGCGCCGTCGAACTTTTCGCGGACGCGGTACATGGGCGGCAGCGGGACGTTTTTGATTAAATCGGTGACGGTCTTCATGCGATGTCGATCATCATCTTGATGACGTCGGCCGGGTGAGCGTCGGCGTACTCGAACGCCTTCTGGTACTCATTCAGGGCGAAATGCTGCGTGACGAGGCCGTCCGTGTGGATGCTGCGCTCGGACAGGCAGCGGATGGACTCGGTGAAGTCCTCCTTGACGTACATCATGTGGCCGATGAGCGAGATTTCGCTGCGCTGGATGACGGGGACGTCGAAGTCGACGGTGTCTTTGTAGTTGCCGGTGAAAATGACCTTCGAACTCTTGCGCGCGGCCTCGAGCGCGGAGGCGAAGCTGCCCTTCGACGCGGCGCAGTCGATGATGACGTCGGCCTTGCGGAAGTCGCCGAATTCCTTGGAGATGGCGTCCTTCAGGCTCGTTTTCGACGCGTCGACCGGGACGAGGCCGCACTGCTCGGCGACTTTCAGCTTTTTCTCGATGACGTCGGAAATGATGACTTTTTCCGCGCCGAGTGCCGCGCACGACTGCGCGGCGAAGTTGCCGATGATGCCCGCGCCGATGACGGCGACGTTCGCGCCCTTCAGGTCGCCCGCGCGGTGCGCCGCGCCCATGCCGACGGCCAGCGGCTCGATGAGCGCCGCGGAGACGTCGTCGACATTGTCGGGCAGCTTGTGCAGGTTCCACGGCGAGACGGCGATGTACTCGCACGCGCAGCCGTCCATGTGGACGCCGATGACCTTCAGGTGCTCGCAGACGTTGAACCGGCCGATTCGGCAGGGATAGCACTCCCCGCAGACGACCTGCGGCTGGAGCACGACGCGGTCGCCCTTGGCGAAGCCCGTGACGTTCTTGCCGACCTGCTCGACGACGGAGGCCACCTCGTGGCCCATGACGAGCGGGAATTTCATGTACTTGTGGCGGCCGTGGTAGATCTGCTGGTCGGACGCGCACACGCCGAGGTAGATGTTCTTGAGCAGGACCTGGTCGTCGCCGCACTTCGGCATGGGCAGGTCGAGGTATTCGACTTTGTAGGCTTCGGGCATTCTGGCTGCAAGCATGGTGTCTTTCTCCTCTCTAAAACCGCGCGGCACAGGCGCAAAGCGCCTGCGCCGCGGAAAATGGGCTCTTATTTTTTACTGTTTGCGCGCGAGGACCTTCTCGATCGCCGCGGCGACGGCCGTCTCGTCGAGGCCGTACTTCGGCAGGAGCTTCGCGTACGGGCCGGACTCGGTGAACGTGTCGTGCACGCCGACCATCTCGACCGGCACGGGGCGGGCCGACTGCACAAGCGCCTCGGCCACGGCCGAGCCGAGGCCGCCCATGACCGAGTGCTCCTCGGCCGTGACGATGGCGCCGGTTTCGCAGGCGCACTTTTCAATGAGCGCGGCGTCGATCGGCTTGACGGAGTACATGTCGACGACGCGGACGCTCACGCCCTTTTTCTCGAGCTCCTCGGCCGCGGCGAGCGCCTTGTGGACGAGGATGCCGCAGGCGATGACGGTGACGTCGGTGCCGTCGCGGACAATGTTGCCCTTGCCGACCTCAAATTTCTGGTCGGCCGGGTAGAGATCGGGGTAGACGTCGCGCGAAAGGCGCAGATACACGGGGCCGGGCGTCTGGTAGGCAAGCTCCGTCAGCGCGCCGGACGCCTGCGCGTCGCACGGGACGAGCACGCGCATATTCGGCAGCGCGCGCAGCGTGGCCATATCCTCGAGCGCGTGGTGGCTCGCGCCGTCAAACGCGTCGGACAGGCCGCAGTACGCGCCCGCGAGCTTCACGTTGAGGTTCGCGTAGCACGCCAGGCCGCGCGTTGCGATGAGGCCGAGCGTCGAGACGAACACGGCGAACGTGTTCACGAACGGAACAAGCCCCTGCTGGGCCAGGCCCGCGGCCGTCGAGACCATGTTCGACTCCGCGATGCCCATGTTGAAAAAGCGGTCGGGGTGCGCCGCGGCGAAGAACTTCGTCTGCGTGGACGAGGAGACGTCCGCGTCGAGCACCACGAGATCCTGATGGGTGTTGCCCATCTCGGCGAGCTTCTCGCCGTAAACCACTCGAATCGACTTTGCCATCAGTTCGCACCTCCCAGTTCCTCGAGCGCCTTTGCAAGGTCCTCGTCGGAGATGGCCTTGCCGTGCCACGTGTTTTTGCCCTCCATGAACGAGACGCCCTTGCCCTTGACGGTGTCGGCGATGATGACGCTCGGGCGGGTGCGCTCAGTCTTGGCCAGCGCGATGGCGGCGTCAAGCGCCGCGACGTTGTGGCCGTCGCACTCGATGACGTTCCAGCCGAAGGACTTCCATTTCTCCGGCAGCGGATCGGTCGGCATGATGCCGTCGACCGTGCCGTCGAGCTGGACATGGTTGCGGTCGACGATGGCGATGAGGTTGTTGAGCTTGAACTTCGGCGCGCTCATGGCCGTCTCCCAGACGGCGCCCTCGTTGAGCTCGCCGTCGCCCATGACGGCGTAGGCGTAGCGGTTAATCCCCTTGAGCTTCATGCCGAGCGCCATGCCCTGCGCGGCGCCGAGGCCGATGCCGAGCGGGCCGGACGGCATGTCGATGCCGCGCGTGTGCGTGGACGGGTGGCCCTGGAGGTTCGAGTCGATGCGGCGCAGCGTGTCCATCTCCGAGACGGGGAAATAGCCCTTTTCGGCGAGAACGCGGTAGAGCATCGGCGCGGCGTGGCCCTTCGTGAGGACGAGGCGGTCCTGATCGGGGTCCTCGGGCGCGTCCGGGCGGACGGTCATGTGCTCAAAATAGAGCACGGTGAGGATCTCGCACACGGAAAGCGAGCCGCCCGGGTGGCCGGACTGGATGGCGTGGATGGCCTGGAGCACTTCTTTGCGGAACGTGTTGCACAGGGTGTTCAGTTCCTGGATGCGTGCGTCAGTCATGCAGGTTGTTCCTTCTTTCATCTGTTTTTGCTTACGGGTTGACGACGTGGACGGGCGCGCCCTCGGTGAACGCGCGGAGGTTGCCGACCGCGATGTCCATCAGGCGCTGCCGCGCCTCCTTCGGGGCCCAGGCAATGTGCGGCGTGAGGAGGATGTGCTCCTCGTGCTGGAGCGGATTGTCCTCCCGGATGGGCTCGGCGGACACGACGTCCGCGCAGTACCACGCGACCTTGCCCGAGCGCACGGCCGCGACGATGTCGTCGTCGACGACAAGCGGTCCGCGGGCCGTGTTGATGAGGATGACGCCGTCTTTCATCTTCGCGATGGACTCCGCGTTCACCATGCCCTGCGTCTCCGGGAAGAGCGGGCAGTGGAACGTAAGAATATCGGACTTTGCGAAGATGTCCTCGCGGCTTGCATAATGAATATACTCGTTTTCTTCCGCCGGGTCAACATGTCTTGCGCAAACAAGTACGTTCATTCCGAACGCAACGGCGATCTTCGCGACGGCCTTGCCGATCGCGCCGTAGCCGACGATGCCGAGCGTCTTGCCGGCAAGCTCGATGAGCGGGTAGTTCCAGTAGCAGAAATCGCGGCTCTTCGCCCACGCGCCCGCGTGGACGGAGTCCGAGTGCGCCCCGACGTGGCTGCACGCCTCGAGCAGCAGCGCGAACGTGTGCTGCGCAACGCTCGGCGTGCTGTAGCCCGGCACGTTGCACACGGGGATGCCGCGCGCCTTTGCCGCCGCGACGTCGACGATATTATACCCCGTCGCAAGCACGCCGATGAACTTCAGCTTCGGCGCGGCGGCAATGACCGCCGCCGAGAGCGGCGTCTTGTTCGTATAGACCGCGTCGGCGTCGCCGATGCGCGATAAAATCTCGGCCTCATCGGTCAGGCTCGTCCGGTCGTAGACCGTAACATCGCCCAGAGCCTCCAGCCCCGCCCAGCTCAGATCGCCGGGATTTTCCGTGTAGCCGTCAAGAATGACGATTTTCATGGGAGTACCTCCTTGGGTAGTGGGTAGTGGAAAGAGGAAAGTGGAAAGGCGCCGTGCCGTGTAGGGGCGGATATCATCCGCCCGCAGGACTGCGCAGCCGCGTCTGCTGCGCGCCGATTATGGCACGCGCCATCCGGATGGCTCCCCTTTTAAGGGGAGCTGTCGCCGGAGGCGACTGAGAGGTGGGGTATCGCGATAGCAGCGCGCCCACGATGGTGCACGCAAAACCCTTCGGCTCCACCTCTCCGTCACGGCTTGCGCCGTGCCACCTCCCCTTAAAAGGGGAGGCTTTGGCGCGTGCTCCTGTTTCGCCGCGCCGCATACCCGGCGGGCGGATGATATCCGCCCCTACAGGACTGCGGCTTTGCGTATGCTCTGCGCCGATTTCGGCACGCGCCATCCGGATGGCTCCCCTGAAAGGGGAGCTGTCGGCGGAGCCGACTGAGAGGTTGAAAAGCTCGCGTATAGCAGAGCGCGACGTAAATTCGATACCGCAAAAACCTCTCCGTCTCGCCTACGGCGAGCCACCTCCCCTTTCAGGGGAGGCTTTTGAGGACGCGGTGCTCTATTTCAGCTTTACACCAACGCCCATGCGCGATTGAGGACGCGTTTGGTGTTGGCCAGCACGATGTCCTCGTCCTCGCCCGGGCGGAGGGTGACTTCCATGGACAGGACGTAGGGATTCTCGGCGTCGAAGAAGCCCTCGTCGCGCAGGACGCGGAGGAAGTCGACGAGCTCGGGGGTGTCGTTGGCGCTGTTGGGGTAGCCCATGCGGGGATGGAGGTCGCCGTAGCCGTCGCAGCCGGGCTTCACGACGGCGTTGCCGAAGTGGAAATGCGTGATATACGGCCGCAGCGTGCGGACGACGAAGCGGCTTGTTTCATACGTCGTCGGGAAATGGCTCAGGTCGACGAGCAGGCCGAAGTTGTTGTGCGTCATGCGCATATCCGCGGCGAACTGCGCGGCGTACGGCGCGGGGCCGATGAGGGCGGCCTTGTCCATGTCGAAGTCAAAGACCTCGAGCTCGACGTTCATGCCCTTCGTCGCGGCGTAGTCGCAGAGCTTGCGCGTGGTCTTGAGGAGCTGCTGGTAGGCCTGATCCTTCGTCGCGGCCTCCCACTTGCCGGCGAGGAAGGCGATGCCCTTCGCGCCGAGGTATTCGGCCTCGTCGATGGCCTCGAGGAGCGTTTTTTCGGCCTTGAGGCGCTCTTCTTCGTCGATGGCGTTCGGGTTGAGCTTCGGGCCGAGCAGGCGCGGCTGCGCGCCGTAGCAGACCTTGAGGTGGCTCTGGTCGAGCAGGGCCTTGGCCTCGGCGTTTTTCTCGCCGTAGCCCTTGAGCTCGATGGCGTCAAAGAAATCGTCGCGGCAGATGGCCTTGAGGGACTCCATCGGGTCGCGGTTCGGGTAGCTCATCCACTGGATGGTGCCGACCTGGAAATACTTGTGAATGGACTCGTTCATGATCTTGCGCTCCTTTATATAGAATTGTGTATTCAGACATCGTTCAGGATGGTTCCTGCCTTCAAAAACCGCGCCTGCCGCGCGGCCGCGGCCTCAAGCAGCGCCGCGGCGTCCGCGATGGCGCGATCTAGCGTCATCGGCCCGTCGGCGATGGCGCAGTAGGCCGCGATGCCGCACTCTAACACGTCGTCCGCGCCGGGGCCGATGCCGCCGCCAAAGGCGACGGCCGGGCGGCCGAATTTTCTGCACGCCGCGCCGACGCCGGAGAGGACCTTGCCCATGGCGGACGTCCGGTCGATGCGCCCCTCGCCCGTGACGACGAGGTCGGCTTCCCGGATTTTGGCCTCCAGCGACACAAGGCGCGAAATTTCGTCAAAGCCCGGCTGCAAAACCCCGCCGCAAAAGGCCATGAGCCCCGCGCCGAGCCCGCCGGCCGCGCCCGCGCCGGGAAGAGACGCGATGTCGCGGCCGCAGAGCGCCGCGAGCGCTTGCCCGTAGTGCGAGAGCGACAAATCCAGCGCGCGGCAGAGATCTTCGTCCGCGCCCTTCTGCGGGCCGTAGACAAAGCTCGCGCCGAGATCGCCGCACAGCGGGTTCGTCACGTCGCACGCGACGAGGACGGGGGTATTATCAAGGCGCGGGTCGAGGTTTGAGACGTCGATCCGGTCTAAATCCCGCAGCGCGAGGCCGCCCTCGGGCAGCTCCTGCCCGTCTTTACCTAAAAACCGCGCGCCGAGCGCGCGGGCCATGCCCGCGCCGCCGTCGTTCGTGGCGGAGCCGCCGATGCCGAGAAATAAGCGCTTCGCGCCGGCGTCCAGCGCCGCGCGGATGAGCGCGCCGGTGCCGAATGTGCTCGTGACGGCCGGGTCGCGCTCGCCGTCTGCGAGCAATGCAAGGCCGGACGCCTCGGCCATCTCGAGCGCCGCCGTCCCGTCCGGGAGCAGCGCAAAGCGCGCCTTTCGCGGCCGGAGCAGCGGGTCGGGCGCGTCGGCGAAGAGGATCTCGCCGCCGACGGCCGAGACGAGCGCGTCCACCGTCCCCTCGCCGCCGTCGGCAAGGGGCAGGACGGTCAATTTCGCTTCGGGAAACACGCGCGCAAAGCCGCGCGCGATGGCCTCGCCCGCCGCGCGGGCGGTCAGGCTGCCCTTGAACGAGTCGGGCGCGATGAGAATGTTCATGTTGACTCCTCCGGCGCGTCGTGCATGTGCAGCGCGGTGAAATTCAGGTGGCCCAGCATGGCCTGCCGCGCGGCGTCCGGGCGGCGGAGCTCGATGGCCTCGGTGATGCGGCGGTGCGCCGCCGCGCCCTGCGCGCCGAGCTGGCGGACGTTGCCCTCGAGCAGGGCGAGATACGTCGGCCGCAGGACGTCAAAGACCTTGATGATGATCTCGTTTCGCGTGGCCTCGGCCACGAGGCGGTGGAACTCCATGTCCCACGCGGTGATGTCCTCCGTCGTTCCGGCGGCGGCCATGGCGTCGCACGCGGCGAACATGCTGCGCACCATCCCGGCGTCCGCGCGGTCGGCCGCGAGGGCGGCGCTTTCGACCTCGACGATGCGGCGAAATTCCGTGACGTTCACGCGGTCGAGCCGGGTGAGGGCCGCGAACGGCACCATCTGCCGCAGCGGCGCGGCGCCGGAGGCGCGGCAGACGAACGTCCCCTCGCCCTGGCGGCTCTCGACAAGGCCGAGGCTCTGCAGCCGCGCGAGCGCGGCGCGCACGCTGACCCGGCTGACGCCGAGCTGCGCGCAGAGCTGATTTTCCGACGGCAGCCGGTCGCCCGGGCGGTATTTCCCGGCGGAGATGGCGCGCTGGAGCTCGTCGGCGACGGAATCGGCGACGGAGCGCTTTTTCGGCTTTACGTCCATGCGCGCCCTCCTTTCTTGTAATACAACCGGCGGGCAAAACGCGCACCGGCCGCCGGGATCGGACAGAGTTTCTAACCCTGTTATACCGATTCCGGCGGCCGGTGTCAACTGATTTTCCGCGCGGTTTTCCGATTTGTGCGTTTTGCAGCAAACGGGCGCGCGAAACTTGTATTACAATTACGAAAGCCTTAGCCCTCCGCGATGGCCTCGCGCAGGACGCGGAGAATTTCCCGCGCGTCCGGCGGGCAGCCGCGGGCGCACTTTTCCGCCCCGGCGCAGCACGCGCCGATGCCGACGCCGGGAAGTGACATTCCCCGGAACGCCTGCCCGTTGTAGACCGGGACGTACAGCCCGTCCAGCTCGCCGCGCTCATCTAAACGCGAGAGCGCGTGGATAAGCGCCGCGTAGCACGCCGAGCACGCGTCGCGCGAGTCGACAAATTCCGCCAGCTCCCGCACCCGCCGCGTCGGCTTGGGCGCGGCGCCCGGCGCGGCGCGGTTGAGCTCGGTGATCTTGGCGTTTTCGAGGTCCGTCGACCCGACGCCGAGCTGCTCCGCCATGCCGATGTACGGCACGTCGGAGAGCGAAAAGCCCAAAAGGCGCGCGCCGAACGAATCGAGCAGCACGGGGTCGCGCCCGGCGATCATGCGGCCGGAAAAGACGGGGTTGCCGCCCTCTTCAAAGTCCAGGTCGCCGCAGAGATTGTCCGCGATCGTGAGGTCGGGCCGCCGCGCGGCGTTCAGCGCCGCGATGGGCCGGTGCAGCCCGAGCGTGTGGAACATCCGCTTCGACCGGTCGGACAGGCAGCCCTTCATGTTTTTGAGCGCGCAGGTCATGTTCGTCTGGCAGTGGCCCTTGAGCACGGGGAAATTGATGAGATAATCCGCCGCGAGGACGGTCTTGGAGATCTGCATCGCGATGCCGTCCGACGTGACGGTCTCGTACGCGTCCGTCTTGAGGTCGAGCAGCGGGACGTCCTTTTCCTTTGCCAATTTCGCAAAGCCCGAGACGGCGAACGCCGTTTTCGTGTCGTCGCCGACCCAGCTGCCCTCGGCGATGAGAAGATTTTGGACGCCGCGCTCGCGCAGGTAGTCGATGGCGGCCGCGACGATCTCGATATGCGTCGTCGCGCCCGAGTCGGCCTTTTTCGACACGACGAGGTTCGGCTTGAGCACGACGCGCCCGCCGGCGGGGATGTCCGCCTCCGGCTGTGCCGCCTCCAAAAGCGCGCGGGCCATGTCGTAGGGCGCGTCGCCGTAGACGACGAACAGCTCGTCAGTTTTCATCGCCTGTCTCCATCGGCTGCACCTTGAACACGACCGGGCGCAGCCCGTCCGTGCAGCAGGTGAACTGCGGGTCGAGCAGGTGCTTTTCGCCGTCCGGCGTCACGCCGGCCTTGCTGGCCATCATGAGCACGTCCTTCCAGATGTCCGCCCACGCCCAGTCGCAGAAGCCCTTCGGCTTGCAGTCGTCGCTGCCGCCGGTCTCGACGATGAATTCCTGCCCCTCCTCGAAAAACGGGCAGTCCGGGATAAAGTCGCCGGACTCCGTGCCCGGCCGGATCTGGCCGTATTCGCGCGCAACGTCGTCGAGCTTTAATTTCCGCACGACGGTGATCTTCGTTTTCTGCCCCAGAAAGCTGCCGTTTGCCATGGTCAATTCCTCCCTGTCTCCGGCTCGCGGCCGGTGTCCCGCGGTGCGGGTAAATATTCAATGTAGGCCACGCTGCCGCTTTTCCGGCACGCGTCCGTCATCTGGCGGTAAATTTCGTCCCGGATGCGCCGCTTTTCCGCGAGCGCGGGCTTTTCCGGGTCGGGGTAGACCGGCTCGCCGACGTACACGGTGATGCGCGGGCGGCGGAAAAATTTCGATTCGCGGTACGTGACCGTAAAGCTCACGGCCGGGACGCCGAAGCGGACGGGATAGCCGAACGACGCGGCCGGGAAGTCGCGGATGAAATTGCAGTACGGCCAGATGTGCGCCTCCGGGTAGATGGCGACGGCCGCGCCCTGTTTGATCCGCGTCTCGAGCGCCTCGAGCTGGCATTTCGCGCCGCCGAGGTCCGTCGCGAGCGGGATGCCGCCGAGCATCGGCACGAGCCGCCGGATGGCCGGGATGGCGACGGCGTTGTTGCCCGTCACGATGTACACCCGCCGCGGAAAGGCGACGAGCGTCGGGTCGAACGCGTCAAAGGCCGACTGCGTGTGGTTGCCGTAGAGAAAAAATCCGCCCTTGATTTTGCGGATGGCCTTCCGATTCTTAATGCGGAGCCCGTGGACGACGCGGCAGTACAAAAGCGCGAACGGCGTCGCAATGAGGCGGTAGAGAAAAAACGAGACAAAGCGCCAGAACAGGTTTTTCGGCGCGAAGTGATACTCCGCCGTCACCGGCCGGATGGGGCGCACGCGCGCGCCGGAGGCGAAGTCGTCATTTCGCTCGTCGCGGTAGAGCACGGTCTTTTTCGGCTGCACGGCGCGCCTCCTCTCAAACGTTTCTCTGCTTCATTACAATCAAAAACGGCCGGTTTGTCAAGGCAAACCGCAAATTTTTCGGAATTGCGCAGTGAATAAAAAAACACTTGACAATGCTACTTTACAGTACTACAATGACCGCAAACAGGCAAGGGAGCACAAAACGCCATGATGAGCCGCAATTTTGCAGTTGCATATTACTTTTACTTTTACTTTACCGGAAATAAAGTAAAAGTGATTTCTGCTGCATAAAACCGGCTGTCCAAGGATGTTTTTTCAGGGCCGCGCAGTGAAAATCACTGCGCGGCCTTTTTCTTTTGCAATTTTGATTTCAGGAGGGTCAACACCATGATCGCAGTACTCAAACAGGGCGTAAACGAAAAACAGATCGACAACCTCAAGTCGTGGCTGCTCAGCCGCGGCGTCGAGGTGCATATTTCCGAGGGTCAGTATCAGACGGTCATCGGTCTCGTCGGCGACGTCAGCCGCATCGACCCGGACCTGCTCGAGGGGCTCGACATCATCGAGTCCGTCACCCGCATCTCCGAGCCGTTCAAGGCCGCCAACCGCAAATTCCACCCGGACGACACGGTCGTGGACGTGTGCGGTTACAAGATCGGCGGCGGCAACTTCCAGATCATCGCCGGCCCCTGCTCCGTTGAGAGCGAGGACCAGATCACGTTCGTCGCGGGCGAGGTCAAAAAATCCGGCGCGAACCTGCTGCGCGGCGGCGCGTTCAAGCCGCGCACGTCGCCCTACGACTTCCAGGGCCTGCACGCGCAGGGCCTCGACCTGCTGGCCAAGGCGAAGGAGAAAACGGGTATGCCGATCGTCACGGAGCTTATGAGCGCCGACCACATCGACATGTTCCTGGAAAAAGGCGTCGACGTCATCCAGATCGGCGCGCGCAATATGCAGAACTTCGAGCTTTTGAAGGCCGTCGGCCGCCTCGACAAGCCCATTCTCTTAAAGCGCGGCCTTGCCAACACCATCAAGGAATTCCTCATGAGCGCCGAGTACATCATGAGCGAGGGCAACGAGAACGTCATTTTGTGCGAGCGCGGCGTGCGCACGTTCGAGACGTACACGCGCAACACGCTCGACCTGTCGGCCGTGCCGGTGCTGCACGAGCTGACGCACCTGCCGGTCGTCGTCGACCCGAGCCACGCGACGGGCCACGCCCGCCTCGTCGAGCCGATGGCCATGGCCGCGGCCGCCGCGGGCGCGGACGGCCTCATGATCGAGGTCCACAACGACCCGCAGCACGCGCTGTGCGACGGCGCGCAGTCGCTCACGCCGGAGCAGTTCGACCGCGTGTGCAAGCGCGTTGCCGCCATCCGCGCGGCGCTGTAAGGGGGATAAGCCATGATCGTCGGAATTGCCGGCATCGGCCTCATCGGCGGCTCGCTCGCGCGGGCGTACAAGGCCGCGGGGCACACCGTCCTCGTCCACGACCGCGACGAGGCCATCGTCTCGTTTTCCGAGCTTGCCGGCGTGTCGGACGGCGCGCTGACGGACGAAAACGTGGGCGTGTGCGATCTCGTGCTCGTCGCGCTCTACCCGACGGACGCCGTGGCGTACATGGAGCGCATCGCGCCGCGCCTGCCCGCGTCCGCGCTCGTCATCGACTGCTGCGGCACAAAGCGCGTCGTGTGCGAGGCGGGCTTCGCGCTTGCGAAAAAATACGGCTACACCTACTGCGGCGGCCACCCGATGGCCGGCACGCAGTATTCGGGCTTTAAGTACAGCCGCGCGACCATGTTCAAGGGCGCGCCCATGGTTCTCGTCCCGCCCGAGGGCGCGGACGGACAGCTTTTACAGCGCGTCTCCGACGCGCTCGCCCCGTGCCAGCTCGGGCGGCTGACCGTCACGGACGCGCTGCACCACGACGAGATGATCGCCTTCACGTCCCAGCTGGCGCACGTCGTCTCCAACGCCTACGTCAAAAGCCCAACGGCCCAGAAGCACAAGGGCTTCTCGGCCGGCAGCTACAAGGACTTGACGCGCGTTGCCTGGCTCAACGAGACGATGTGGACGGATCTCTTTTTAGAGAACGCCGACTGCCTCGGCCGGGAGCTGGACACGATCATCGAAAATCTCACGCAGTACCGCGACGCCATTGCAGAGCATGACGCCGCGCGCTTAAAATCGCTTCTGGCCGAGGGCCGGATGTGCAAGGAGGAGGTGGACGGCCGGTGAAAACCGTCACAGTCCACGCATCGAAAACCTATGACGTCGTCATCTCGCGCGGCCTGCTCGCCGAAACGGGCGCGCGCGTGAAGGCCGTTACGGCGGGAAGCGCCTGCGCGCTCGTGACGGACGACACGGTCGGGCCGCTCTGGGGCGGCGCGGTGAAAAAATCGCTCGAGGACGCGGGGCTTTCCGTCTGCTGCTTCACGTTCCCGCACGGCGAGCAGTCGAAAAACGCGAAAACGTATGTTGAGCTTTTAGAGTTCCTCGCGGAGCATCAGCTCACGCGCGCGGACGCGGTCGTCGCGCTCGGCGGCGGCGTCGTGGGCGACCTGGCCGGCTTTGCGGCGGCGACGTATCTTCGCGGCGTGACGCTCGTGCAGATCCCGACGACGCTGCTGGCCATGGTCGACTCGTCCGTCGGCGGCAAGACGGCCATCGACCTGACGGCCGGCAAAAACCTCGCCGGCGCGTTCTACCAGCCGTCGGCCGTGCTGTGCGACCTCGATACATTAAATACTCTCCCGAAGGAGATTTTCGCCGACGGCTGCGCCGAGGTCATCAAATATGCCGTCCTGCGCGACCCGGAAATTTTAGGCCTGCTCGTCCAGCCGCAGGAAAACATCGAGGAGCTCGTCTCCCGCTGCGTCGCCATCAAGCGCGACACGGTCGAGGAGGACGAGCGCGACACGGGCGCGCGGCAGAGCCTGAACCTCGGCCACACCGTCGCGCACGCCATCGAAAAGCTCAGCGGCTACACCGTCAGCCACGGCAGCGCCGTCGCCATCGGCCTTGCCACGATCTGCTGCGCCGCCGAGCGCAAGGGCGACTGCCCGCCGGGCACGGCCCTTTCCGTCATGGCCGCGCTCATGCGCGCGGAGCTGCCGGTCGAGACGGAGTATCAGCTCGACGACCTCGTCTCCGCCATGGCCGCGGACAAAAAGCGCGCGGGCGACACGATCACGCTCGTCATCCCGAAAAAAATCGGCGAGACGGAGCTTCGCAAAATGCCGCTCACGGACCTCAAAGACTACATCGCCGCCGGGCTGTAAGGGGGCTTTTTCATGGACATGACCGTCCGCGCCGGGCGCTTCGGCGGAGTGATCCCCGCCATCGCCTCAAAATCCTGCGCGCACCGGATGCTCATCTGCGCCGCGCTCGGCAATGCGCCGGGGCGCATCGTCTGCCGGACCGTTTCGGACGATATTTTAGCCACGGCCGCGTGCCTGCGCGCGCTCGGCGCGAAAATCGAAAAAACGCCGGACGGCTTTGCCGTGACGCCCATCGACCGGGAGCATATCCCCGAAGATGCCCGGCCGGACGCCGGGGAATCGGGCTCGACGCTGCGGTTTCTGGTGCCCGTGGCCGCGGCGCTGGGGGCGAAGTGCGAATTTCTCATGCACGGGCGGCTGCCCGAGCGGCCGCTCTCGCCGCTGCGCGAGCTGTTGGAGGGGAGCGGCGTGACATTGAGCCCCGCGGGGTCGAACCCGCTGGCCGTCTCCGGGCGGCTTTCGGGGCATGATTTTTCGCTCCCGGCCGACGTCTCGTCGCAGTTTTTAAGCGGGCTCCTCTTCGCGCTGCCGCTGCTCGGCGGCGGGACGCTCACCATGACCGGGCACGTCGAATCCGGGTCGTACCTCGACCTGACGGTCGACGCGCTGCGGCGCTACGGCGTCGCGGTCAGCCGCGACGGGATGAAATTCACCGTCGCGGGCGACTATCGCGCGCGCGTGTGCGAGACGGTCGAGGGCGACTGGTCCAACGCCGCCGTGTGGCTGTGCGCCGGGGCGATCGGCCCCGCGCCCGTGACGGTCACGGGCCTCCGGCGCGATTCTTCGCAGGGCGACCGCGCGGTGCTGGACATTTTATCGCGCTTCGGCGCGCGCGTCTCGTGGGCGGGCGAGGCCGTGACGGTCTCGCCGGGCGCGCTTTCCGGCATCGGGTTTGACGCGTCGGACATCCCCGACCTCGTGCCCGTCCTCTCGGCCGTCGCGTGCAAGGCGTCCGGCCGGACGGTCATCCGCGGCGCGTCGCGCCTTCGCATCAAGGAGAGCGACCGGCTCAAAGCCACGGCCGACGTGCTCGGCCGGCTCGGAGCCGCCATCTCCGAGACGCCGGACGGCCTCGTCATCGCCGGCGGAGCGCCCCTTTCGGGCGGAACCGTCGACGCGTGGAACGACCACCGCATCGCCATGACGGCGGCGGCCGCGTCGCTTTTAGCGTCCGGCCCCGTCACGATCGCGGGCGCGCAGGCCGTGAACAAATCCTACCCCGCGTTTTTCGCGGACTTTGCCGCCCTCGGCGGAGAAACGGAGGCATCGCCATGACAACGACATTTTCCGGCGCGGCCCTCCGCTACGGCATCTTCGGCGGATCACACGAACCGTGTATCGGCGTGGAGGCCGCCGGCCTCCCGGCGGGCGAGGCGGTCGACCTCGAGGAGCTGACCGCGTTCCTGCGCCGCCGCGCGCCGGGCCAAAACGCCTGGTCCACGCCGCGAAAAGAGGCCGACGCGCCGGAATTCACGTCCGGCCTTGATGAATCCGGCCGCCTGACGGGCGAGCTTCTTCGCGCCGTCATTTACAATACAAACACCCGCTCGGGCGACTACGTGCTCGACGTCCCGCGCCCGTCGCACGCGGACTTCCCCGCGCACGTGAAGTACGGCGATACCGTCAGCATGGCCGGCGGCGGCCCGTTTTCCGGCCGGATGACGGCCCCGCTGTGCGTCCTCGGCGGCATCTGCAAGCAGATTTTATCCCGCCGCGGCATCACGATCGGCGCGCACCTCGTGCAAATCGGAAACGTCACCGCGCCGGGCTTTGACCCCGTGCATGCTTCGCCGGAGGCGGTCACCGCGGCCGGGAAGCTCGAATTTCCCTGTGCGGACGCCGCCGCGTCAAGCGCCATGCAGGCCGAGATCGCGGCCGCGCGGGCGGAGGAGGACTCCGTCGGCGGCGTCGTCGAGTGCTGCGCGCTCGGGCTGCCCGTCGGGCTCGGCGGGCCGATGACGGACGGGCTGGAGAGCCGCGTCGCGGCCATCGTGTTCGGCATCCCGGCCGTCCGCGGCGTCGAATTCGGCGCGGGCTTCGCCGCCGCCGCCATGCGCGGCAGCGCGCACAACGACCCGTATGTCTTATCCGGCGGAAAGATCACCACCGAGACGAACCGCCACGGCGGCGTGCTCGGCGGCATCTCGACCGGGCTGCCGCTCCTCTTCCGCGCGGCGTTCAAGCCGACGCCGTCCATCGGGCGGGCGCAAAAAAGCGTTTCGCTCTCCCGCATGGAGCCGACGGAGCTGAAAATTTCCGGGCGGCATGACCCCTGCGTCGTCCCGCGCGCCGTGCCGGTCGTCGAGGCCGCGTGCGCCGTCGCGCTGCTCGACGCGCTTTTGGAATCGGAATCCAATACACTGTAAAATATAAAAGGAGAAAAAACGAAATGGAACTGACAGAGCTTCGCGAGAGCATTGACAAAATCGACGCCGACCTCGTCCGCCTCTTCACCGAGCGCATGGCGCTCAGCGGCCAGGTCGCCGAGTACAAAAAAGAGCACAATCTGCCCGCGCTCGACGCCTCGCGCGAGCGGCAGAAGCTGACGGCCGTCCGCGCCGCCGCGGGCGAGCAGTTCGCCCAGTCGGCCAGCGTGCTCTACGGCACGATCTTCGACCTCTCCCGCGCCTACCAGGACGGCCTGCTGCTCGGCCCGAGCGAGCTGGCCGGGAAGATCGAAAACGCGCTGGAGACGACGCCGAAGCTCTTCCCGCAGTCGGCGCTCGTCGCGTGCCAGGGCGTTGAGGGCGCGTACTCGCAGATCGCGGCGGAAAAGCTGTTCGCCATGCCGAACATCATGTACTGCAACCACTTCAAGGCCGTGTTCTCGGCCATCGACTCGGGGCTGTGCCAGTACGGCGTCCTGCCGCTGGAAAACAGCACGGCCGGCTCCGTTACGAGCATTTACGACCTCATGATGGAGTATAACTTCTCCATCGTCCGCTCCGTCCGGCTGAAGGTCGACCACAACCTGCTCGCCAAAAAGGGCACGAAGCTGGCCGACATCCGCGAAATCTACTCCCACGAGCAGGCCATCAACCAGTGCCAGGAGTTCCTCAAGACCCTGCCCGGCGTGAAGGTCACGGTCTGCGAGAACACGGCCGTCGCGGCCAAGATGGTCGCCGAGTCCGACCGCACGGACGTCGCGGCGCTCTCGTCGCGCTCGTGCGCGGAGCTCTACGGCCTGTCCACGCTCGCCACCGGCGTGCAGGATCAGGGCAACAACTACACGCGCTTCATCTGCATCGCGAAAAACCTCGAAATCTACCCGGGCGCCGACCGCACGAGCATCATGCTGACCGTGCCGCACAAGCCGGGCTCCCTCTACCGCGTGCTCGCGCGCATCAACGCGCTGGGGCTCAACCTCAACAAGCTCGAAAGCCGCCCGATCCCGGAGCGCGACTTTGAGTTCATGTTCTATTTCGACCTCGACACGAGCGTCTACTCGCCGCAGTTCATCCAGCTCATCGACGAGCTCGACACGCTCTGCGAGCATTTCGAGTACCTCGGCAGCTACACGGAGATCGTCTGATGGGCGTCTACGGCCTTCTCGGGCGAACGCTTGGCCACAGCTACTCGCCGCAGATCCACATCGCGCTCGGCTGCCCGGAAGAGGATTACACGCTCTTTGAAAAGGAGCCGGAGGAACTGGAATCGTTCCTCCGGCATCCGGCGTTTGACGGCATCAACGTCACGATCCCCTATAAGCTCGCCGTCATCCCGTATATGACCGAGCTGACGGACGCCGCGCGCGCCATCGGCAGTGTGAACACCATCGTCCCGCGGCCGGACGGCGGCCTGCTCGGCGACAATACGGATTTTTACGGCCTCGACGAGACATTCCGCGTGGCGAACATCGACCCCGCGGGCAAAAAAGCCCTCGTCCTCGGCGACGGCGGCGTCGCCCCGACGGTCCGCGCGGTGCTGCGTCATCGCGGCGCGCGGGAAATTATTACCGTCTCGCGCCGCGGCGAGGAGAACTTCGGGAATATTTCCCGCCACGCCGACGCGCAGATCATCGTGAACGCGACGCCTGTCGGCATGTACCCGGACAACGGCGGCTCGCTCGTCGATCTTTCGCAGTTTCCGAAGCTCGTCGGCGTCGTCGACCTTGTGTATAACCCCGCGCGCACGGCGCTGCTTTTACAGGCCGAACAGCTCGGCATCCCGAACTCGAACGGGCTCTACATGCTCGTCGCGCAGGCCAAGCGCGCGGAGGAGCGGTTCCAGCGCCGCGCGATCGCGGACAGCGAAAACGGCCGCATCACGCGCAAAATGGCCGCGGAGCTGGAAAACATCGCGCTCATCGGCATGCCCGGCGTCGGCAAGACGAGCTGCGGCCGCGCGCTCGCCGCGAAAACGGGCCGGACGCTCGTCGACCTCGACGAGGAGATTGCCCGCGCGGCCGGCTGCGACATCCCGGCGTATTTCGCCGCGCACGGCGAGGACGCCTTCCGTGCGCTTGAGACCAAAGTCCTGAGCGAATGGGGCAAAAAGAGCGGCCTCATTCTGGCCACGGGCGGCGGCGTCGTCACCCGGCCGGAAAATTACGCGCTTTTGCACCAGAACAGCCACATTTTCCTGCTCCGGCGGGACATTTCCGGCCTGTCCTCCGCCGGCCGGCCCGTCAGCCAGGCCAAGGGCGTCGAGGCCATCGCGCGCGAGCGCGGCCCGCTGTATCTCGCCTGGGCCGACCACATCATCGACTGCGTCAGCCCGGAGGAGAACGCATCGCGCATTCTGGAGGTGCTTGCACAATGAAAAACATCCTCGTCATCAACGGCCCGAACATCAACCTGCTCGGCCTGCGCGAGCCGGACATTTACGGCAAGCAGGATTTTGCCGCGCTGTGCGATTTCATCCGCAAAAGCGCGGACGAGCTGGGCGTTTCGGTCACGCTCTATCAGTCCAACCACGAAGGCGACCTCATCGACACCATCCAGGCCGCCTACGGCGTCTATGACGGCATCGTCATCAACCCCGGCGGCTACACGCACACGTCCGTCGCGATCTTGGACGCGCTCAAGGGCGTCGCGCTGCCGACGGTCGAGGTCCACCTGTCCGACATCTCGCAGCGCGAGACGTTCCGGCAGTTTTCCTACGTCTCGCTCTACGCCGAAAAAACGATCGCGGGCCATCACTTCGAGGGCTACCGCGAGGCGCTTTCCTACCTCGCCGCGCGTTGACAGAATTTGTCCGGTCTGCTATCATTGTAGGATAGAACCCGTGCAAAGGAGGTATCGCCATGGGAAGCAACACGATCGTCACCATCGGCCGCCAGTTCTGCAGCAAGGGAAACGAGATCGGTCAGGCGCTGTCCGTCCGGCTCGGCATCCCGTATTACGATGATTTCATCTTAGAGAAGGCCGCCGCGGATCACGGCATCCCCGTGGCCTACGCCGAGCACTACGACGAAAAGCCCGCCACGCCGTTTGAGCAGTCCGTGGCCATGGCCTCGTTTTTCTACTCCACGGCCGAGACGATGGCCACGACGCAGGAGCAGCTCTCCGGCGCCCAGCGCAAGACCATTTTGCAGCTGGCCGAGCAGGGCCCGTGCATCATCGTCGGCCGGTGCGCCAATTATATCCTGCGCGAGCATCCGAGCGTCCTCGACGTGTTCATTTTCGCCGCGCGCGAAAAGCGCGAAAGGACGCTGATGGAGCGCTTCGGCAAGACGGAGGCGGAGGCGCGGAAAATGCTCCGCCGCATCGAAAAAGAGCGCGGCGCGTACTATAAAATCAACACCGGGCGCGACTGGCAGAACCCCGAAAATTACGACCTGATGTTGGATAGCGGCCGCTTCGGCCTCGACCACGCCGTCGACATCCTCGTCACGGCGTACCACAACACGTAAATAACCCGATGAAAACACCTGCTACGCAGGTGTTTTCTTTCGGATAAATTAAAGGAGAAATATCATGCAGATCTTCGTCCGGGAAAAGGAGTTTTACAAGCGATTTTTCCCGCTCCTGTTCGTCATCGCGCTGCAGAGCCTTGCCGCGCTCATGGTCAACATGGTCGACAACCTCATGCTCGGCCGGTACACGGAGCTGGCGCTCTCGGGCGCGACGCTCGTCAACCAGCTGCAGTTCATGCTCCAGCAGATCGCGGCCGGCACGGGCACGGGCATCGTCGTGCTCGCGTTGCAGTACTGGGGCCGCGGCCAGACCGAGCCCATCCGCCGCATCATCTCGCTGGCCATCAAGATCAGCATGGCCATCGGCGCGGTGTTCTTCCTCGCGACGCTGCTTGCGCCGCACCCGATCCTGCGCATCTTCACGTCGGACGAGGCCGTCATCGCCGAGGGCATGAAATACCTTCGCATCATGTGCTGGACGTACCTCATTTTCTCGCTGTCGAACTCCCTGATGTACTCGCTCCAGGCCGTGGAGACGGCGTTCATCGGGACGGTCATGTCCTGCTCGACGATCGTCATCAACCTGTGCCTCAACTACTGCCTCATCTACGGCAACTTCGGCTTCCCGGAGCTCGGCGTGCAGGGCGCGGCCATCGCGACGCTCGTCAGCCGCTGCGTCGAGCTTGCCATCATCCTCGTCTACGTGCTGTGCATCGACAAAAAGCTCCAAATGAAGGTGCGCGACCTGGTGCGCGTCGACTTCGGCTATTTCGGGGACTACTGCCGCGTCGCCGCGCCGGTCATGATCTCCGGCGCGCTCTGGGGCGTGGCGCAGGCGGCGCAGACGGCCATCCTCGGCCACATCAGCGCGCCCGCCATCGCGGCCAACGCCATCGCGAGCGTCGTGTTCCAGATCTGCGTCGTGTTCGGCATGGCGGCGGCGAACGCCGCGTCCGTCACGATCGGCCGCACGATCGGCGCGAAGCAGTTAGATAAGATCAAGCCCTACGCGCGGACATTGCAGGCCATTTTCATCCTGCTCGGCATCGCGTCGGCCGCGCTGCTTTTTTCGCTGCGGCACTGGATCATCGGGTTTTACACCGTCTCGGACGAGACGCGCGAGCTCGCGCTGCAATTTCTGACCGTTCTGAGCGTCGCGACGCTCGGCTCCTGCTACGAGTGGCCGGTCGAGGGCGGCATCATCGCCGGCGGCGGGCACACGAAGTACCCGGCCATCGTCGACAACCTCTTCATGTGGCTCTTCACCATCCCGACGGCCGCGCTGAGCGCGTTCGTGATGAAATGGCCGCCGCTTGTGACGTTCTGCTTCTTAAAGTCCGACCAGCTCTTGAAGTGCATCCCGAACGCCATCGTCTGCAACCGCTACCGCTGGGTGCGCGAATTGACGCGGGACGTAGCCCCCGACTAAAACAAAACACCCCGCGCCGCTGCCATTCCGGCAGCGGCGCTTTTTTATACAAATTTCGCGATCCAAATTTGGACGTCCTGCACATTTCGCACAAACGGATTGTTCCGCAGCACAGGAAATTTTCAAAAATCCGGGCGATAAACCAGTGACGGCACAATCTTCCCCGCGTATACTGAGGGTACAACTACCACCAGCAGGAGGAATGCACAATGCCAAGCAAAGCCTACGAGGCGTTCGCGAAAAAAGCCATGGAAGAGCGCATGGTCGCCAACATGCCGGACCTGTCGGCCGGCCCTCCCACGATGCCGGACGACTTCCGCGCGCCGGTGCCGGAGCTGCCCGCGGGCTACACGGGCGGCGAGGTGACGCTGCGCGGCGTGCGCGGACTTTTTATGACGCGCCCGGGCGTGCGCGAAAAGTGCTGCCTGCTGCACATCCACGGCGGCGGCTTCACGATCGGCTCGGCCATGGACACCGTGCCGCTTTTGCAGCACCTGTCGCAAAAAACCGGCCTTGCGTGCTACTCCGTGGACTACCGTCTCGCCCCGAAGTACCGCCACCCGGCCATGCTGGACGACTGCGTCGAGTTCTACCGCGGGCTTCTGGAGCTCGGCTATGAGCGCATCGTCGTCGGCGGCGAGTCGGCCGGCGGCACGCTGACGCTGACGCTCACGCTCTCGCTGAAAAACCTCGGCCTGCCGCTGCCCGCGGCGCTGTGGTGCTCGTCCCCGGCCGTCGACGCCAATTACGCGCACGAGGAGCTGTTCGTCGAGGACATGTTCTCCGCCGTCGGCGACGACGTGTTCAAGATCTACACGGTCCCGGGCCAGGACATCCGCGACCCGCTGCTCTCGCCCGTGCACGGCGACTTTGCCGGCTTCCCGCCCACGCTCGTGCAGGCCGGCAGCCACGAGAGCCTCGCCGCCGCGTGCGTCCGCCTCGTGACGGCGCTGTGCCGCGCGGACGTGGACGTGAAATTCCGCTTCGGAAAAGGCATGGAGCACACCTACGCCATGATGTTCGGCCAGTTCCCCGAGGCGACGAACGCCATGCGCGAGATCACGGACTTCATCAACGACACGCTCGACCTCGACGCGTAAAAAAACGGATCTTTGCTGCGCCGCGCGCAGCACCAAATATGAAAGGAGTAGACCCATGAAAAAGCTCAAGAGAATCACCGCGCTGCTGCTCGCGCTGTGCCTCGTGATGGGGCTTGCCGCCTGCTCGTCGAAGGACGGCGGCACGACCGGCGGCAGCGACGACCAGCCCGCCGCCAACCCGTCCGGCACGAATGACGCCGCGCCCTCCGGCGGCGAGTCCGGCGGCTCCGACGCCGCGCCCGCCGACCGCACCCTCACCATCGGCACGACGATCGCCCCGGCGTCGTTCCTGTCGTCCATGGGCGCGTCGAACCCGTACATGTCCATGATCTTCGACACGCTCGTCATGTACAATGAAGACGGCGACCTCGTCCCCGGCCTTGCCACGGAGTGGAACTACACGGACGACTACACGCTGGAGCTCAAGCTCCGCGAGGGCGTCAAGTTCACCGGCGGGCAGGACTTCGTCGCGACGGACGTCCTCTACAGCCTGAACTACTGGGCGACGGAGACGACGATGGCCGAGTCGTTCTCGGCCTATGACCTTTCCGCCTGCACCGCGCCGGACGACCACACCGTCGTCCTGAAATTCACGGAGATCTACGGCCCGGCCGTCTCGGCGCTCACGCAGTTTTCCATGTTCAGCGAGGACTGGGCGAAAAACGCCTCCGGCGACGACTGGTTCACCAGCCCGAACGGCACGGGCGCCTACGTCTGCACCGAGAACTTGGACGGCCAGCAGACGAGCTTCGTCCGCAAGGACGAATCCGACTACTGGGGCGACCTGCCCGAGTGCGAAGCCGTCACGTATAAATACTACGCCGAGACGAGCACGATGTACATCGACCTCGAGCAGGGCGCGCTCGACCTTGCCTACAACGTCGCCTCCGTCGACGCCGAGCGGCTGATCAATGACACCGAGGACAACAAGGACCTGACCTACCAGCTCCAGGGCATGCGCATCAACATGGGCCTCGGCCTGTGCGAGTACTGCCCGTACTGGGAGGACATCCGCGTCCGCCAGGCCGTCGCGCTCGCGCTCGACACGGATGCCATCGCGCAGGCCGCGCTCGGCGTCCTCTGGCAGCCGGCCGACTCGATGCTGCCGAGCTCCGTGAGCTACTATTACTCCGTCGGCCAGCGTCAGCAGGACATCGAAAAGGCCCGTGAACTCATGGCCGAGGCCGGCTACGCCGACGGCTTTGAGATCCGCGCCATCATCAACCTCGGCTCCGTCGACCTCGCCACGGCCGTGCAGGCGTGCCTGGCCCAGATCGGCATCACGATGAACGTCGAATCGTACGATCTCGGCACGCAGATCCCGATGTGGATCGCGGGCGAGACGGACATCACCGTCGACTCCGGCGGCGAGTCGAACGCCACGGGCGACCCGTTCGCCTCGACGAGCTTCTACTACGAGGGCTCGACGCTCACGGCCGCGCGCATCAACGACCCGGAGTTCAACGAGTACTTCTACGAGGGCCTCTACTCCGTCGACCCGGACGTGCGCGCCGAGGCGTATAAGAAGATGCAGGAGTGGAACTATGAAAACTGCCGCATCATCCCGATCTGCGAGTCCACGCGCTGCACGGCGTGGAACAGCGCGAAGATTTCGTCCGTGTACTTCACGAATCCCGGCCGCCCGGTCGTGACGTACATCCACTTTGCCTGATACTCGACAGCTCCCTGTTTTTATGCTACGATGGCCTTGCGCCGGTCCGCCTCTGGCGGACCGGCGCGCATCATTTTTATGGGAGGAAACCGCATGGACGCATCCACGCTTTCCGCGCTTGTCCGCTTTGACCGCGCGCGCAGCTTTCAGGAGCTGGCCGACTGCGCCATGGAGCTCATCGGCAACCCCATCATCCTCTTTGACATGAACGAGCGCATCCTCGCCATCACGGGCTCGGCCGTGAACGACCAGTATTTCACGGAGCTGCAGAAAACGCGCTCCGTGCCGCGCGAGCAGTCGAAAAACCTCGAGTGGGCCCGCGCGCTGCGCTCGATGTACACCGAGCCGCATGCCGCGCTGACGGAGTTCAACGGTCTGAGCATGCTCACGCGGGGCCTTCTCGTCGGCGGTGTGCCCGTCGGGCACCTGCACGCGACGGCGTATTTCCGGCCGTTTACGGAGGACGACCTCGCCCTCGTCGACCTCATGGCCCCTCGCCTGGCGCTCGAGCTGTACCAGCGCCTGAGCGTCGACGCCGCGCAGCGCTCGTCGGCCGACACGTTTTTGCAGAGCCTGCTGTCCGGCCAGCCGTTCACGCCGGAGACGATCAGCGTCAAGCTCTCGCTGCTCGGCTGGCAGCCGGGCGGCGCGCTGTACGTCCTGTGCCTCGACCGCTTCGCCGGCGGCGACCTGCACGCGCTGGCAAGCGAGCTTCTGTGCGGCCCGCACGACCGGTATACGACCTATGAAAACCACGCCGTCATCATCCTCTCGCGCACGCGCCCGCTCTCGCCGGACGACCGCGCCGCGCTGCGCGCGTGCCTCGAGCAGATCCGCGCCGCCTGCGGCCTGTCGCGCGAGCTTTCCTCGCTGCACGAGCTGCACACGGGCTATGAGCAGGCGCTCGCCGCCTGCCGCATCGGCGCGCGCGTGCGCCCGGAAAAATTCCTGCACGAATACGACGTCTGCCTGCCCTACGCCCTCATCGACCGCGTCAGCCAGAGCGAGGACGCCCTGCCCTACGTCCAGCCCGCGCTGCTGCGCCTCGCCTCCGACGACCGCCGCACCGGCGGCGGCCTCATGGCCACGCTCCACACCTACCTCGCCTGCGGCCGCAGCGTCCAGCGCGCCGCGGCAAAGCTCGGCGTCCACAAAAACACCGTCTCGTTCCGCCTCGGCAAGATCGCCGACGCGCTGAACCTCGACTGGTCCGACGCCGAGGACGTCTACCGCCTCATGCACTCGGTGAGCATTCTGGAGTATACCGACTGCGAGAGGTTTTTTGGCGGGTAGGGGAGATGCGGGCGGATGATATCCGCCCCTACGACTGCGGCGCCCGCGTCTGCATTGCACCAATTGCGGAACCCGCCTTCCGAATGGCTCCCCTGAAAGGGGAGCTGTCGCCGGAGGCGACTGAGAGGTGGGCCATCGACTTTCACCAGCGCCCGCACGATACTGCACACAAAACCCTTCACCCTCACCTCTCCGTCACGGCTTCGCCGTGCCACCTCCCCTTGAAAGGGGAGGCTTTGGCGCGTGCTTCTATTTCACCTCTCCCGCTCTCGTGAAAAATATGTCATTTTCTTGACATGCCCTGCCCCATACGGTATCATAATATTGTATACGAATCTCCCGCCGGCGGCGGGCGTTTTTCTGTCAGGAGGAAAGAGAATGGAACAGTTTCTAACCGTGCTCATGCAGATCGGCGTGTTTCTTTTGATGATCGTGACGGGTGTCATCACGGTCAAATGCCATATTCTCGATGAGCACTCGCTTGCGGCGGTGTCGAAGCTCGTCATGCGCGTGCTTCTGCCGGCGTTTATTTTTGTGAACACGGCCGAGGGCGCGACGCGCGCGGGGCTGAAGGAGAGCCTGCTCGTCATCCCGATCTCGCTTGCGATGTACGCGCTTTTGTGGCTGCTGGCGACGGTGCTCGTGCGCGCGTTTCATCTGTCGGGCAACCGCGAGAAAGTGTTCCGCGCCATCGTCATGTTCGGCAACGTCGGCTTTATGGGCATCCCGCTCGTGACGGAGCTGTATCCCACGACGGCGCTCCTTTACATCTCGCTTCTGACCATCATCGACCAGAGCCTGTTCTGGACGTACGGCGTCAGCCTGACGCAGCCGGCGCGGGACAAGGGCGCGGCGAAGGAGAAATTCTCGCTCAAGGGCCTGAAAAACGTGCTCAGCCCGGCGCTCGTCGCCATCATTCTCGCGACGGTGCTCGTGCTTTTGGATCTGCATCTTCCCAAGGTCATCACAACGTCGCTTTCCAAGCTCGGCGCGGCGTCCATGCCGATGTCGCTCATCTACATCGGCGGCATGCTGTCCATGACGGACGTGCGCGGCGTGCTGCGCTGCTGGGAGCTGTACGCGGAGATCGTGCTGAAAATGATCGTGCTGCCCATCGCGTTTTTCGCGGTGCTCATGCTGCTGCACACGCCGGTCGACATGGCCGGCACGATGACGTTCATCTTCGGCCTGCCGGCCATCAACATGGTCGCCATGCTCTCGAAGGCCAACGGCTCGGACGGGGACTACGCCGTGTGCGCCGTCATGCTCACGACGCTCGTCTGCCTTGTCACGCTGCCGCTCGTCTCGTTTGGCATCGCGCTCATCAGCGGTTAATCTATTTAGGAGTTTTTCGCCATGAATCAGTATGAACAGATGTACATCGACAAGCGCGTCACGATGGACGAGGCGCTGTCCTATCTCCGCGACGGCGACGTCATCGGCACGAGCCAGTGCGCCAACGAGCCGACGGCCATTTTCGACGCGCTGCCGCGCTTGAAGGGCAAGGTCAAGTGCAAATTTTTCGCGCCCATGTGCTTCAATCAGCACGAATTTTTCTCCGATCCGGAGTTTCTGACCGATTTTGACACGGACATCACGTTCCTCATGGGCCCCGCGCGCGCCGCGCACGACCGCGGGCTCATCGGCTACTACCCCGGCGACCTGCACAACGGCGCCGGCCGCTGGATCGACACGCACGGCTGCACCGTCTTTATCACGGCCGCGACGAGCATGGACCGCCACGGCTACCTGCACATCCCGCTCTGCCTCATCCACGAGCGCACGTTTCTGGAGGCGGCCGACCGCGTCATCGTCCAGGTCAACCCGAACCTGCCCGTGACGTACGGCGACACGGAGCTGCACATCCGCGACGTGACGTGCCTGGTCGAGGCGGCGTCGCCCATCCCGATGCTGCCGCGCTCGACGCCGAGCGAGCTTGAAATGGAGATCGGCCGCAACGTCGCCTCGCTCGTCCACGACGGCGACACGATCCAGCTCGGCATCGGCGGCATCCCGGACGCCGCGGCGCTCTCGCTCATGGACAAGCACGACCTCGGCGTCCATTCCGAGATGCTGACGAACTCCATGGTCGACCTCGTCGAGGCCGGCGTCATCACGGGCAAGCGCAAGACGCTCCACCCCGGCAAGCTCATCGGCACGTTCGCCTACGGCGACCAGCGCCTTTATGACATGATCGACCGCAACCCCGCCGTGCGCATTCTGCGCGGCGAGTATGTCAACGACCCGTGGGTCGTCGCGCAGAACGATAATTTTATCTCCATCAACTCCGCCCTCCAGATCGACCTCACCGGCCAGGTCTGCTCGGAGTCCATCGGCACGCGCCAGTATTCCGGCTCCGGCGGCCAGTCCGACATGGCCATCGGCGCGTCGCACGCCAAGGGCGGCCGCAACGTCATCGCCGTCGCCTCCACGAAAAAAGGCGGCACGATCTCGACCATCACGCCGACGCTCACCCCCGGCTCCGTCGTCACCCTCTCGCGCAACGAGCTCGACTTCGTCGTCACCGAGTACGGCATCGCGAGGATCCGCGGCTGCTCCGTGCGCGACCGCGTGAAAAACCTCATCGCCGTGGCGCATCCGGATTTCCGCGCGGAACTGAAA
>CAVFYN010000075.1:0-4503 GCA_963626425.1 Bacteroidaceae bacterium
CCGAAGCCTTCACGGTCGATTTCTCGAACCAGACCACCCGCATCGGCGGCTTCTATTACATCGGTACCTACGCCTTCGCCTCGTCCGGCCTCGGCCCGGACATCGTGCTGCCGTCCAGCACCAACTGCGGCATCTACTCGTTCTACAGCTGCGAAAAACTGCGCGCCATCACGTTTGACGACACGTTCAACAGCGGCAGCGGCGCCTGGCTGGCCGAGGATATGTTCCAGGGCTGCACGTCGCTCGAGGAGGTCACGTTCGGCGAGGTCTACTGGTGGAGCGGCCTGTACACGAATATGTTCAGCCGCTGCGACTCGCTTCGGACCGTGCGCTTCACCGGCTCCGTCCCGGATCTCATCCTCTTCGGCGCCGGCTCCGGCTACCGGTTCAACATGGACTGGACCGAGGCCGAGGAAGCGGAAAAGCTGCACATCGACACCTGCGGCTCCGACGAGCAGTTCCTTGACATCTGGAAATATTACTTCTGCGGCTACCCCGGCGACTCGACCTACACGCCGTACCAGCAGCTGTGGTATTACACGTTCCTGAGCATGTATGACTACACGACGGGCATCGAGCCCGACCACGCGATTGTGTTCGCGGAGGTCGACTGCCAGCTGCTCATTCAGGAAAACCGTCTGCGCCAGATGATGGGCCTTGACCCGATCACGCAGATCGACCACCAGTACACGTTCTCCGAGGACGAAAACGGCTACCTCACGCTCACGGGCGCGAAGGACGTCTACTGGGAGGGCTTCAACGAGGCCGACATGGACCTGCCGAACGGCTGGACGATCGACTACATCGGCAAGGGCGCGTATGCGCAGAGCCCGAACCTGCAGTCCATCAACATTCCGGAAACGCTCGTGGGCATCTGCTCCGGCGCGTTCGAGGGCGTGGAGTATGACGATTTCTCCGAGCTCACGCTGTGGCTGTACGGCGACGAGGCGCCGAAGCTCATGGTCGACGGCACAGGCATCCCGTTCTCGTTCGGTGTGCCCGATGAGAACATCGGCCTCATCCCCATCAATGCGTCGTTCGTGCCCGGCAACCTCATCCGCGACTGGACGCTCGCCATGGCCGGCTACGACTCCGACTGGGACATCTACCTCGCGTTCCTCCGCGACGACTACAGCTTCGACGAGGAGGGCTATTACAATGCGCTCATCTACGGCGAAAACCGCGTCCGCGCCATGCTCTACAATGCGGGCTTTGAGGAGTACACGCCCATTGACAATAAGGACGACCTCATCTGCCTGACCGAGCGTGAGGAACCGGAGGAGCCGGACTGGCCGGATCCCGATCCGCTGCCCGATCCCGATTGGGGCGACACGGATTTCCCCGACCTCTGGCCCGATGAGGACGCAGGTCTCACAGACCCCGCGCCGGATGGCTCCGACGCGTCGAACGAAACAACTGGCGATGAAGACGATCTGACCTCCCCCTCCGATGACGAAGACCGTCCCATTTCCGACGAAGAACAAGAAGAGGAGATTTGAGGAATGATCGTTGAACAGTCCAAGCAGATCATCGCCGAGGTGAAAAAGGCCTTCATCGGCAAGGATGAGATCGTTGAAAAGGTGCTCATGACCATCTACGCCGGCGGCCACATCCTGCTCGAGGACCGCCCCGGCGTCGGCAAGACGACGCTGGCCGTCGCGTTCTCCCGCGCGCTCGGCCTCGATCACAAGCGCATCCAGTTCACGACGGACACGCTGCCGTCGGACATCACGGGCTTCACCGTCTTTAACCGCGAGACGAACCAGTTCGAGTACCGCGACGGCGCGGCCAACTGCCAGCTGCTGCTGGCCGACGAGATCAACCGCACCTCGCCGAAAACGCAGGCGGCGCTGCTCGAGGTCATGGAGGAGCACACCATCACCGTCGACGGCGTGACGCATCCGCTGCCGTCGCCGTTCATCTGCATCGCGACGCAGAACCCGCTCGGCTCGTCCGGCACGCAGCCGCTGCCGGAGTCGCAGCTCGACCGCTTCATGGTCTGCCTGTCCATCGGCTACCCGACGATGGAAGACCAGATCCGCATCCTGACGGCCCAGCGGTACCACAATCCCCTCTCCGACCTCACGGCCGTCACGAACGCGGCCAATGTGCTCGAGATCCAGAACTATCTCTCGTCCGTCCGCGTGACGGACGCCGTGCTCGCCTACGCCATCTCTCTGTGCGAGGCCACGCGCTCGCATCCGCTCATCGAGCTCGGCATCTCGCCGCGCGGCGTCTCGGCCGTCGTGCGCATGGCGCGCGCGTGCGCCGTCCTGCGCGAGCGCAACTACGTCATCCCCGAGGACGTGCAGGAGGTGTTCGCCGATGTGTGCGCCCACCGTATCGTCCTGCGCCCGCAGGCGCGCGTGGACGGCGTGAACGCCCGCGAGCTGCTCACCGCGCTTTTGGATGAGGTCCGCCCCGGCGGCAATGAGCGCGGATGAGCGTCATTAGAAGCCGCATCGGCTTTTGCTTTGCGGTCGCCGCGCTGCTCGCGGCGCTGTTCGTGTTCAGCCGGGCGTATCTGCTGTACTGCGCGGCGCTGCTGCTGTTTCTGCTGCTCGTGCTCGCCGTCCACCTGCGCGTGGACGCGCGGCGCATCCGGCTGAGCCTGATCGTCCCGGCCGGCTCGCGCCTCGGCGCGCCCGCGCAGGTCACGCTCCGCGCGGAGCTCAGCGGCCGCGTCCTCGCGGCCAAGTACGCCGTCGTCGAGATCGAGCTGGAGAGCGCCATGTTCTCCGAGACCGAGACGCGTACGTTCGTCCTGCCGCTGCGCGGCGCGAGCTGCGAATACGAATTCCCGCTTTCCAGCGCCCTGTGCGGCGAGGTCTGGATCCGCTGCGCCCGCGCGCAGCTTTGCGACGTGCTCGAGCTGTTCCGCCTGCTCTGCCGCCCGTTTGCCGAGGTGCATTCGACGGTCTACCCCGCCGAATACCCCGTCTCCGTCGCCCCGTCGCAGATGGCCAGCGGCATCTCGCGCGCCGAAGGGCTCACGCAGAACCGCCGCGGCTCGGACCCGTCCGAGACGTTCGACATCCGCGAGTACGTCCCCGGCGACGACGTGCGCACCATCCACTGGAAGCTCTCGAGCAAGACGGACACGCTCATCGTGCGCGAGCCGAGCGACCCGTCGCATTTTGACCTCTGCCTGCTGCCCGACCTCGGCCTGACGATCGGCGACGCGCCCGTCCCGGCCGACGCGCGCAACGCGTCCGTCGCGCTGACCATCTCGCTCGGCGAGCAGCTTCTGCAGCGCAATATCGCCTTCTGCCTTGCCATCCCGACGCGCACGGGGCTCCAGCTCTGCCAGGTCCGCTCGCAGCGCGAGCTGCACCGCGTCGTTCCGCGCTTTCTCGGCCTTCGCGTGCCGGAGCGCGCGGGCG
Source organism: Bacteroidaceae bacterium (assembly GCA_963626425.1). Classification (GTDB taxonomy): domain Bacteria; phylum Bacillota; class Clostridia; order Oscillospirales; family Oscillospiraceae; genus CAKTOF01. The sequence continues at coordinate 3,384 of CAVFYN010000075.1, forward strand.
TGGGACTTGAGTGCTTCCTGTCCGACCGGCTCGAGCAGTATTTCACGCGCCTTGTCATCGTGTCCGACGGCCTGTACGGCGAGGATCTGCACGGCCTGGACCGCCGCCTTGGCGTCACGGTCGTCAGCGCGTCCGGCGACGCGCCGCCGAGCTATACCGGCAGCGGCGACAAGTGCGTGCTCGTCACCGTGCCCGCCGTCCCGCAGCCCGGTGAGCGCTGCCGCATCCCATGCTGATTTTTGAGAAAGGAGGCCGCCAGAGATGAAGAAAAATACGCTCCTCATCCGCCCGACGGGCGTGCGCAGACGGTCTCCGACGCTCTGGTACGCCGTTTTGTCGCTGCTGCTGTGCGGCGGCGTGCTCGCGCAGCTGTTCGCGCCGCTCGGCAGCGCCGCGCCCGGCTGGACCGGCGCCGCGGTCGGCGCGCTGCTCGGCTGGGCGTTTTTCGCGCTCGCCACGCGCCTTTCCGCCGCCGGGAAGGACCGTCCGGCGCTGCGCGCCGCCGCGTGGCTGCTGCGCCTTCTGCCGTGGCCGATCCTGATCGTGCTGCTCCGCCCGGGCGAGATCTGGCGTGGGCTGCAGTTCTGGATCAACTGCGTCATTTTGCACTTCAATGTCACCTACGAGTCCGCCGTGCGCCTGTTCCCGGCCGGCGCGACCGCCGCGAGCGTGCGGCAGGTCTCACTCCTGCTCGCGTTTTCGTGCGGCGCGGCCGCCTGGGGCCTGACGCACCGGCGCGGCATGGGCCTCACGTCGGCGCTGTGCGCGCTGCTCGGGCTCGTCTCGCTCCTGATCGGCACGTTCTCCTCGCTGCCGTTCGCGCTCGTGGTCGCCGCGCTGCTCGGCATGTGGATGAGCGTCCCCGGCAATGCGCCGCCCACGCAGGCCGTGCACCTGTGGGCCGTGATCGCCGCGCTGGCGATCATCTGCGCGCTCGCGCTGCCGGGCGGGACGCTGTCCGGCGTCGACCGCGCGCGGGAGAGCGCGCTTGAGAACCTGCACACATTCCGCTACGGCGAGGATTCCCTGCCCGAGGGCGACCTCTCGCGCGCGGGCGAGCTCAACCGCGGCAGCAATACGCTCCTGGCCGTCCAGACCGAGCAGGACAAGGCGCTCTACC
>CAVFYN010000076.1:0-3930 GCA_963626425.1 Bacteroidaceae bacterium
GAGTTCGCCGCCCGCAGGCGGCGAATCAATTCAAATCAAAATTTCCGAGGACATGCGCCTCGGAAATTTTTCCTTACAGGCCAGCAAGTGTGCGCCCCGCAAAGCGGGGCGTGCGCGCAGCCGGGCTGCAATCTCTCCGTAAAATAAAAACCCCGCTGCCGGAGCAGCGGGGTTTTTGTTTTACGCCAAAGCGGCGGTGATGATCGCCATCTTGTAGACCTCGTCGGCGTTGCAGCCGCGGGAGAGGTCGTTGATCGGGGCGTTCAGGCCGAGGAGGATCGGGCCGTAGGCCGCGAAGCCGCCGAGGCGGGCCGCGATCTTATAGCCGATGTTGCCGGCGGTGACGTCCGGGAAGATGAACGTGTTGGCATGACCGGCGACGGTGGAGCCCGGGAACTTCAGCTGGCCGACTTCCGGAGCCACGGCCGCGTCGAACTGCATCTCGCCGTCGACCGGAACGTCCATAACTTCCTTCGCCTTGGCGACGGCGTTCTGGACCTTCGTGACCTCGTCGTCCTTGGCCGAGCCCTTCGTGGAGAAGCTCAGGAAAGCGACCTTCGGGTCGATGCCGAACGTCTTGGCGCACTTGGCGGTCTCCTGCGCGATCTCGACGAGATTGTCCTCGGTCGGGTGGATGTTGATGGCGCAGTCGCCCATGGCCAGGCGCTCCTGCGTGCCGTCGGCGTTGTCACGGACCATGATGAAGCAGGAGGACACGATCGTGTTGCCCGGCTTCGTCTTGATGAGCTGGAGCGCCGGACGGACGGTGTCGGCCGTGGAGTACGTGGCGCCGCCGAGCAGGGAATCGGCCTTGCCCATCTTCACGAGCATCGTGCCGAAGTAGTTGCCCTTGAGCAGGTTCTTCTTGCAGTCCTCCGGGGACATCTTGCCCTTGCGGAGCTCGACCATCTTCTCGACCATGGCGTCCATCTCCGGATAGGTCTCCGGGTCGATGATCTCGACGCCCTCGATGTCGTAGCCGCCCTTGGCAGCGTTGGCCTTGACCTCCTCGACGTTGCCGACGAGGATCGGGGTCAGGTAATCACCGGCGGCCTTGATGCGGGCAGTCGCCTCAAGGATGCGGGCGTCCGGGCCCTCGGTGAAGACGATCTTCTTCGGGTTGGCCTTGAGCATTTCAATGAGCTTGTCAAACATTGCGGTAACCTCCAATTTGTCTTTCGTTTACGCGTTCGAAAGCAAAATTATCCACGGGTTATTATAGTACAGTTCGCGCCAAAGCACAACTGCAAATTTGCACAGCTTTTTGCCTATTCCCACGCCCCGTATTGCGAGCGGAGCACGAGCGGCGCGCCCGTGATGGGATGGAGCAGCCGCAGCTCCTTCGCGCACAGCAGCTGCGTGGAAAAACCGTGCGCGTCCGACCAGGCGCGCGAGGGGGCGGTAAAATACTGCGGGTCGCCGACGATGGGGAAGCCGGAATACAGGCAGTGCACGCGCAGCTGGTGCGTGCGGCCGGTGACGGGGGTCAGCTCCAGAAGGCTCGTCTGCCCGCGGCGCAGGACGCGGTAGCGCGTCTCGGCCGCGAGGCCGCCTTCACCCGCGGCGCGCTGCATCCGCATGGGATCGGGCCGGACGATGGGCACGTCGATGACGCCGGAATCGGCCTCTGGCGCGCCGAACACGAGCGCGCGGTAGGATTTGTGCAGCGCGCCGCGCAGCTGCATCTGGTGCAGGAGCGCGTGGACGTGCGCGTTTTTGGCGAGGAGCACGACGCCGAGCGTGTCGCGGTCGAGCCGCGTGACGGGGTGGACGGCGCATTTCTGGCCGGTTTTCAGATAGTAGCCGTAGAGGTAGTTGGCCAGCGTTCCGTCGTTGCGCGTGGCCGACGGGTGGACCATCATGCCGGCGGGCTTGTCGACGGCGATGAGCGCGTCGTCCTCGTACAGAATGTCGAGCGGCGCGTCCTGCGCGGGGTAGTCCGGCGCGGCTTCGTCGAGGCGGACGGTCACGGTGTCGCCGGGCTCGACGATGTAGTTCGTCCGCTGCGGCACGCCGTTGACGGCGAAGGCGTGGTCGTATTTCAAGCGCTTGATGAGCCCCGTGGACATGGAAAGCTCCGTGTGCAGGATGGACGAGAGCTTCGCGCGCCGCGCGGCGGTGCAGGACAAGATCATGGATGGACCCTCATTTCAGTTTCAGGGCCCATTTTACCGCGTTTGGCGCGCGAATGCAACTACTCCGGCTTCGTGCGCGCGTAAGAGTCCCACAGCTGCTTGCCGAGCAGCGCGCCGATGGGGAAGAGGATCATGCCGGCGAGGCCGACCGTGCGGTAGCCGGCGTAGATGGCGAGCAGCGTCACGAGCGGCGGCAGGCCGATCTGCCGCCCGACGAGCTTCGGCTCGAGCGCCGTGCGCGTGAGCATGGCCGCGCCGTACAGCGCGAGCAGCCCGAGCGCGCGCTTCGTCTGCCCGCGCGCGAACATCACAAGGCTCCACGGCAGCAGCACCGTGCCCGTCCCGAACACGGGCAGCGCGTCGATGAGCGCGATGAGCAGGCCGAACAGCAGCGCGTAGTCCACGCCGAGGAAAAACAGCCCCGCCGTCACGATGGCAAACGTCACGCCCATGAGCTCAAGCTGCGCCAGGCACCACGCGCCGAACGCGCGCCGCAGGCGCTCGGCCGCGGCCGTGACCTTGTCCCGGTGGCGCGCCGGGATGGGCCGCGTCAGCGCGCGGCGCACGGCGGGCAGCTCGGAAGATGCCATAAAGCTCGACAGCACGCTCGTCACGGCAAACAGCGCCGCGCCGGGCAGGCCAGTCAGAACGTCCGTCGCCGCGGAAAAGACCTTCGCGTTGAGCGTGTCCACCCACCCGGCCGAGCCGGAGAACAGCCGCTCGACATACGACCGCAGCGCCGTTCCCAGCCCGTCCGGCGCGCGGGAGGCAAGGCGCAGCAGCGCCTCGTGCAGCCGCGCGGCCGGCCCGGCGAGCGAGGACAGGATCGCCGGCACCTGCCGGCACAGTCCGACCAGCTCGATCCCGGCCCGCCGCAGCAGCAGAAAAAGCGCTCCGCCGAGCACGACATAAAAAAGCCCCACGGCCAGCCCCGCGCACGCCCAGCGCGGAAGGCCCGTCCGCCCGAGGAAAAACCGTACGGCCGGATCGCACAGCGCCGCGACGGCCAGCCCGATGACAAACGGCAGCGCGACGGGCAGCAGAAACCGGAACGCTGCCCACCCGGCCAACGCGCCGAACAGCACCCAGAGCGCGATGCGAAGCCCCTTCTTTTCGTCCAATTTGACCCTCCCGGAATACAATTTAGATAATATGAACAGCCACACGCAATTTTTTGCGCGAAAATCAGCAGAATCTTCCTTGCAATCAGGCTATGAAAATGGTATGATAACCGCACTGCGAAAACAAATGACTTCTGTGCAAAGACAAGGAGACGCATCATGCAGGAGAAACCGAAGTATTTCCTCGTAGAGGCCGAGGCGCTGCCTGAGGTGTTCCGCTCCGTGGCGGAGGCCAAGCGCCTGCTCCAGACCGGCGAGGCCGCTACGGTCGGCGACGCCGCGAAAATGACCGGCATCAGCCGCAGCGCCTACTATAAATACCGCGACAGCGTGCTCCCGTTTGAAAACCTCATGGCCGGACGGATCCTGACGTTCCAGTTCATGCTCAAGGACCACGCCGGCGTTCTGTCGGGTATATTAACCATTTTAGCCGAATGCGGCGCAAATATTCTGACCATCAACCAGACGATCCCGTCGGGCGGCTGCGCCATGGTGACCATCTCGGCCGCCACGAGCAGCCTGACCTGCTCGGTCGAGAGCATGATCGCCAAGGTCGACGCCCTCGGCGGCGTCATCCGCAGCGAGATCGTCGCGGGGTAAGGGAGGCACACATGGTATCCATTGCAGTTTTGGGCTTCGGCACCGTCGGCAGCGGCGTGGCGGAGGTGCTGGAC
>CAVFYN010000077.1:0-3372 GCA_963626425.1 Bacteroidaceae bacterium
GGGAGGTGGCACGGCGGAACGCCGTGACGGAGAGGTTTTGCGCGGTATCGAATTTTCGGAAGCGCTCTGCTATACGGCGGCCTTGGAACCTCTCAGTCGGCTCCGCCGACAGCTCCCCTTTCAGGGGAGCCATTCGGAAGGTGGGTTCCGCAATGGGTGCGGTGCAGACGCGGCCGCGCTCCACCAAATTCACAATATATAATAGTATAACACAAACCCGCGCGGGGCAAGGTATATTTCCCGCGCGGCGGGAAAAACTACCGGCGGGGTGAGAGCATGGACGAAAACAGCGCGCCGGTTTCGGGCGAGGGGATCGAGAAGATCTTTGCCGGGGCGGGCGATTTTGTGGTGCGGGAGTTTGAGACGCCGGATGGGTCCCGCACGGCGTATTTTATTGACGGGCTCGTGTCGAGCTCGGAGATCTCGGACTTTGTGCTCGGGCCGCTCGTGCGGGGCGAGAAGGCGTGGAACGCCGTGGCCGAGGGCGTGGACAGCCTGGACGCGGCGGCGAAGAAGCTCGTCAACGGGTTCTGCATCGTGCTCGAGCCTTCGGGCGCCGTGGCCTACGAGGTCAAGACGGGCGAGAAGCGCTCGCCGAGCCCGCCGGAGGTCGAGAGCACGGTCAAGGGCGCGAAGGACGCGTTCACCGAGACGGTGCGGACGAACACGTCGCTTCTGCGGCGGCATCTGCGCACGCCGGCGCTGCGGCTTTTTGAGACGCAGGTCGGGCGGCGGTCGCTGACGAACGTGACGGTCGTGTCGATCGAGGGACTGACGAGCCCGGAGCTCGTGGACGCGGTCAAGGCGCGGCTTGAATCCATCGACATCGACGGATTTTTGTCGCCCGCGGCCGTGGAGGAATACCTGACGGGGTCGCAGCGGACGCCGTTTCCGCTGCTCGGGTACACGGAGCGGACGGACCATTTCGCGCGCGGGCTGCTCGACGGGCGCGTCGGCGTGCTCGTGGACGGGCTGCCGCTGGGGTATCTGCTGCCGGTCGACCTCGGGTATCTGATGGAGTCGCCGGAGGACCGCGGGATGGACTATGTGCTCGCCTCCTTCGTGCGCGTGCTGCGCTACGCGGCGGCCATTTTTTCGCTGTTTCTGCCGGGGCTTTATATTGCCGCGGCGTCGTTTCACCATGAGATGATCCCGACGAAGCTGCTGCTCGCGATCATTGAGAGCAAGGCGTCCGTGCCGTTTCCGACGATCGTGGAGGTGCTGGGCCTGCTACTCAGCTTCGAGCTTTTGCAGGAGGCCGGGCTGCATCTGCCGCAGGCCATCGGGCAGCCGGTGTCCATCATCGGCGGGCTCGTCGTGGGGACGGCGGCCGTCGAGGCGCAGCTCATTTCGCCCGCGGCGCTCATCGTCGTCGCGGCGGCGGGCGTGTGCGGATTCGCGCTGCCGGGGCGGGACCTTGCGGACGCGCTGCGGCTGTGGCGGTTCGGGCTTGCTGTGTGCGCGAGTTTGGCGGGCCTTTTCGGGCTGACGGCGGGCGCGTGCGCGCTGGTTTCGCATCTGGCGGGGCTTTCCTCGTGCGGGCGGGCGTATCTTGCGCCGTTTTCGCGCGCGGCGGGGCTGCGCGCGCTCGTGCGGCCGCGGCTTTCCACGGACAAATTCCGCGACGGCTCGCTCGGCGTGCAGGACACGCGGCGGCAGGCGTGAGGAGGGCGTGAGATTTGAAAAAGCCGGTGATGTTTCTGCTCGCGGCGCTGCTGTGCGGGCTGTTCGGGTGGCTGCCGTTCGAGGCGGTCGACGCGTCGGAGCTGACGGTCGTGCAGGTGCTCGCCGTCGCGGCGGACGAAAACGGCGTGACGGTCTATGCGCCGGAGGGCATCGCGGGCGCAGGCGCGGATTTTGACGCGGCGGTCGAGGATCTCGCGTCGCACGCGCCGGGCAGGCTCTTTCTCGGCGCGGCGGAGCACGTGATCTTAACAGACGGCGCGGCGAACGCCGCGTCCGGCATCGCGCGCAGCGGCGCGCTGCGCCCGGCGGTGCGGCTTTACGCCTCCGGCGAGGACGCGGGCGCGCTCATGGAGGACGCGGAGGCGCTTGCGGAGTTTTTGACCGCCCATCCGGGCGAAGTTCGCCTTGCCGACGTGCGGCGGGCGCTCTACGGCGGCGCGGGCGTGACGCTGCCGAATCTTACGAAGGGGGACGGCGGCTATGAGACGGCTTGACCGCGCCGAGGGCGCTTACTTGGCCGCGACGGCCGCGTGCCCGGCGGCGGTGCTCCTGGCGAAGATGGCGCCGGGGAGCGCGCTGGCCGGCGCGGCGGGCGGCGTGATTATATTATATTGTATGGCGCGCCTCGGCGCGCGATTGCCGGACGGCTGGGCGTGGCCGCGGTGGTACGGCGCGCTGCGGCTGATCTGGTGCGCGCTGCTCGGCGGGTTCGGGCTTTCGCTCACGCGCGGGCTGTTTCCGCAGGCGGCGGGGTCGTATCTCATCCCGGCCGTGCTCGCGGCGCTCGGGGCGTATGCCGTCTCGCGGGGCGAGGAGGCGCCGCGCCGCGCGGGCGCGGCGGTGTGGGCGTTTATCCTGGCGCTGCCGGCCGTCATCGCGCTGTTCTCGCTGCCGGAGACGCAGTGGCGCGCGCTGCTCGCGCCGGTGCGGTGGCGGGAGGCCGGGATCGCCGCGGCAGTATTCGTCGTGCCGGGCATGGCGCTCCGGCGGGGCAGCCGCGGGGCGGGCGGATTTGCGGCGTGCGCGGTTTTGCTCGCGGCGCTGCCGGCCGCGGTGTGCTATGGGACGCTCGGCGCGGCGCAGACGGCGGCGGACGGGTTCCCGCTCTACCGCGCCGCACAGACGATCAGCGTGTTCGGCGTCATGGAGCGGTTTGAGGTATTGCTGTCGGGCGCGCTGGCCGCTTCGGCGTTTTTCGCGCTGTCCGGGATCACGCAGACGGGACTTTCCGGTATTGTAAAGAAGGAGAATGCGTGGGCCGCCTCAGCATTTTTCGCATCCGCGCTGGCGCTCAGCGTGCCCGCGGGGCTGGTCCCGGCGTGGGTATTTGCGGCGGGAAGCGGCGTATGTTGCGGTCTTGTCCCGCTGGGAATACTACTCGTTGCGGTCCGGAAAAAAGTTGCGGAAAAAGAGTAAAAAGTCGTTGACAAAACGGGGGTGGTCTGCTAGAATAACTCTCGCGCTGATCGAGAGAAACAAAAATCGTTCAGAAAACAATCGAATCTGACCCGGAGCGGAAGCGTCCAGCGGCTGGTTCGAAAAAATGAATGAAAAAAGTTCTTGACAAACGCGTGTGAATCTGCTAAGATATAAAAGTTCGCTGCTGAGCTTAACAACTTGGAAATGCGACATGTACCTTGTAAATTAAACAACGAGAAAAGAGCTTATGTAAGCACCTTTGGACAA
>CAVFYN010000078.1:0-5647 GCA_963626425.1 Bacteroidaceae bacterium
GCGCCAAGGCTCCCCTGTGCAAGGGGAGCTGTCGGCGAAGCCGACTGAGGGGTTGGAGGTCAAGGACGCGGCAGTGCGCCATCGAAAATTCGGGACATCGTCCCGCCAACCCCTCCGTCACGGCTTCGCCGTGCCACCTCCCCTTACACAGGGGAGGCTTGGGCGCGTCGGGAATTCGCCGGCGCGCAGCAGGCGGCGGGATGGGGTCATCCCGCCCTACGGCTGGGATACGGACCGCAGCGGGCATCCGGCGGGCGGATATTATCCGCCCCTACGACTGCGCCGCCGCGTCTGCTGCACGCCAATTACGGCACGCGCCCTCCGGCTGGCTCCCCTGCAAGGGGAGCTGTCGGCGGAGCCGACTGAGAGGTTGAACCGTCCTCGTCCCGCATCCGGCCGCCGGGCGACCGCAAGGGTCGCCCCTACAGGGGCGCGGCCCATCCCCATGCGCAAAAAAACACCCCGCAGGGCAATCCTGCGGGGTGTCATTTCAAATCTCACGTCTTGCTCTTGCCCAGATACGCTTCGCGGATCTGCTCGTTGGCGAGGAGCTCCTTGCCCGGGCCGCTCATGGTGATGCGGCCGGTCTCCATGACGTAGGCGAGGTCGGCGATCTTGAGGGCCATGTTGGCGTTCTGCTCGATGAGCAGGACGGTGATGCCGTTTTCGTTGATCTGGCGGATGATCTCGAAGATGTTGCGCACGACGAGCGGCGCGAGGCCGAGCGACGGCTCATCCATCATGATGAGCTTCGGGCGGCTCATGATGGCGCGGCCGACGGCCAGCATCTGCTGCTCGCCGCCGGAGAGCGTGCCGGACAGCTGCCACTCGCGCTCTTTCAGGCGCGGGAACAGGCTGAACACGTACTCCAGATCGTCGTCGAGCTTATCCTTGCGCAGATACGCGCCGATCTTGAGGTTTTCCATGACGGTCAGGTTCGAAAAGACCTTGCGGCCCTCCGGGACGAGCGTCACGCCGCGGCTAACGATCGCGTCGGGCGTCTTGCCGCAGATCTCCTCGCCCTCAAACTTGATGGACGCGTTTTTCGGATGGACGACGCCCGCGATGGACTTGAGCGTCGTCGTCTTGCCGGCGCCGTTCGAGCCGATGAGCGTCACGATCTGGCCCTGCGGGACGTCGAGCGAGATGCCGCGCACGGCCTGGATGCCGCCGTAGCTGACGGTCAGATCCCGGATCTCAAGGATATTACTCATCTTCGCTCGCCCCCAGATACGCGTCGATGACGCGCTGATTGTTTTGGATGTCCGCCGGCACGCCCTGCGCGATCTCGCTGCCGAAGTCGATGACATAGATATAGTCGGAAATGTTCATGACGAGATCCATGTGGTGCTCGATGAGGAAGATGGTCAGGTCATATTCCTCGCGCGTCTGCTGGATGAACTCGGCCAGCTCCTGCGTCTCCTGCGGGTTCATGCCGGCGGCCGGCTCGTCGAGCAGCAGCAGCTTCGGATCGGTCGCAAGCGCGCGGGCGATCTCCAGGCGGCGCTGCAGGCCGTAGGGCAGGCTCGTGGCGATCTCGTCTTTGTACTTGTCAAGGCCCTGCTCCTGCAAAAGCGCCATGGTCTCCTCGCGCATGCGGCGCTCTTCCTTCGCGTTGGCACGGAAGGCGGCGGAGAACACGTTCTGCTTGGCGCGCATGTGCTTGGCCGTCAGGACGTTTTCAAAGACGGTCATGCTCGGCCAGAGGCGGATGTTCTGGAACGTGCGCGCGATGCCGAGCTGCGTGATCTTGTCCGGCGTCGGCGCGAGAACTTTCTTGCCGACATAGCGGCCGCAGTTTTCGCCGCGGTAGAGCTTTTTCATCTTGCCGGTCGGGTGGTTGCGGACCATGGGCTCGCCCATGAACTCGACCAGGCCGTTCGTCGGCTCGTACACGCCCGTGATGCAGTTGAACGCCGTCGTCTTGCCGGCGCCGTTCGGGCCGATGAGGGCGACGATCTGATGCTCGGGGATGTCGAGCGAGAGGTTGTTGACGGCGACGACGCCGCCGAACTGCATCGTGACGTTTTCCACGTGCAGCGCGATGTTTTCACTCATGGTCGGCCGCCTCCCCTTTTGTTTTTTTCGCCGCGCGCTTATTTTTGATGCGGCGGACCGTCCCGGTGAACGACAGCTCGTGGTCGCCCATGATGCCGCGCGAGAAGAACAGCACGATCACCATGATGATAATGGAGAACACGACCTTGCGGAAGCCGTCGCGGAAGAACGGGATGGACAGCGAGCCGATGCCGCCGTTGTCGAGGAAGCGCAGCCACCACTCCGAGCAGGCGATGTACAAAAACGCGCCGATGCAGCTGCCGGAGATGGAGCCGATGCCGCCGATGACGACGATGAGCAGGATCTCGTAGGTCATGGTCGTCGTGAACGTGCTCGCCTGGACCGTCGTCTGGAACATGGCCAGAAGCGCGCCGCCGACGCCGGCGAAGAAGCTCGACGTCACAAAGGCGATCATCTTGTGCTTGAAGAGGTTGATGCCCATGGCCTCCGCGGCGATCTCATCGTCGCGCACGGCCTTGAGCGCGCGGCCGTAGGACGAGTTGATGAGCAGGACGATGAACACGATGGACAGCGACGCGATGAGGAACGGGAAGATCGTCGCGAATTTGAGCGTCGTGCCGCCGAGGTCGATCTTCATGTCGGAGAACGACGTGTAGTTGCGCAGCAGGTTCGAGCCGTTCGTGATGCGGCCGAGGCCGTTCCACTGGAACAGCGCGCGGATGATCTCGGCGAAGCCGAGCGTCGCGATGGCGAGGTAGTCGCTCTTCAGGCGCAGCACCGGGATGCCGATGAGCGCGGCGAACGCCGCGACGACGACGCCCGCGATGAGGATGCAGATGATCGCGCCGAAGAAATTGCCGGCGTTCTGGCCGATGGCGTTTCCGAGCAGCTCCGGGATGGAAAACTGGATGGCGCCGCCGTCAAAATACTGGTACACGGCCTCGTGCTGGCCGGCCGGGATGCTGAAGATGGCGTAGGTATACGCGCCGATGAGCATAAAGCCCGCCTGGCCGAGGCTGAACAGGCCGGTGAAGCCGTTGAGCAGGTTCATGGACACGCACACGAGCGAGTAGATCGCGCCCTTTTTGAGCACGGGCACGAGCATGAGCGTGATCGAATTGCGCGGCAGGAAGTTGTCGAGCAGGAACAAAACGATGTACAGCGCCGCGATGAGCACCGCCGCGACGGCGCGGTCGATCTTCTTGTCGCGCGCCTCCTGCGGATTGTTCAGCGACGGGTTCAGGGCCGCATTGATCTTCTTTCCCATATCCGCCACCTCAGACTTTCTCCGTCGTCTTCTCGCCGAAGATGCCGGTCGGCTTGACCATGAGCACCACGATGAGGAGCACGAACGTGAATGCATCGGAGAACGCCGTCCAGCCCGCGCCCTTGATGAGGTTCTCGCAGATGCCGATGATGAACGCGCCGATGACCGCGCCCGGGATGGAGCCGATGCCGCCGAACACGGCCGCGACGAACGCGCGCAGGCCCGGCAGCGAGCCGGACAGCGGCGTGACGGACGCGTAGTTCGTGAAGTAGAGCATCGAGCCGATGGCCGCGAGCAGGCTGCCGACGACGAACGTGAAGCTGATGACGGAGTTGATGCGGATGCCCATGAGCTGGCTCGTCTCAAAGTCCTTCGACACGGCGCGCATGGCCATGCCGATCTTCGTGTTCTTGATAAAGAGCACGAGCGCGATGACGAGCACGAGCGTGAGCACCGGCGTGACGAGCGTGACGACCTTCGTCGTCGCGCCGAGCACGGTGACGGTGTCGGAGATCCACGGGATGGCCGGGTACGTCTGCGGCAGGCCGCCCGTGAAGTACAGCGCGCAGCTCTGCAGCAGGTACGAAACGCCGATGGCGGAGATCATGACGGACATTCTCGGCGACGAGCGCAGCGGCTTATACGCCGCGCGTTCAATGAGAAATCCGAGCAGCACCGTCGCTACGATGACGAGCGGAATGGCGACGTACAGCGGCAGCGACGCCGACGCGTACACCATGATAAGGCCGGCGACCATGAAAACGTCGCCGTGCGCGAAGTTGATCAGGCGCAGGATACCGTAGACCAGCGTGTAGCCGATCGCGATGAGCGCGTACTGACCGCCGACCGAGATGCCGGAGATGAGATAGGGCAGGTTTGCCTGCAAAAAGTCAGACATGGCAGCGGGTTCCCTCCTTATTTCTTGTGGAGCGTATCCTTCCATCCCCTGATGTCAGGGAACGCAGGGATACGTTCCGCGATGCGTCGATGGGACGGCTTAAACCGCGCCAAGGCGGGAGCTTGCGCTCCCGCCGAGGCCGCGTTGATTCTGTATGCTTTACCCGAATGGGGATCGGCCGGATTACTGGACCTTCTGGACCGCGACGAAGTCCCACGCGACCGTCTCGGTGTTGGCGGACTTGATGAACGCGGAGTCGCGCACGGCGTCGCCCGTGTCGTCGAAGGCGATGGAGCCGGTCACGCCGGTGTACGTGACGTCCGGCAGGGCCTCCATGACCTTCTCCGGATCGGTGGAGCCGGCGGCCTTGAGCGCCTCAAGGGCGGTGTAGTACGCGTCGTAGCCCATGACGGAGACCGCGGCGATCATGTCGTTGCCGCCGTTGTTCGTGAGCTTGTCGGAGTTGTCGTTGAGCCACTTCTTGAAGCCCTCTTCGAACTTCGTGTCGCCGCCCTCGGCGTAGAACGTGGAGACGTAGATCTCAACATCCTTGCCGGACGCCGCCTCGAGGATGAGGTTGGAGTCCCAGGTGTCCGGGCCCATGAGCGTCGCGCCGACACCCTGGGAGACGGCCTGGTCGACGATGAGCTGGCCGTAGGAGATGGACGTCGGAGCAAAGATGACGTCCGCGCCCTCGTTCTTCGCGCTCGTGAGGTACGAGGTGAAGTCGGAGGTGTCCTTCGGGAACTCGGCCGTGACGACCTTCATGCCGAGGTCCTCGGCGGCCTTGGAGAAGTAGTTGACGAGACCCTGGTCATAGTCGTTGCCGAGCTCGCCGAGGCAGTAGACCGTCTGCGCGCCGAGCTCGTCATGGGCGAAGTTGGCAAGGACGGTGCCCTGGAACGGATCCAGGAAGCAGATGCGGAAATAGTGGCTGTTGCCCTGCGTGACCTGCGGGTTCGTGCACGTGACGCCGATGGCGGGGATGCCGGCCTCCTTGAACGTGTCGGACGCGGCGATGGCGACCGAGGAGCCGTAGGAGCCGAGGACGACGGAGCAGCCCGCGGAAACGAGCTTCGTCGCGGCCGAGACGGCCTTGTCGGTGCTCGACTCGTTGTCGGCGTAGACAAGCTCGACGTTGTAGGTCTTGCCGCCGATCTCAACGGTCGGGGTCAGGCTGTTGGCGTACTCCATGCCGAGGATCTCCTGCTTGCCGCCCGCGCCGTTCGCGCCGGACTGCGGCTCGTAAACGCCGATGTACACGGTGTCGCCGTCTTTCTTGTCGCCGCCGGAGCAGCCCGCAGCAAGCGCGAGCACCAGCGCCACGGCAAGGATCATTGCCAGAATCTTTTTCATGGTTCTTCCTCCCTCTGCTCCGCCGGGCGGAGCAACATAGTTTACAGAATCGCTGCTTTAGCGTGGACAAGTGTCCGCTGTGAAACAACTGGTGCTATTATATTGCC
>CAVFYN010000078.1:5657-9448 GCA_963626425.1 Bacteroidaceae bacterium
AATGTCCGGACGGCGCCCCAAGTGTCGTTTTCGCAATATGAAAGTTCCCGCGTCAGCCTATGCAGGCAAAGCGCAGCGTGACCTTGAAAAGGTCGCCGTCGATCGTCAGATCGAGCGTGCCGCCCTGCAGCTCCGTCAGGCTCTGCGCGATGGAAAGGCCGAGCCCGCTGCCCTCAGTCGAGCGCGCGCTGTCGCCGCGCACGAAGCGCTCAAGCAGCTCCGACGCCGGGATGCCGAGTGGCTCGCGCGACGTGTTTTTCAGCGAGATGACGGCCTCGCCGCCCTCGCGTTCGAGCGTCAGGTACACGCGCGTGCCCGGCTGGGCGTATTTGCAGGCGTTGTTCATAATGTTGTCGAGCACGCGCCATAAAAGCCGCCCGTCGGCCATGATGCGGATGTCGTCGGACGGCTGCTGCGCGACGAGCGTGAGGTTCGCCGCGGCCAGCCGCTTTTCGTACTCCCCTGCCGCCTGCGTCAAAAGCACCGCGATCTCGCACGGCGCGAGCTGCGCCTCGACGTTGCCCGTCGACGCCTTCGACGCCTCGACGAGGTCCTCGATGAGCTTTTTCAGCCGCTCGGACTGGCGCGTGAGCACTTCGCAGTATTCATGGATCTTCTCGTTGTCCGTCGGCTCGCGCGTAATGAGGTCGGTGTAGTTGATGATGGACGTCAGCGGCGTTTTGATGTCGTGCGAGACGTTCGTGATGAGCTCCGTCTTGAACCGCTCGCTGCGCATCCGCTCGTCGACGGCGCGGTTCATGCCGGCGGCGATGCTGTTGAGGTCCTCGCCGTGGCGGCGGAGGTCGGCGACCATGTGCCGCGTGTCGACCTGATAGCTGAGCTCGCCCGCCGCGAGCGCGTGCCCGCCGCGCTGGAGCCGCCGGAGCATGAACGCGAAGTAGAAAACGCCCGCGCCGAGCACGACCTTCTCGAGCAGCCACAGCGTGGCCAGCGCGCTCATATCCCACCCGCAGGCCACGAGGCCGAACAGCTCAAGCAGGCACAGCGCGCCGTAGCCCGCGGCCGTTTTCCAGATGAGCGGCAGCGCCCGCACGAGCTTACATGCGCCGCGCCAGAACCTGCGCACCCAGCGGCCGATGAACGCGAGCGCGCGGTAAATGACCGTATTGCGCCACCACGTGTGGTTTTTCACGCGCACCGCCGCGCTCACGCAGCAGCCGAGCAGGATGCTCGCGGCAAACACGCCGTACAGCCCGAGCAGCACGAAGCCCGCAACGTCGCCGGCGCTTCCGAACACGGCGTCGAGCGCCGCCGCCGGCACGATGGCGAGCATCGCCGCCGCGAGCAGGAACAGGTCGAACGGCACGCGCGTCAGCGGCCCCGTGTGAATTTCGTCGCTGCCCGCGCGCCGCCCCGCGCCGAGCAGGAGCAGCACGAACGACGCGACGCAGAGCGCCGCCGTGACGAGCATGATGGCGTAAATCCCGTAGCGCAGCGCGTACAGCGCGCCCGCGGCCGCATTTGCCAGCGCGAAGCGGTCGCACACGGGCAGGCCGCTGCGCAGCGCGGCGTGAAAGACGTACTCCCGCTCGATCGCCCTCCAGTAGCTGTCCGCCTCCGCGCTGTCGTTGGCCGCCGCGTGGTCAACCGGCGCATCGCCCATCACGGTGGTATAGACGTCATTGGAAACGACCCACTCGCCCGTCGCAAAGGCGTACGTACTCTCATACGTCCATTCCGGCTCGCTGCCTTCGCAGTTTGTCGTCAGGCGCTCCGGCGCTTCGCCGTTTACGCGAACATCCAGCTCATAGAGCAGGTTGCTGTCCGTGAAATACGCCATGCCGTCCTCGTCGCCCATCTCGGCATAGTGCGCGATGCGGTAGCCCGCCTCATTCATAATGCCGCGGAGCAGCTCGTCGCGGAAATAGCTCTTCGAGTGGTCGTACGCCCCCTGCTCCGTCAGAAACACGACGCCGAGCAGCCCGAGCGCCGTGGCCGCCGCAAAGAAAATGCACAGGATGAACGCCGCGATCTTCGCGCCCGTTTTTTCCATGACCGATTGGATCTTCATGGTCTTTTTCCTTTCTCGATCTTGTACCCCTGCCCCCAGACGACCTTGAGATAGCGCGGGTCGGCAGGATCGTATTCCAGTTTTTCACGCAGATGGCGGATGTGGACCGCCACCGTGCTCTCGCTGCCGAGCGGCGCCTCGCCCCAGACGCGCGAGTAGATCTCCTTCGGCGAGAACACCTGATTCGGGTGCTCCATGAGGAGCTTTAAGATCTCGTACTCGCGCGGCGTGAGCGCGACGGGCTCGCCGTCGAGCCGCACGGACTTTTCCCGGTCGTCGAGCTCGATGGCCCCGACAGCCAGCACCGGGCTCCGCCCCGTCTCCGGCGCGCCGCCGAGTTGGACATACCGCCGCAGCTGCGAGCGCACGCGCGCCGTGACCTCCATGGGGTGGAACGGCTTTGTGATGTAGTCATCCGCGCCAACGTTCAGGCCGAGGATCTTGTCCGCGTCCTCGCTCTTTGCCGTGAGCAGGATGACGGGGACGTTGCTTTTTTCGCGCAGCCGCACCATGGCCGAAATGCCGTCAAGCTCCGGCATCATGATGTCCATGAGCACGAGGTGGACGTCGTTTTGCTCCATGATCTCCAGCGCCTGCCGCCCGTTGTACGCCGTGAGCACGTTGTAATTCGGGTCCGTCAGATAAATTTTCAGCGCGGACACGATGTCCCGGTCGTCGTCGCAGATGAGAATGTTGTACATACCGCTTTCCTCCTTCCGGCGACTATCGTACCGCATCGCCGGATTAAAAATAAACGGGCTGGCCCATTAAGTTTTGTTTAAGACATTTTAGCGTATCCGCGCGCAAAAAGAAAGGCACGGGTTTTTCCCGTGCCTTTTCTCAGATCGTCCGCTCCCAGACCTTGACCTGCGTGATGACGTCCCGCAGCCGGTCGCCGCCGACGATGTATTCCAGAAGACTGTCCGGCGTGTCGGCCCACATCTCCGTCCGCGCGTTGACCTCGGCCGAGCCCGCCTGCGAGATGACCATCCGCGTCTGCGCCCCCGGCTCCGGCTCCACGCAGCCGAAACAGCAGTACATGACGCCCTTCCACTCAAACTGCACCTCGCCGCCGCGGTGCATGCAGTCCGCAAAATCCGCGACCTAGCGGAATCGGTTGTCCTCAAAGCTGTTCGTCCCGATCAAAGGTGTCATGACCTCACCTCATAACGTCCGGTCCGTGACCTGTACCCGCGTGATAATATCCCGCAGCCGGTCGCCGCCGACCATATAATTCAGCATCGCTTCCGGGCTGTCATAGATCGTTTCCTCAAGCGTGTCAAGCGGCGCGATGTAATATTTCACGCCGCCGTCCGGCCAGACGGGGCAAATATGATACTCCCGCCCGTTCCATTCAAAATTGACCTCCGTACCGCTGCCGACGCTGTCTTTGAATTCACTGATCGTCTTAAAACGCCACGCTTCGGCGTCGTATGAAAAGTAAATCGGCTCCATCGCCGTCCCCTCCTCGCGCAATCTGATGCTTTGATATATTGTACCCCCATAGCGCCGCGCGTGTAAAGGCATTCTTTTCCACCCGCTGTTCTTGACGGCAGGTAATGATTCGTTTATAATTAGTGCAGAATAAGTGATCGGGAGGAATGCCCCATGATGATCCGCTCTGCGACCGCGCTTCGGAATGATTACGACGGCATGGTCAAGCTGTCCACGGAGAAGCAGGAGCCCATCTATCTGACCCGCAACGGTGAGGGTGAGATGGTGTTTTTGCCCATCGACCTCTGGGAAAAGCGCCAGGCCG
>CAVFYN010000079.1:0-13333 GCA_963626425.1 Bacteroidaceae bacterium
TCTGGCCGCACCGGCACGGGACGGACGGATTTTTCATCTGCCGGATGCGGAGGTGGGGGAGGCGGAGCTCGAGGCGCTCCTCGCGGCCGACAACGAGATCCCGGAGACGAGCGTGCAGGTCAACACGCTCCGCGTCCCGGCCGCGGAGGCCGAGGCGGCCCTGACGAATGCCGGCGCGGTCTGCCGCCGCCACCCGATCGAGCCGGAGTGCCTTCTCGTGTCCGGCACGGGCGCGGTCGATGCGCTCGCGCCATTTTCGCGCGGCTGGGTCTATGTGCAGGACGCGGGCGCGCATCTGGCCGCGCTGGCCGGCTCGCCGGAGGTGGGGATGCGCGTGCTCGACGCGTGCGCCGCGCCGGGCGGCAAGAGCTTCGCCGCGGCCATCGCCATGAAAAACGAGGGCGAAATCATTTCGTGCGACCTGCACGAGCACAAGATCCGCCTCATCTCGGCCGGCGCGGAGCGGCTCGGCCTTTCGATCATCGCGCCGCGCGCGCAGGACGCGGGCGTGTTCGACCCGGAGCTTGAAGGAAAATTCGACCTTGTCATCGCCGACGTGCCGTGCTCCGGCCTCGGCGTCATCCGGAAAAAGCCGGATATCCGCTATAAATCGCTGGGCGGCATTGCCGGCCTTCCGGCCGTGCAGAGACGCATTCTGGACAACGTCAGCCGCTACGTCCGGCCGGGCGGCGTGCTCGTTTACAGCACGTGCACGGTGCTCTCGCGCGAAAACGGCGGCGTCGCGCACGCGTTTCTGGCCGAACACCCGGAGTTTTCGCCCGAAACGCTGCCGATCTCCGTCCCCGAGGATGAGCCGGGCATGGTCACGCTCTGGCCGCACCGGCACGGGACGGACGGATTTTTCATCTGCCGGATGCGGAGGTGTGAATGATGGAGCAGATCAAATGCCTGACATTGCCGGAGCTGACGGAGGCCCTGAAGAACCTTGGCGAGCCGGCGTTTCGCGCCAAGCAGGTCTATACGTGGCTCCACTGCGGCGCGCGCAGCTTTGACGAGATGACGAACCTGTCCAAAGCGCTGCGCGAAAAGCTGGCGGAGAACTATACCATCACCGTGCCCATCGTCGCGCGCAAGCAGGTCTCAAAAAAAGACGGCACGATGAAATACCTCTGGGAGCTGTCCGACGGCAACTGCGTCGAGACCGTTCTCATGCGCTATCACCACGGCAACACCGTGTGCATCTCCTCGCAGGTCGGCTGCCGCATGGGCTGCCGCTTCTGTGCGTCGACCATCGGCGGCAAGATCCGCGACCTCACGGCCGCGGAAATGCTCGACGAGGTGCTCTTTACGCAGCTCGACTCGGGGCTGCCCATCTCCAACATCGTCCTCATGGGCATCGGCGAGCCGCTGGACAACTTTGACACCGTGCTGCGCTTTTTGACGCTCGTCAACAGCGCCGAGGGCATGAACATCGGCATGCGCCACATCAGCCTTTCCACGTGCGGCGTCGTTCCGCAAATTGACAAACTGGCCGAGTATCGGTTACAATTAACGTTATCGGTCTCGCTGCACGCGCCGGACGACGAGACGCGGCGCGAGATCATGCCCATCGACCGGCGATACGACGTGGCGGAGCTGCTTGCCGCCTGCCGCCGGTATTATGACGCGACGGGGCGGCGCATCTCGTTTGAGTACGCCATGATCCGCGGCGTGAATGATTCGCCCGAGCAGGCGAATCTCCTGTGCGACCGCATCGCGGGCATGGGCGCGCACGTCAATCTCATCCCGCTCAACAACGTCGAGGAGAGCCCGCTCAAGCCCAGCTCGCGCGAGACGATCGCGGCGTTCCAGGCCATTCTGGAAAAGCGCGGCGTCACGGCGACGGTCCGCCGGAGCCTCGGCGGGGACATCGACGCGTCGTGCGGCCAGCTGCGCCGCAAGCAGATGCAGCAGCAACAGCAGCAGTAATTTTTAAGGAGGAGTGGTTCGATGCAGGCATGGTCGCTTTCCGACACCGGCCTGGTCCGGGAACAGAATCAGGATTACTGCGACATCGTCCGCTTTTCCGACGAGCAGCTGCTCGTCATCGTGTGCGACGGCATGGGCGGCGCGCGCGCGGGCAATGTCGCAAGCCGGCTCGCCTGCGAGGTGTTCGCCGGCGAAGTGCGCCGGACGGTGCACGAAAACATGAGCGCCGCGGCCATCGCGGACATGATGATCTCGGGCGCGGAGCTATCCAACCGCACCGTCTATGAGCAGTCGCACCTCGGCACGCAGTTCCAGGGCATGGGGACGACGCTCGTGGCCGCGTTTTTGCAGGGCCGCGACGCGACGATCGCAAATATCGGCGACAGCCGGGCATACTATATGAACCGGAGCGGCATTTCCCGCATCACGGTCGACCACTCCGTCGTGGAGGACATGGTCCGCCGCGGCGAGCTGACGCCCGACCAGGCCCGGCGCCATCCGCGGCGCAACCTCATCACCCGCGCCGTCGGCACGGAGCCGGACGTGCTGTGCGACATCTTCACGAAAACGCTCAGCCCCGGCGATTTCCTCCTTCTGTGCACGGACGGCCTTTCCGGCGTCGTGACGGATCAGGAGATGCTCTTCGAGGTCGTCCATGGGGCGAACCCCGACAACTGCTGCCGGCGCCTGCTGAACATTGCGCTCGGCGCGGGCGCGCCGGACAATGTGACCATGGCGCTCATCCGGGCGTAAGGCCCCTTATCAAGAAATAACGGACGGCCTCGGCCGTCCGATCGGAAGGTTACGGAGCAAGTATGGACAAATACATAGGACGTCTGCTTGACAACCGATATGAGATATTAGAGGAGATCGGCAGCGGCGGCATGGCCGTCGTCTACCGCGCGCGGTGCCACCGGCTCAACCGGCTCGTCGCCATCAAGATCCTCAAGGACGAATACTCCCGGGACGATGAATTCCGCCGCCGCTTTCAGGCGGAGTCCCAGGCGGTCGCCATGCTGTCCCATCCGAATATTGTCAGCGTCTACGACGTATCCCGATCGGATGACATTGATTATATCGTTATGGAGCTCATCGACGGGCTGACGCTCAAGCAGTATATGGAGCAGAAGGGCCAGCTCACCTGGCGCGAGACGCTGCATTTCGGCACGCAGATCGCCAAGGCGCTCGAGCACGCGCACAGCCGCGGCATCATCCACCGCGACATCAAGCCGCACAACATCATGGTGCTCAAGGACGGCAGCGTGAAAGTGGCCGATTTCGGCATCGCGCGCGTGAGCTCGTCGCAGAATACGCTCACGCGCGAGGCGCTCGGCTCCGTGCACTATATCTCGCCCGAGCAGGCCAAGGGCGGCCGCGTCGACGAGCGGACAGACCTCTACTCGCTCGGCGTCGTCATGTACGAAATGCTGACCGGCCGGCCGCCGTATGACGGCGAGACGCCCGTCTCCGTGGCCATCCAGCACATCAACTCCGCGCCCGTGCCGCCGTCGCTGCTCAATTCCGAGGTGCCGAAGGGCTTGGAGCAGATCGTGCTGCACGCCATGGCGGCCGATCTTGACAAGCGCTATTCGTCCGCGACGGAGATGATCCGCGACATGGAGGAGTTCCGCAAGAACCCGGCCGTCACGTTCACGTTTGACGGCGCGGCGTCGCACGTGGAGCTTCCGCCCGCGGCGCGAAAGCCGGCCCACGCGGCCCAGCCGCGCCGGCCCGAGCGGGGAAGCGCCCCGGAAAAGCGCCGCCGCTCCGCGCCGATGATCGCGGCGACGGTCTGCATCGTGCTGGCCGTGCTCGGCATTTTGTATTTTCTCTACGCCTACTTCCTGCGCGACCTCATCTCCGGCAGCGACGACGTGACCGTCCCGAGCCTCGTCGGACTTGTGTATGAGGACTTAAACCGCGCAGATTACCCTGATTTCACCATCGTCTATGGCGGCGCGCAGACGAGCGACGACTATCCGACCGGCTACATCATCGACCAGAGCCCGCGCGCGCAGCGCACGGCCAAGGCCGGGTCGGACATCACGGTCATCGTCTCGAGTGGCCCGCTGACGGCCGTGATGCCGGACCTGTACCGCTCGTCGCAGAGCGAGGCCATCTCGCAGCTCAACGCGCTCGACCTCGGGCTCAATCTGCGCGTGCATGAGGAGGCGACGACGGACGCCGCGCTCGTCGGGCGCATCATCCGCTACACGCCGGAGTACGGCACGCGCCTGTCCGCGGGCGACACGGTCGAGATCTGGATCGGCACGGCGTCCGTCGGCAGCACAAACCCGGACGAGACGCCGGACGCGCAGGACCCGGACACCGAGGTCAAGCCGCCCGAGACGACGGAGCAGCCGGACGACACGCCCGACGACCCCGACACGCCGAACGACCCGGCTCCGGAGGAGCCGGACACGCCATCTGAGCTGCCCGAGACGGACGGCGACGGCGACACCGGCGGCGAGGAGGGCCCCGTCACGCCCGTCCGCGCGACAAAGACCGTCTCCGTCACCATCCCCGCCGGCGAGGGCTCGGCCACCGTCACGCTCAAGCTCGACGGCGCGGCGACGGGCGAGTACGTCGTCGAGCTCCTGCCGGAGCAGACGGAGCGCCAGTTCCTCATCGAGGGCGCGGGCGAGCAGCAGCTCGACGTGTATATCGACGGCGTCCTGACGCAGACGCGCACGGTGACGTTCTCATGAGCATGGAGGGAAGGATCGTCAAGGCCCTGAGCGGGTTTTACTATGTACAGAGCGCGGACGGGACGATCACGCAGTGCCGCGCGCGCGGAAAATTCCGCAAAGACGGCCAGTCGCCGCTCGTCGGCGACATGGTCGCGATCGAGATCGAGCACGGCACCGGAACGGTCACGGAGATCCGGCCGCGCAAAAACAGCTTCATCCGCCCGGCCGTCGCGAACGTCGACGTGCTCGTCATGCTCGCGGCGAACGTCAACCCGGTCACGGAGCCGTTTCTGATCGACCGCGTGTCCGCCATCGCGGGCGACCAGGGCGTCGAGCTCGTGCTGTGCCTCAACAAATGCGACCTCGACCCGGCCGACCGGCTGTTTGAAATTTACTCGCACGCGGGCTTTACCGTCATCCGCACGAGCGCGGAGACGGGCGAGGGCATCGAGGCGCTGCGCGCGGCCGTGAGCGGGAAGCTGTGCGCGTTCACGGGCAACTCCGGCGTCGGCAAAAGCAGCGTGCTCAACCGGCTCGGCTCCGGCTTTGCCATCCCGACGGGCGAGGTGTCCGACCGGCTCGGCCGCGGCAAGCACACGACGCGCCATGTGGAGCTCTACGCCCTCCCGGACGGGACGCTCATCGCCGACACGCCCGGCTTTTCGTCGTTTGAGACCGACCGCATGGAGCTCGTGCTCAAGGAGAATTTACAGTTCGCGTTTTCGGACTTCGCGCCGTACATCGGCCGCTGCCGCTACCCGGACTGCGCCCACATCGCCGAGCCCGGCTGCGCCGTGCGCGAGGCGCTCGCCCGCGGCGGCATCGAGCCGACGCGCTATGACAGCTACGTCCGCCTCTATGAGAAAATGAAGCAGATCCGGCCCTGGGAGCTGGAAAAGAAATAGGAACCGGCTGGCCGCCTTCCGCGTAGGATACTACGGGGGAGGCGGTCATTTTGCGTTGTCGGGATCAGGCGCTCGCGCTGGCGCTGTGCGCGCTGGGCGCGGGGCTGCTGCTGTCGCTCGTTTTTTCGTCCGGCGTGCTGCGCGCGCTTCTGGGGCTGGCGCTCATCGGCCTCGGCGTGTGGCTCGGCTGCCGGCGGTAGGCATAATCTTGTCCCGCTCCGCGTAGAGATAGAGTACCAATGCTACGAGGAGTGAGGCTTCATGGAGCTGGAATTTGAGAAAATCGAAGCCGCCTGCCTGCGCGCGGTCTGCGACCGCGTCGTCAGCCAGGAGGAGACGGGCGAGGCCATCGTGCCGGATTCGTGCCCGGACGTTGCGCGCACGGCCGGGTGCTTCGGCACGGTCGTTCTGCGCAGCAAGGAGTGCCGCGACGGCAGCGTGCTGCTCTCCGGCGGCGTGCACGCGTATGCGCTGATCGTGCCGGAGGACGGATCGCAGACGCGCGCGGTGTCGGCGTATCTGCCGTTTACGCAGCGCGTCGACGCGCCGGGCGCGACGAGCGGGGCGCGCGTTGTGTATACGCCGCGCCTGCGCGCGCTCGATGCGCGGCTGCTCAATTCGCGCAAGGTGCTCATCCGCGCGGACATCAGCGCGCGCGTCGAGGTGTACGAGGCCGACTCGCTCGCGGCCTGCGCGCCGCCGGAGGAGCTGCCCGCGTGCGTGCAGCTCCATCGCGTGGCCATGCCCGTCACGCTGACGGAGCAGGTGGCCGAAAAGGCGTTCGAGCTCGGCGAGGAGCTCGAGCTGCCCGGCGGCGTCCCGGCGTGTGAGGCGCTTTTGAAGTGGGACTGCGGCCTGACGCTCACCGAGTCGCGCACCATCGGCGCGCGCGTCGTGTTCAAGGGCGCGGCTGCCGTGCGATTGCTCGGCTGCGCGCCGGACGGGACGCTGTTCCGCTATGAGTTTTCCGTCCCGTTTTCGCAGTATGCCGACCTCGACCGGGAGAGCGGCGAGGAGCCGCCGCGCGTGGAGCTTCTGCTCACGGGCGCGGAGCTTGCGCCGGACGGCCAGGAGCCGGCGCGCCGCTTCCTGCTGACGCTGAACCTCCTGGCGCAGTGCGTCACGCAGACCCGGAGAGAGCTGACGATCGTCGACGACGCGTATGCAACGCGCGGCACGCTCGAGGTGAAAACGGCGGAGTTTTCCGGCACGGGGCAGCTCGACTGCGAGCATCTGCACGAGACCGCGCGCGTGACGCTGCCCGGCGCGTGCCGCGAGGTGCTCGACGTCTCCGTCCTGCTCGGCTGGCCGGACGTGGCGCACGAGGGCGAGACGGTCCGCGTGCGCATCCCGGCGACGGTGACGGCGCTGTGCCTGGACGAGGCGGGCGCGCCCGTGTGCCTGACGGCGCAGACGGTATCCGAGAGCACGAGCGTCCTGGCCGAGGGCTGCGACGCCGCGGCGGAGGCCGCGTTTTCCGGCGACGCGTTCGCCGTCCCGGGCGGCGAGGGCGCGGAGGCGCGCTTCGGCGTCGACGTCACGCTCACGAGCCGCGCCGCATCCGCGTGCCCCATGCTGACCGGCGCGGAGCTTTCCGGCGAGGAGCGCGCAGACGAGCGCCCAAGCGTCATCGTGCGCGCTGCCGCGGCCGGCGAGACGCTCTGGTCCATCGCCAAGGCCTGCCGCACGAGCGTGGACGCCGTCCGCGCCGCCAGCGGCGTCGGCGACGACCTCGTCCCCGGCACGCTGCTTTTGATCCCGCGTGCATAAAATAAAAGAACCCGTTTCCGCGGCTGCGGAAACGGGTTCTTTTGCTCTCAGCAGAGTTTCGCCGCCCGCAGGCGGCGAAATCAAGTGAAATCAAAAAAATCGGGAGCATGTATCTCGATTTTTTTACCTTACAGGCTGCAAGTGTGCGAGCTTTGCTCGTGCGCGCGGCAGACTGCACTCTCTTCGGTTGTAAATGCAAAGCATTTACAACCGGCGGCTTTAGGCCGCGTCAAATTGCGACTGATAGAGGTCGGCATAGAATCCGCCGCGGGCGAGGAGCTCGTCGTGTGTGCCCTGCTCGATGATGTCGCCGTCCTTGAGCACGAGGATGAGGTCGGCGTTTTTGATCGTGGACAGGCGGTGGGCGATGACGAAGCTCGTGCGGTGCTCCGTCAGCTGGTCCATGGCGCGCTGCGTGAGCAGCTCCGTGCGGGTGTCGACGGAGCTTGTCGCCTCGTCGAGAATGAGCATGGGGCTGTTTTGAATCATGGCGCGGGCGATGGTGAACAGCTGCTTCTGGCCGGCGGAGATGGCCGTGTTTTCGCTCAGGACGGTGTCAAATCCGTTCGGCAGCGACTCGATGAAGTGGTAGATCCCGCACGCGCGGCAGGCGCGCTCGAGGTCGGCGTCCGAGACGCCCTCTTTGTTGTAGACAAGGTTCTCACGCACCGAGCCCTCGAACAGCCACGTGTCCTGGAGCACCATGCCGAACAGGCCGTGGACGTCCTCGCGGCGGATGTCGGTCGTCGGGATGCCGTCGATGCGGATCTGGCCGCCGCCCACCTCGTAAAAGCGCATGAGCAGGTTGACGAGCGTCGTCTTGCCCGCGCCGGTCGGGCCGACGATGGCGACTTTCTGGCCGGGCTTGACGTGCGCGGAGAAGTCGCGGATGATGACCTTATCCGGATTTTCGGGATAGGCGAAGCGCACGTGCTCGAACTCGACCTCGCCGCGCACGGGGTCGGGCGCGGACTGCTTTTCCGACTCGTCCGGCATCTCGGGCGCGTCTAAGAACGAGAACACGCGTGCGCCGCCGGCCGCGGCGGACTGGAGGTTCGTCATGCACTGCGCGATCGTCGACAGGGGAGAGGTGAACAGGCGGACATAGAGGATGAACGCGACGATGACGCCGAACGTGATCTGCCCGTCGATGGCCAGCGCCGCGCCGAGCACGCACACGGCCACGTAGCCGAGGTTGCCGACGACGTTCATGAGCGGCTGCATGACGCCGGAGAGGAACTGCGACTTCCAGTTCGCGTCGTACACCTCGCTGTTCATGCCGTCAAACGTTCGGGTGATGCCGTCCACGGCGCGCGAGGTGCGCACGACGTCGTGGCCGGTGTACATCTCCTCAACGTAGCCGTTGAGCTTTCCGAGGCTGATCTGGCGCGCGGCGAAATACTTCTGCGAATGGCGCATGACGAGCGCCATGACGACAAAGCCGAGCGCCGTCACGCCGATGGCGCACAGCGCCATGCGCCACTCGGTGACGAACATCATGATGAGGCAGCCGACGAACTGCGCGGCGGCGCTGATGGCGTTCGGCATGCTGTTCGAGAGCGTCTGCTGGAGCGTGCTGACGTCGTTGGTGATGCGGCTTAAAATGTCGCCCTTCGACGTGCCGTTGAAGTAGCTGACCGGCACGCGGTTGATCTTCTTCGACAGGTCGGCGCGGAGATCGCGCGAGAGCTCGAGCGTCGTCGTCGCCATGATGAACTGCTGGATGTAGGTCAAAACGGCGCTGGCGACGTAGATGGCCAGCAGCACGGCGCCAATGCGGGCGATGGCGGCAAGGTCGATGCCGGTGAACAGGCCGTCGGAAATGAGATCGGTGATGCGGCTTAATTGATTCGGGCCGATGATGGTCAGCACGGCGCCGCACGCGGCGAGGATGAGCGCGGCGAGCGTCGGCGCGCGCAGCTTCGTCGAGTAGGCGAGCAGGTGGCGCAGCAGCTCGCGCACGCTGCCCTTTTCGGTGGGATCATTGCGGAAATTCGGTCTCATGGCTGCACCTCCTTATGCATTTTCCAGCTCTTCGCTGGACAGCTGGCTCATGGCGATCTCGCGGTAGACGCTGCACGACTTGAGAAGCTCCTCGTGCGTGCCGTCGCCGACGACGCCGCCGTCATCGAGGACCAGGATGCGGTCGGCGTGGCGGATCGTGCCGATGCGCTGGGCGACGATGAGGCACGTCGTGCCGGCGAGCTCTTCGTGCAGCGCGCGGCGCAGCGCGGCGTCCGTCTTATAGTCGAGCGCGGAGAACGAGTCGTCAAAAATGACGATCTCGGGCTTGCGCGCCAGCGCGCGGGCGATGGAAAGCCGCTGCTTCTGCCCGCCGGAGACGTTCGCGCCGCCCTGCGAGATGGGCGCGCGGACGCCGCCGGGCAGCTTGGAGACGAACTCCGTCGCCTGCGCAAGGTCCAGCGCGCGGGCGACGTCCTCGTCCGTGTCCGGCTCTTTTCGCTCGCCGAACAGAACGTTCGACTCGACGTCGCCGGAGAAGAGGACGGCCTTCTGCGTCACGTAGGCCACGCGGTCATAGAGCGCGTCGAACGTGTAGTCGCGGATGTTTTTCCCGTCGATGAGAACGTCGCCCTCCGTCGCGTCGTAGATGCGCGCGGCGAGGCTGACGAGCGTCGTCTTGCCGCAGCCGGTCGCGCCGATGAACGCGACGGTCTGCCCGCGCTCGGCGCGGAAGGAGACATCGTGCAGCGCGTCGGCGCCGGCGCTGGGATAGCGGAACGAGACATTCTTGAATTCGACCGTGCCGGTCTCGGGCGCGTCGGTCTCGCGGCCCTCGCGCAGGCGGATGGGCGTCTCGAGCACCTCGTTGATGCGCTCGGCCGAGACCTGCGCGCTCGGCAGGAACATGAAGATCATGACCATCATCATCAGCGACATGATGACGTACGTCGCATACGTGCCGAACACGACGACGTTGCCGAACATGGTGAGCCGCGCCATGGGATCGGCCAGGGCGATGTTGTTCACGAGCGCCGCGCCGACCCAGTAGACGATGAGCGCGAGCGCGTTCATGCCGAGCGAAATGGTCGGCATGAGCGCGGCGAATGCGCGCTGGTTAAAAAGCTGCGTGTGCATGAGCACGCCGTTGGCCTGCTCGAACTTTTCGTTCTGGTAATCCTCGGCGTTGTAGGCGTGGACGACGTTGATGCCGTTGAGGTTTTCGCGCGCGACGCGGCCCATGTTGTCCGTGAGCTTCTGCACGCGCTTGACGCGCGGCATGACGACGACGATGACCGTGATCATGACGGCGAGAATGGTCACGACGAAGCCCGCCGTGATGACGGACAGCTGCCAGCTCTTGTTGATGATCTTAATGATGGCCCACACGGCCATGATGGGCGATTTGATGATGATCTGAAGGCCCATGGCCACGAGCATCTGGATCTGCGTGATGTCGTTCGTCGTGCGGTTGATGAGGCTCGGCACGGAGAACGAGAGCATCTCCTCCTGCCCGAACGCCGCGACCTTGTGGAACAGCTCCTCGCGCACCGTGAAGCTCAGGCCCGCGGCCGTCTTTGCCGCGAGAAAGCCCGCCGCGACGGCGAGCGCGGCCGAGGCGAGCGTGCATCCGAGCATCGGAAGGCCCGTGCGGACGACGTCGGCGACGGTGCTGCCCTCCGTTTTGATGAGGACGGTCAGGTCGCTCATGTAGTCGGGCAGCCTGAGGTCGAAATAGATCTGCCCAAGCACGAGCACGGCGCAGACGATCGCCATGCCCCACTCCCGGGGCTTCATTTTTTTGAGCAGTTTAATCAAGTTGTTTCCCTCCTGCGTCCAGCTCGCTGACGTGGTCCATGAGCTTCTGCGTCAGCGCGCAATACGTTTCCAGTTCTTCTTTTGTGAGGCACGACGTCATCGCACGGAAAAACTCCGCCTGTGCGGCGCGGCCGGCCTGTACGATGGGGTCGGCGTCCGGCGTGCAGGACAGGCGCGCGATGCGCCGGTCGCCCGCGTCGGCCGCGCGGGTGATGAGGCCGCGGCGGAGCAGGCTGTCGGCCGTGATGGACACAAGGCCCTTTTTGATGCCGCGGATGCGGCAGGCGTCGCGCGCGGTGTTCATGTCCGGATTGTTCGCGAGGAACATGAGCAGGTCGAACTCCGTCTGGTTGAGGTCGAATTTCCGCAGCAGCGGCGCGCACATCGCGCCGTACACGCGCGAGACCTTGCGGCCGAACGAGAGCATTTCATAGGGCGGCATCGCCGGCACCTCCTCAAATCGTCTAAAATTGAACTGTCTAGTATTATACCAACCTGCCCGCCGAATGCAAGCGGTCAATTGTAAAGCTTTTGTGAACGCAGCCGCGCAGGCATAAGGCAGGGCCTGACCACATAGGTATAGGACGAAGTTCAAATCATTCAAGGAGGAATCTGTATGGCCGAGCGCACCATTTATGAACAGATCGCGCAGCGGACCGACGGCAGCATTTATTTGAGCGTGGTCGGCCCGGTGCGCACGGGAAAGTCCACCTTTATCAAGCGGTTCATGGAAGAGCTCGTCATCCCGAACATCGACAACGTCTACCGCCGCGAGCGCGCCCGCGACGAGCTGCCGCAGAGCGGGGCGGGGAAGACCATCATGACGGCCGAGCCGAAGTTCATCCCCGAGGAGGCCGTCGACATCAGCCCGGACGGCGTGACGCGCCTGTCCGTCCGACTCGTCGACACGGTCGGCTACATGATCCCCGGCGCCATGGGCGCGACGGAGGACGGGCACGAGCGCATGGTCACGACGCCGTGGTATGACCACGAGCTGCCCATGAGCGAGGCAGCCGAGCTCGGCACGAAAAAGGTCATGGAGGACCACGCGACGCTCGGCCTCGTCGTCACGACGGACGGCACGGTCACGGACATCGCGGCCGAGGACTATGCGGACGCCACCGCGCGCTCCATCCGCGACATGCGCGCGACGGGAAAGCCGTTCGGCGTGCTCATCAACTCGTCCGACCCCGCGGGCGAGGCGGCGCAGGAGCTGCGCGGGCGCCTGGCACGCGAGTTCGGCGTGCAGCCGGTCGTCGCCGACTGCCTGAAGCTGCGCGAGAGCGAGATCGCGGAGATTTTAAGCGGCATCCTGGGGCAGTTCCCGCTCGTGCAGATGGAATTCTACCTGCCCGGCTGGTTCGACTCGCTGCCGCAGGACCATCCGCTGCGCCAGGAGCTCTACGGCGCGCTGCGTGCGTGCGCCGAGCAGGCGGGCAATCTCGCGGGCGCGGAGGCGGCCGTGCAGGGCCTGACGGCGCTCGAGACCGTCGCGTCGTGCGCGGACTACTGTGCCGACCTCGGCACGGGCACGGTCTCGGTGCGGCTGTTGTTCCCGGAGCCGCTTTTCTACAGCGTGCTCGGCGAGCTGAGCGGGTTTTCCATCGCGTCCGACGGCGACCTGCTGGCGCTACTCACGCAGCTGTCCGGCGTCAAGCGGGATTACGACACGATCTCCGGCGCGCTCGAGCAGGTGCGCGCGACGGGCTACGGCGTCGTCATGCCGCGGCAGGAGGAGATGCACCTCGAGACGCCGGAGATCATCCGCCGCGGCTCGTCCTACGGCATCAAGCTGCGCGCGAGCGCACCGTCCATCCACATGATGCGTGCGGACATCCAGACGGAGATCAGCCCCATGGTCGGCGACGAGAAGCAGTCGCAGGAGCTCGTCGACCGCCTGACGGCGGAATACGAGGACGACGCGGAGAAGCTCTGGAGCTCGAACATCTTCGGAAAGAGCGTCTATGATCTCCTGAACGACGGCCTGACCGGCAAGCTCGCGCGCGTCGCGCCGGAGTCGCGCGGGAAATTCCAGAACGCGCTCCAGCGGATCATCAATGAAGGCTCCGGCGGGCTCATCTGCATTATTTTGTGATTTTTGAAAGTGAAATTGCAGGAATTCGAATTTCAAAAACCATTCTGACGTGAATATTTCAAAAAATTTCGTTTACAAGTGGGTAAATCAAAAGAAAATTGCAAAAAATCGGTGCAGGACTTGCGAAATTTCGGATTTCAACTTGCAAAATCGCTCCTGAGATG
>CAVFYN010000080.1:0-5105 GCA_963626425.1 Bacteroidaceae bacterium
TCCACGCCGTAGGGCGGGATGACCTCATCCCGCCGCAAGACTGCGCCCCCACGTCTGCACCGCGCCCATTGCGGCACGCGCCTTCCGGCTGGCTCCCCTGAAAGGGGAGCTGTCGGCGGAGCCGACTGAGAGGTTGTAGGGGCGACCCTTGCGGTCGCCCGCTTTCTCGTTCCGCACAGGACCGCCGGGCGACCGCAAGGGTCGCCCCTACGGGTGCACCGGGAATTCGCGGCCGCGCAAACCTCTCCGTCACGCCTAACGGCGTGCCACCTCCCCTTTCAGGGGAGGCTTTGGCGCGGCGCGCTATTCGCCTTCCCCTGTTTTTACTCCCTCCACAAAAATCGCCCCTCATTTTCATCAAAACGGTGCATTGTGTTCGGCCCCTGACGGGTTGTATACTAAAAAGAAAACGGCCCGCGGGGCCGGGGAAAATGGGGAGGAGCAAACCTATGAGCTGGAGAACACCGCCCGCGCCGATCGCGGAGGAGCGAATCACGCGGCACTACGAGGCGGACATCGTCGTCGTCGGCCTGGGCTACGCCGGGACGTGCGCCATGCGCGCGGCGCAGGAGGCCGGGGCCGAGACGATCGCCGTCGAGATGATGAACGAAAAATACTACCGGTCGTATGGCCGCGACTTCGGGCATATCAATTCAAAATTTTTAGAAAGCCGCGGCGTGCCGCACGTCGACCCGCTGGAGCTGTTCAACGAGTGGATGCGCCGCGCGGGCAACCGCGCGAACCCCGAGCTCGTTATGAAATTCTGCAAAAAATCCGGCGAGACGTTCGATTGGTTCACGGACATGATCGACCCCGAGCTCCTGGCGGACGAGGACCTCATCCACGTCGCGTTCTGGAAGCGCGGCGGCGCGAATTTCAAAAAGGAGCTGCGGGAAAACGGCTCCGTCGACATCAACGGCTACCGCTACTGGAACGGCACGGCGCAGTTTCCCTATGACGACCCGATGGGCTGGAAGGGCTGGCCGACGCTGCCGGACGTGTGCAAGGAAAACCACAAAAAGGCCATCGCCGCGGGCGGCAAGATCCTGTTCGCGACGGAGGCGCTCCAGCTCGAGCGCGAGCCGGGCGGGCGCGTGACGGGGCTTATCGCGCGCGACCGGAAAACGAACGAGTTCATCCGGCTCACGGCGCGCCGCGCCGTGCTGCTCTCGTCGGGCGACTTTGCCAAGAACGAGGAGATGCTGCTCGACCTCGCGCCGGACATCACCGACCTCTACACGCCCGGCGAAAAGCCCGCGCGCAACGTCAGCCGCGACGGCCGCGGCCACCGCATGGCCACCTGGGTCGGCGCGCGCATGGAGACGCGGCCGCTGCCGACGATGTCCGGCAACCAGCTGCGCACGTCCGGCGGCATCGGCCGGTTCGGCGCGGTGTGGATCGACGAGCACGGCCGCCGCTTCTGCAACGAGGTGTTCGGCGGCATGGAGCTGTGCGGCATGGCCGCCAACCAGACCGTGCGCGGGAAATTCTTCCGCGTGTTCGACGAGGACTACCTGACGCACGAGCTGTCCTGGGCCATCCCGGCGCACGGCAGCTTCGACGAGACGGACGACCGCGCCGTCGGCGCCATCCGCGACCTGACGGCCTACGCCAAGGCGCACCCGGAGGGCGGCGTCTGGTCGAACGGCTCGCACGACCCCATCGCCCGCGCGGAGGCCGCCTACGCGCCGACGCCGGAGAAGCTCGCCGCCGTGCTGGGCCTTGAAGGCGCGGCCGCGGAGAATTTCGCCGCGTCCATCCGCCGCTACAACGAATTCTGCGAGGCCGGGCGCGACGAGGACTTCGCGCGCGATCGGAAGCTGCTCGACCCGCTCTCCGGCATGCTGTTTGCCGAGACGATGCCGCCGACAAAATTCGGCGGGATGCTCGTTTCCGTCGGCGGCCTGCTCACGGACGGCGACCAGCGCGTGCTCGACGAAAATTACGCCGTCATCCCCGGGCTCTACGCCTCCGGCAACTGCTGCGGCCGCCGCTTCGGCACGCAGTATTTCACCCCGATCGCCGGCGTGTCCATCGGCATCGCCGCCACGCTCGGCCGCGAGGCCGGCCTCTCCATGGTCAAAAACGAAATGGGCCTCTAAAATAACAAAACGCCCCCGGCCGACCGGCCGGGGGCGCTTCTTTTTTGTCTAGAGCTCCAGCGTAAAGCGAAGTCCGCCCTCTGTTTGCTCGGCGCGCAGGCTCCCGCCGTGCAGCTCGGCGATGCTCTTGCAGATGGCAAGGCCCAGCCCCGTGCCGCCGGACGAGCGGGACTCGTCGGCGCGGTAAAACGGCTCAAAGAGCTTCCCGGCCGCGCCGTCCGGCAGCGGCGGGCAGTCGTTTTCGATGGAAAAGCGCGCCCCGCGGCGCGTGGACCCCACGGCGATGCGGATGGCCGTGCCCTCCGAGGCGTACGCGACGGCGTTTGAGACGAGATTTTCTAAAATCTGCTCCACGCGGGCGCGGTCGGCGTTCACGTCCGCGGAGCCGTCGGACGAGAAGTCAAAGCGGAGGCTGCGCGCGTCCGCCGGGCGGGAAAACCGCGGCAGGACGTCCCGCGCAAGGCCCGTCAGCGAGAATTTTTCGCGCCGGAGCACGACGCGCCCGGCCTCGAGGCGCGACAGGTCGAGCATCTGCCGCACGAGGCCGTCCATGCGCGCCGTCTCGCCGCGGATGACGGCGAGGTATTCGTCGCGCCGGTCGTCCGCGATGTGCTCGGACAGGCCCTCGGCATACGAGCTGACGATGGCCAGCGGCGTCTTGAGCTCGTGGGCGAGGTGGCTCGTCAGCTCGCGGCGGCGGCGCTCGGCCTGCTCGGCGAAATCGAGCGAGCGCGTCAGGCGGCCGTTTTCGTCGCGCAGCGCGCGATTTCGGCTGCCGGAGTCGTCCATGGCGTTGAGCACGGCCGCGACGTCCGGGTACGCTCCGCGCCACGCCTCGTCCGGCCCGAGCGGCCGCCCGTCCGCGGCATCGGCCGCGAGCGCGAGCGGCGCGGTCAGCCGGCGCCGGAGATGGCTCCGCGCGAGCGCGAAAAGCAGCAGCGCCAGCAGCCCCAGCCCAATGTACCAGTTTCGCAGCAGCGCCATGGCAGAGCGCAGCGGGAAATACTCCGTCGCCGTCACGACGACGAAGCGCGCCGTCTCGCCCTCGTAGAGATAATGCGGCGCGACGCGAAGCCGCCGGACGAGCGAGCCGGAGTAGATGAGCCCATATTCATCGACAAGCGGCCGCCCGAGCGAGCGCGCGAGATCGAGCACGCTTTCAAATTCCACGCCCTGCTCCGTCACGGGCTCTCCCGCGTCGTAGGCGCAGGCGTCCATGCGCGTGGCGTAGATCGTCTCGTCTGCCGGGACGGCGTCGTCCTCGTAGATCGTCTGCCACGAGAGATTGCCGCGCCGGACGACGTCCGAGACGACATACTCGCGCGTTTCGACGGCCCCGTCCGGCTGCCAGACGGTCTCGGGCGCGACGAGGGTGTCGACCGCGGCGTCAAACGCGTGCTGATCGACGGCCTCGACGCGCGCGGCGCGAAACGCCGTCCCGTCCCGCTGCCCCGTGACGCGGAACGCCGCGTAGCTGAACGTCCACGTGGACGCGTTCCACACACCGAGCAGGTTCGGGTGCATGGAGCCCCGCGCGAGCGGCACGTAGGCGTAGCCCGCGAAGCTTTCGCTGAGCGTTTCGTCCGCGCCCGCGTCCCAGCTCGCCTCGGACAGATAGGGAAAGTAGAGAAAGTCGCCGCTTTCGGCGGCGAGATTGCCGTCGGCGTCAAAGACGACCGTCGCCCGCTGCCCGGACAGGCCGATCTGGCGCAGGGGCTCGCGCCGGTCGGAATCGAAGCCGTTCACGGCCGAGAGCGTGACGTCCGCGCGGCTGCCCTCGGAGACGATGCGGCAGAGGGCGTACTGCGTCCGCTCCGGGTCCGACCAGTCGTCGTCCCAGAGGAAAATGCGCTCGAGCCGGTCGCGCGCGTCACCGTCAAACACGCTGCAAAGCACGGCCGCGGTGCTAAGCGTCGCGGCGGCCATGCCGAGGAGATAAACCGCCGCCGTCAGCGCGGCGAGCAGCGCCGTCACGCCGCCGGAGGCGCGGAGCTTTTTCCGTTTCATCGTCACCCCTCCAGCCGGTAGCCGGCCTTGATGACCGTTTTGATCTGCGCGCCCGCCGGGCCGAGCTTTTCGCGCAGGCGCGCGATGTGCGTGTCGACGGCGCGGTCGTCGCCGTCAAAATCGTAGCCCCAGCAGTGCTCGAGCAGCTGCGCGCGGGAGAGCACGGCGCCCTTGTGGCGCAGCAGCACCTCGAGCAGCGCGAATTCCTTCGGCGTCAGCGCGACCTCGCGGCCATCCACCGCCGCGCGGCGCGAGTCCGGATCGAGCGCGAGCGCGCCCGCGCGCAGAAATCCGTCCCGCACGCCGCCGCGGCTGCGCCGGATGAGCGCGGCGACCTTCGCGTAGAGCACCGAGAGCGAAAAGGGCTTTGTCACATAGTCGTCCGCGCCGAGCGAAAAGCCCGCGAGCTGGTCGTCCTCGTCGCCGAGCGCCGTCAGAAACACGACCGGCACGTCCGATCTTTCCCGCAGCGCCCGGCACGCCGCCCGGCCGTCCATCCCCGGCATCATCACGTCGAGCAGCACGCAGTCAAACGCCCGCGCCGCCGCCTCCGCCACCGCCGCGCGCCCGTCCCCGACCGCCACCGGCCGGTCACCCCGGCTCGCAAAATAGTCGCACAGCACCCGCGCGAGCTTTTCCTCGTCCTCCGCAATGAGAATGTCCCAGTTCATCCGTCTCGCCTCCTTTGTGCCTTGATTCTACTGTGCCAGTTTGTAGTTTCTGTGTCAATCAGAATTTTTTGCGGGAGGGATTGGCGCGATGCGTGGTACGCACTAAAAAAGACCTGTCATCCTGAGCGGAGCGAAGCGGAGTCGAAGGATCTGCCAATTACGGAGGACCGATTACGAACCAGCGCCAAAACAGAATGTCATTCAGAGCCGCCAACGGCGGCGTGGAATCTTTCCGATTGCGGTAAGCTGATTGCGTGCCAGCGCCCAATTAGACCTGTCACCCTGAGCTTGTCGAAGGGTCGTCGGGCCGAAAAGGAAAGCGGCC
>CAVFYN010000081.1:0-9207 GCA_963626425.1 Bacteroidaceae bacterium
CCGACAAGGGCGATCTCAACCGCTGGGTACGCTCCGCCAACACCATGCTGAACAATATCCGCCAGACAATCTCCAAACTGCTGGCATGGTTGAAAGAGGTAAAGGCAGAACTCTCCAAGCCGCAGGAGCCGCTTATTGTCGATCTGCTGGGACGGTATTTTGCGGGACGCAACGCCGGGGTGTGGAGTCAGAAAGCCAAGCTGGGCAATCTAAAAAGTTACAGTGCCGCCGTCAACTATCTGTTCACCAACAACATCAATAACCTGTCCGACCTTGAAACTCGGCTGAACGAGTATGCCGGTACAGCCAACAGCCTGAAAGCGTCCCTTTCGGAAAAGGAGCAGCGCATCAAGAAGCTGGAAAGGCTGGTGCAGCTTGCGGACTTCTACCGGCAGGGCAAGCCCGTCTATGACAAGCTGAATGAGATCAAGTGGAAGAAAAAGCGGGAGGAATACGCCGCACAGCATGAGAACGCTCTGCGCCTGTTTTATATGGCTCGCAGGGAGTTAAAGCCCTATCTGCCCGATGGGAACAAAGTGCCGCTCAAGGAATGGCAGGGAGAAAAAGCAAAGCTGGAACAGGAGTACAGTTCCGAAAATCGAAAGCTCTCCGCTCTCCATCAGGACTTGAAAAGCGTCCGTCAGATCCACTACGCCATTGAGACCATCCGCCATGAGCAGGAGCGCACCGAGCAAGCCAAAAATCATAAACATGAATTTGAAATCTGAGAAAGGAACAATTTGCCTATGAAGAAAACCATGGATGAAATTAACAAGATGATTAGAGAAGATGCCCCGATGGCGGAAATTGACGATGCCATCGGCTATATTGACCTTACCGCCTGCTTTGACTTTGTGTTCGAGCCGCCCATTGACTTTCTGGAAGAATGCCGCAAGCGATGGGAAGCTGTAACCTCCCCATTCCGCACCACCATTGAACGCAAGCTCGGAAACACATGGTATCTCATTGAAACAGAATGTGCAGGCAATGAGCCGCTTACCGACAAGGTGAAACGGCTCATTTTTTCTGAGAAGGGAGCGATTTGTTAATGACTGTGACACAAAACCATGCTATAATTCCAATATGCACACCGATTCTGTCAGCTGACCAACACCAAAAGGAGGACATTATGTTGGATCAGCAGAAAATCACCATCATCTATTGCCGCCTGTCCGTAGAGGACATCAAGGAAGATGCCAAGGGCGGCAAGGCTGATGAATCAAATTCGATACAGAATCAAAAAGAATACCTCACTCGATACGCACAAGACCATGGCTACACGAATCTCAAAATTCTGGTGGACGACGGTTATACCGGGACGAACTTTGATCGTCCCGGTGTGCAGGAAGGCTTCGAGCTTGTCAAGCAGGGGCTTGTAGGCTGCTGGCTGGTAAAAGACCTATCCCGCTTCGGTCGTGACTATCTGACTGTCGGGCAATACACGGACATTATCTTTCCGAGCTATGATGTGCGGTTTATCGCCGTCAACGATGGTGTGGACAGTGAACGGGGCGACAGCGAGGGCATGGCTGCGATTCGTAATTTATTCAACGAATGGTATCCACGCGACACCAGCAAGAAAGTCCGTGTCAGCCTGCATCAGCGAGGAACAAGCGGCAAGCACATGGGCAAACCGCCCTACGGCTACCGATGTAACCCGGAGGACAAGGAACATTGGATTTTGGATGAAGAAGCCGCCCCGGTAGTCAAGCTCATCTTCGACCTCTGCATTGACGGAAAAGGGCCGGAGCAGATCGCACGGATTTTGGAGCAGAAGCAGATTTTGACTGCCAAAGCCTTGTATGCCAAACGCAAGAAAAAGCCGATGCCGGAAAGACCATATCATTGGATTGGTCAATCCGTGGTCGGAATACTGGAACGGCAGGAATACACGGGCTGCACGCTCAATTTCAAAACCTATTCCAAGTCCTACAAGCTGAAAAAGCGGATTCGCAACAAGCCGGAGAATATGTTCTATCTGCCTGACACGCAGGAAGCAATCATTTCTCAGGCACAGTTTGACCGGGCGCAGGAGCTGAGAAAGAATAAACGCCGTCCCACAAAAGCGGAACGGCAAGGATTGTTCTCCGGGCTTCTGTTCTGTGCTGACTGCGGCGGCAAGCTCCACTTCGCTACCAGCAGGAGTTTTGAGGGCAGGCAAGACCACTATGTCTGCAACGACTACAAGAGCAACCGCGGCACTTGTACGGCTCACTATATCCG
Organism: Bacteroidaceae bacterium; assembly: GCA_963626425.1. Lineage (GTDB taxonomy): Bacteria > Bacillota > Clostridia > Oscillospirales > Oscillospiraceae > CAKTOF01. Next base: position 2,224 of record CAVFYN010000081.1, read on the forward strand.
GGAAGATGTGCTTCGTGACATTGTTCTGGAACGCATCCGGGCGGTCAACGAGTATATCCGAAACGATGTGGACGGCTTTCAGGAGGAATATCTGCAATGCCGAAAAGCCGACCATGAGCAGAGCATCCGTGATGATAAGAAGAAAGTGGAACAGGCGAAACAGCGGCTTGCTTCTCTGGATGTTATCATCTCACGGCTGTATGAGGACTTTGCTCTCGGCGAAATCAGCAGGGACAGATACAAGAAAATGTCTGCTGACTACGAAGCGGAGCAGGAACGGTTAAAGCTCGAAATTGCGGTGATCGAGGAATGGGTGGAACAGCGGGAGGAAATGGATGATGGCTTGAACGCCTTTATCGCTCTGACACAGAAGTGTGTGGATGTGGAGGAACTGACGCAGACCATCGTAAACGAGTATATCAAGAAAATCGTTGTCTATGCCCCGGACAAGTCCAGCGGTAAGCGGCAGCAGAAAGTGAAGATATACTTCAACTTCGTGGACGATGCGGAGATTCCCGTTATCTCCGAAGCGATTACCACCGAAACAACCTATGGACGCAGAAAAACGGCGTGACCCTCACGGTCACACCGTCTTCTGCACCATCTCAAGACAGAATGTTACTTGTCGCTATTAAGCCTTGATTTTCCGGGGTTTTTGAGCTTTTGAGTTGTGAAAAAACGATTGATCAGCGCTTGCTGAACTGAGGCGCACGACGGGCGGCCTTGAGGCCGTACTTCTTGCGCTCTTTCATTCTCGGGTCGCGGGTCAGGTAGCCGGCGGCCTTGAGGATCGGGCGGTACTCCGCCTCGTTCACCTTGAGCAGGGCGCGGGCGACGCCGTGGCGGATCGCGCCGGCCTGGCCGGAGACGCCGCCGCCGGTGACGGTGCAGACGATGTCGACCTTGCCGAGGTTGCCGGTGGCGACCAGCGGCTGGCGGACCAGGAGCTTGAGGGTGTCAAGGCCGAAGTAATCGTCGATGTCGCGGCCGTTGATCGTGATGGCGCCGGTGCCGCCCTGGTAGAGGCGAACGCGGGCAACAGAGGACTTACGACGGCCGGTGCCGTACTGATACTGTCTTTTGCTCTCGTACATTCTCACTTACCTCCTTAGTCCAGCGCCCAAACTTCGGGCTTCTGGGCGGCGTTCTTGTGCTCGGCACCCTTGTAGATGCGGATGCGCTTCATGCTGTTGCGGCCGATGGTGTTCTTCGGCAGCATGCCCTTGACGGCGAGCTCCATCGCGAATTCCGGGCGCTCTTCCATCAGCAGGCGGTACTTGACCTCTTTGAGGCCGCCGATCCAGCCGGTGTGATGGCGATAGTACTTGTCTTCGCCCTTGTTGCCGGTGAGGATGGCCTTGTCGGCGTTGATGATGATGACATAATCGCCGCAGTCGACATGCGGGGTGAAGTCGACCTTGTGCTTGCCGCGCAGCAGCTTCGCCGCGACGGCAGCCGTACGACCGAGCGGACGGTCGGCTGCGTCGAGAATGTACCACTTACGCTGGACAGTCTCATTTTTGAGCAGAGTCGTGGACATTGTGAGTTCCTCCATATAGTATCAAATAGTTTTTGACAAATCTCAGGGGCGCGCATACAATATTCCGGTAAGCGCGCCTTACTTTTATACCACAGGGAGGGCCGGGTGTCAATCAAAAATCGCGGGAAAATCATTTAGCTCCGGAAGAACTCCGGAATGCTCTCAAATGCTCGCGATAGCTCCCGATCTCTCAAAAGGCAAATTACGTTTTTGGAGACGACCTATGCAGAAAATGATGGGACTGATGCGCCGATGCATCGACGATTACAAAATGATCGAGCCGGGCGACCGTGTGGCCGTCGGGCTCTCTGGCGGGAAGGACTCGCTGACGCTGCTCACCGTGCTCGCCGCGCTGCGGGACTATTACCCCGGCGGGTTCGAGGTCACGGCCGTGACGATCGACATGGGGATCGCGGGGATGGACTTTTCGCCGCTGGGAGATTACTGCGAAAAGATCGGCGTGCCGTTCCGGCTCATCCCGACGGAGATCGGGCCGATCATTTTTGACTACCGCCACGAAAAAAATCCCTGCTCCATGTGCGCCAAGATGCGCCGCGGGGCGCTGAACAAGGCGCTGCAGGAGCAGGGGATCGCAAAGATCGCGCTCGGCCATCACCACGACGACGCGGTCGAGACGTTTTTGATGTCGCTCGTGTTCGAGGGCCGGCTGAGCTGCTTCCAGCCCGTGACGTACTTAGACCGCACCGGCGTCACGCAGATCCGGCCGATGCTCTACATCCCGGAAAAGACGATCGCGCATTTTGCCGAGCGCATGGAGCTGCCCGTCGTGCACAATCTCTGCCCGGCGGACAAGCACACGAAGCGGCAGGAGATCAAGGACCTCATTTTTGACCTCTCGGCGACGTATCCGGACCTGAAAAACCGCATTTTCGGCGCGATGCAGCGCCTGCCGCTGCCGGAGTGGGGCGTCACGCCGCACGCGCGCGTTTCAGGGCAGGGCGGCGTAGCGCAGGATGAGCAGAAACCCGAACCCCGGCAGCCCGAGCAGGCCGACGATCGCGGCTGAGACGATGTTGATGGGCACGGAAAAGCCTGTCAGGCCGCTGCACAGATCAAAAAGCAGCAAAAGCGCGTAGCCGCAGAGCGTGTTGAGCAGCAATTTGAAAAAAAGCCGCAGCGGCAGCGTCATGATGCGAAGCACGATGACGGCCGCGAGCGCGACGGCGGCATAGAAGAAAACCGGCTGCATGGGCTGTCCATCTCCTCTCACCAGAGCATATTTGCCGCCCCGGAAGAATATTCCGCGCGTAGCGCGCGTCCCGGCGCACATACTACCCGCGGACACAAAACCGAAGCCAAAACCGCCCGGCCAGCGGAGCTGCCCCGCGCAGACAGCGAGAAGATCAGAATCTCAGGATCGGCAGACGGCCCTGAAATGACCTTCGATGCGGCAGACGCAATGTGTCAAGTGTGCCGCACGGAGAATTTTGAGCGGCGCGAAAAAGCCGCATACGGCATCCGGAACAGGCCAAATGCGCCGGAGTTGGCAATCGCCGGCTCCGTACATAGGGCGCGGGGTAAAACAGGACACCGCGCCAAAGCCTCCCCTGAAAGGGGAGGTGGCACGGCCAACGGCCGTGACGGAGAGGTTTTCCGCGGCTTCGAATTTCCGACGCGCCCTGTAATGCGGAAGCCCCTCCAACCTCTCAGTCGCCTCCGGCGACAGCTCCCCTTGCAGGGGAGCCATTCGGAAGCCGCGTGCCAAAATCGGCGCGCAGCAGACGCGGCAGCGGCAGTCTTGCGGGCGGATGATATCCGCCCCTACGGGCGCACCGAACCCCTATTGCGCCGCGATCACCATCCCTGCGCCCAGCACTGCGAACGTGCCCCAGGAGAGGACCGTCTGCGCGATGCCGAGCAGGCTGAGCAGGGCGAGCAGGAGTCCCGCACCGGCGAGGAAGGCGCAGGCGTAGACGCGGCGGCCGACAGGGTCGGCGGCGCTGCGTTGGAGGTAGAACGCAGCGATGACGACGAGCGCCGCCATCGCGCCGAGCAGCAGCGCGGCCATCATGCTCGCGCGCCCCGTCAGGTACGCGCCCGCCGCGGCCAGCAGCAGGACCGGGCCGCCGAGGATGAGCGCGAAGCGGTCCTGCCGCGCGTTTTCGCGCTGCATGTCGACGGCCTGCTGCATCATCGCCGTCAGGTCGTCCGGCGCGTCATCCGCCCCGGCACGCTGCGAGCGCATGAGCTCCGGCACGCTCAGCCCCAGCGCCCGCGCGAGCGGCTCGATCGTTGCGATGTCCGGAAAGCCCAGCCCGCGCTCCCAGCGGCTGACGGCCTTGTCCGTCACGCCGAGCTTTGCGGTCAGCTCCGCCTGCGTCAGATCATTTTCGCGCCGGACCTGTGCAATGAAGCTCCCGAAAACCTTTGCATCCATGGTATCGCTCCCTTTCACCGGCAGCATAGACGCGCGGCGGAAAAATGTCAACCGACGATTCGTTTACCCGCCCCAAACCACGCAAAAACCCCGGTCCGCATACGCGGACCGGGGTCTTTATCTGCAAAAATCACCCGACGAGGGCTGCGCCCATGGCGCGGAGTTTTTCGTTTGCTTCGTCATCCGGGGCGCCGCAGCAGATGACGCTCTCGACGTCCGGGTCGGCGCCGCCCTGGCGGCAGGTGTCCTCCCAGGCGCGCATCCAGTCGCCGTCGCCCCAGCCGTAGGAGCCGAACAGGCCGAGCTTTTTGCCCTTCAGGTTCGGCAGGCACGCGGAGAACAGCGGCTCGAACTCCGAATCCTCCAGCTCCTCCGCGCCCATGGCCGGGCAGCCGAAGGCGAGGGCGTCGTAGCCCGCGACATTCGCGGCGTCAAACGCGCTGCAATTGAACACCTCGGCCTCCGCACCCTTTTCGCGCGCGCCGGCGGCGACCTCGGCCGCCATCAGCTCGGTGTTGCCCGTTCCCGTCCAATACACAACTGCAAGTTTGCTCATTTTTTATTCCAACCTTTCAATTTTTGAATTTTTCAGCCCGCGACGGCGAGCTGCTCGACCGGCATTCCGCTCTCCCAGTGCTCGCACAGGCAGGCGGTGCATTTTTTGTACTGGTCGAACAGCGCGCGGCAGCGCGCCTCGTCGCCGTAGACCTTCCACGTGCCGACGCATTTGCAGCAGTCGGCGCGGTTTTCGATAAAGCCCCGCACGTCGACGGGCGGATAGCCGAGAAACAGCCCGACCTCGTGCGGAAATTCGTCCTGCGTTTTCAGCCGCTCGATCAGGTGCGCGATTGACCGCGCGGGCGAGCGCCAGACGTACCCGCGGCACTCCAAAAGCTGCGCGGCGGCCGGGTCGCGCAGGTCGCGCCGGAGCATCTCCGGGCGATAGAGATACAAAAGCGCGCGCCCGCCGCGGTAGCGCAGCGGCAAAATGCGCAGGCCCTTCGGCGAAAACGCCCGGTTGAGCCGCCGCAGCTCGCATCCAAGCTCCTCGCGCGTGGCGAACGGGCACGTGACCATGCTGCCCGTCTTGAGCCCGGCGAGCGTCGGCGAGCAGAAGCGGACCAGAAGCTCCTCGCTCATAGCATTCCTCTTTCCAAAATTCAGTGCGCGGCAGACGCCGCGGGGATAGTATCCCGCGCTTTTCGCGGCCGCATTCGCGGTTAGTTATAGCTAACGTCCGGTCCAAAAACCGGACGCCCGCCGGCGTCTTTCCAATTCAGTATACAAAAAAAGCGGAGCCTTCTCCACTCCATTCGGAAGAAGAAGGCTCCGTTCGGGCGAATTACTCGAGCAGGTTCGTCATGCTGTGCAGGCTGATTGCGATGGTGGACGCGTTGTGCAGCAGCGACGACGTCGCCGGCGGCAGCACGCCCGCAACGCCGAGCACGATGAGCGAGAAGTTGAAGCCGATGATCGTGCGGTAATTGCGGTGGATGCGGTGCATGAGCGCGTCGGAAATGGCCTTGAGCGTCACGAGCGCGAACAGGTCGTCGGCCGAGACGGTGATGTCCGCGATCTCGCGGGCGATGGCCGCGCCGTCGGAGATGGCGATGCCGGCGTCCGCCTCGCTCAGGGCGGGTGAATCGTTCACGCCGTCGCCGATCATGATGACCTTGCGGCCTTTTTCGTGCTCGGCACGGATGAAGGCGGCCTTGTCCTCGGGCAGGACCTCGGCGTGGTATTCGTCGACGCCGACCTGCGCGGCGATGGCGCGCGCGGTGCGCTCGTTGTCGCCGGTCATCATGACGATCTTGTTCAGGCCGAGGCGGCGCAGGCTCTCAATGACGGCGGGCGCCTCCTCGCGCAGCGGGTCGAACACGCAGATGACGGCCGCCAGCTCGCCGGAGATGGCGAGGTACAGGTGCGAATAGGCGGGGTCGAGCGCGTCGAAGCGGTCCTGCTCGCCCTCGGGGATGTGGCAGCCCTCGTCCTGGAACACGAAGTGGTAGCTGCCGATGACGACCTTGTCGTCGCCGACCTGGCTGGAAATGCCGTGGGCGACGACGTACTCGACCTTCGAGTGGCGCTCCTCGTGCTGCAGTCCGCGCGCGGCGGCCTCGGCCACGACGGCGTTTGCCATGGAGTGCGGATAGTGCTCCTCCAGGCACGCGGCAAGACGGAGCATCTCGGCCTCGTCGCGCCCGCCGAACGGGACGACCTCCGCGACGCGCGGCTGCGCGTGCGTGAGCGTGCCGGTCTTGTCAAAGACGATGGTCTGCGCCTCGCTGACGGCCTCGAGGAAGCGGCCGCCCTTGACGGAGATGTAGTGGAAGCTGCATTCGCGCATGGCGCTGAGCACGGCCAGCGGCATGGACAGCTTGAGCGCGCACGAAAAATCGACCATGAGCACGGCCAGCGCCTTCGTCACGTTGCGCGTGAGCAGGTACACGGCGATCGTGCCGCCGAGGCTGTACGGGACGAGCTTGTCTGCCAGGTGCGAGGCCTTGTCCTCCGTCGCGCTCTTTAAGCGCTCGGACTCCTCGATCATTTTCACGATGCGGTCATAGCGGCCGGAGCCGGAATTTTTCTCGACGCGGATGACGCATTCGCCCTCCTCGACGACCGTTCCGGCGTAGGCGTAGCTGCCCGCGTCCTTGCGGACGGGCAGGGACTCGCCGGTGATGGACGCCTGGTTGACGGTCGCCTCGCCGCCGACGACCTTGCCGTCGAGCGGGATCATGCCGCCGGTGCGGACAACGATATTGCTGCCGACGCGCACGTCGCCCACGGGGACGAGGACCTCCTCGCCCGAGTCCGTGCGGACCCAGACGCGGTCGACGCCGAGCGACATGGTGCGCGCGAGATCGTCCACGGACTTCTTGTGCGTCCACTCCTCCAGGATCTCGCCGATGCGGAGCAGGAACATGATGGACGACGCCGTCTCCGTGTCGCCGCGGAGCATGCTGACGGTGATGGCCGTCGCGTCGAGCACGGCGACCTCGAGCTTGCCGCGCATCAGGCTGCGGATGGCCTCGCGGACGTAGCC
>CAVFYN010000081.1:9217-12414 GCA_963626425.1 Bacteroidaceae bacterium
GCCCGCGGCGCGGTAGATGCTCATGGCCAGCCGGATGGGCGCGGGAACGAACAGCTTGTTCACGACGCGGCGGAGCACGGTGAATGTCAGCTTGTCCTCATACTGGCGGTTTAATTCGCGGCCCGTGTGGTCGGGCACGAGGTCCATGGCCTCGGCCTTTTCATAGGAAAAGCGCGCGAGCGCCGAGGTGATGACGGCGCGGTCGACGCTGTAATGGATGACGGCGTCGCACGTGCGGTCGTAGACGCTCACGTCCGTGACGCCGTCGATGCTTTTTAAGTAGTATTCGAGCACATCGGCCTGCGCGAGGCTCATGTGCTTCTGCATCATATGCACGCGAAGCCGCCCGGGCGCCGCGTGCAGGATCTGACATTTCATGATTTCTTGCCTCCGGGGAAAAAAGCCGCCGAAAAAAGCTTTTTCGGCGGCTTTCGTATTATTCCTCAGCCGTCTCTTCGGCCGGAGTCTCTTCGGACTCCTCTGCGGGCTCCTCTGCGGACTCGTCCTCGACGAGCTCCTCGTCCGCCGCGCGATCTTCGTTGATTCTCTTGGCATCGGCAAGGATGTCGCCGGCGTTCTCCCGCACCCGGGTCACGGTCGTCATGACGGATTCCTTCGCGCGGAGCGCCGCAGCCGTGGTCTGCGTGTAGACCTTCTTGGCGTCGCGGCTGCCGAGGATCTTCAGACCGGCCGTTCCAAACAGAACGCCGCCGGCAAAAAGACCGATTTTGTTCCAGTTCATTGCTGCTACCTCCTTATTTTTTCTTGTGTCCGGTGATCAGCGTCAAAATGAAAAAGATGACGGTCAGCGCCGCAAAGCGCTTGTGCTGCTTCATCCGATCCGCCGCCTTTCTTCGGAAATATGGGTATTATACCGCGTCCAAATGGGACTTTCCGCTCCATTCGGACAGAAATTGACTATATTTTTCGGTTTTCCCAAGGTAATAGCCATGCTCGAGCTGGCCCATACGGTCAGCCGCGCGGTACTGCGCCGGGGTCATGCCGATCTCGTCGCGGAAGGCGGCGGCGAACTTGCTGCCGTTTTCATAGCCGAAGCGGCCGGCGATCTCGAGCACGGTCTCGTCCGTGTGCCGCAGCAGCAGCGCCGCGGCCTGCATTTTCTGCGCGCGGATGAACGAATAGACGGACACGCCGTACACGGCCTTGAAGCTCAGCTTGATCTGCGTCTGGCTGATGTGGAACTGGCGGGCGAGGGCGTCGATGGTGATATGCGTGTGCATATGCGCCGAGAGGTACTGGCACACGCTCTTGGCCAGCTCGACCTGCTGGCGCGGGACGACGCGGCGGGATGCCGCGTCCGGCTCGGCGTCCATGCCGCCGAGCACGAGCAGAAGCTCTAAGACCTTCACCTTGAAATAGCCGCGGCGGATGTTCTCCGGCACGTCGCACAGGTCGGAGAAAATGCGCGTCAGGTGCGCGTTGGCGCGCAGGACGCAGCAGTCCGAATCGCCGCAGAAGCGCGCGGCCAGCTCGGCCGGGCGGACGACGACGTCCGACAGCACGCACGAAAGGCACTCCGGCGCGCGCTCGCAGTCGATGAGGACGCTCAGCCCGTGGTAGTGGCTGATGGGATAATAGACGTCCTGCGCCGCGCAGCGGCGGCGGGCGATGGCCGTGTCGCCGGGCGTGAGATAGTAAAACGTGTCGCCGAACTGGCACTCCATGCGCCCCTCGGTGCAGTGGCAGATCTCCAGGACCTCGCCGTCGGTCTGGAGCTCCATGGAGCACGACGGCCGGTGGACGTCGTGGTAGACGAGCGTGACGCCCGGAAAGAGCGCGTGGCTCGTCAGGACGGCGCTGCCCTGCCCGGCCGCCATGCGGCAGACGGTGCATCCGTCGTCGAGCTGCACGGTCTGCACCGCGCCGCCGAGCAGGCGCTGGTGGATCGCAGTTTGCTCCATCCGGATCACTTCCTTTCTTTTTCAGCTGGCCTGCGCCGTCAGGCGGCTGCACATCTGCTCGAGCGAGCCGAGCGTCAGCTGCGCCGCCAGCGCGCACGAGACGGTGCGCACGTCCGTGTCCTGCGGCAGAAGATCGCCCAGGTGGCGGCCGATGACGTCGAGGCAGTCGGCGTAGCGGTCGGCGAGCTCCCGGCCCTCCGGCGTGAAGCGGACGACACCGTAGCGCGACTTTTCGACCAGCTCCATCTGCTGGAGCGTGCCCATCATGGAGTGCACGCTCGGCTTCGTGATGCCGAGCGTCTCGGCCACGTCGACGCAGCGGACGCCTTTGCCGTCGCGGTCGAGCTCGCGCAGGACGAGCAGGTATTTGAGATTGGCAACACTGAGCGGCTGCATACAGTTAGTCATAGCTTACCCTCCTGTTAAAAAACCGGGGAGACGCAGGCGCTTTCGCCGTGTGTCTCCCCGGCCGGTCATTTTTCCGGGTTGCACGAACCGCAGCCCGCGCCGCAGCCCGATGCACAGCCCGCGCAGCCGCAGCCGCAGGAGGGTCCTTTCTTCCGCCCGCGGATCTGCGCGCCCACGATGAGCGCGACGACCGCGATCAGGATGACGGCAACGAGGATCGTTCCCCAGTTATTTGCAAGCCAATGCAGCATTTTGCATCCCTCCGATTTTTGAAAAACGCGTGTGCGGGAAGCTTACTTCGTGACGCGGACTTCCTTCGTCAGCGTCTGGGCCTCCTTGTACGGACGGACGAGCATGTACACGCCGAAGGCGATGACAACGATGGCCGCGATGAGGCCGACGATGTGGACGTTGCCCGTGAAGAGAAGGCCGAGCTGGTTGACGACGAGCGAGACGAGGTAGGCGAAGCCGCACTGATAGCCGATGGCGAACCAGAACCACTTGGCGCTGTTCATCTCACGCTTGATGGCGCCCATAGCCGCAAAGCACGGCGCGCACAGCAGGTTGAAGATGAGGAAGCTCATGCCGGAGACCTTCGTGAAGGCCGCGGCCATGGCGGCGTAAGCGGAGCCGGAGGCGCCGTAGAGAATGCCGAGCGTGCCGACGATGTTCTCCTTGGCGACGAGGCCGGTGATGGCCGCGACAGCAGCCTGCCAGTTGCCCCAGCCGAGCGGCTTGAAGATGATGGCGATGACCGAGCCGATGTGGCCAAGGATGGACATGTCGATCTGGTCCTCTTCAAGCATCTGGAACGTGCCGTCGACCCAGCCGAAGAAGCTCAGGAACCAGATGGCGATCGTGGACAGG
>CAVFYN010000081.1:12424-23756 GCA_963626425.1 Bacteroidaceae bacterium
AAGGACCAGGCGCGCTCCCACATGGAGTGGAGAACGTTGCCGACGGTCGGCAGGTGGTAGGCCGGCAGCTCCATGACGAACGGAGCCGGGTCGCCGGAGAACATCTTCGTTTTCTTGAGGATGATGCCGGAGACGATGATGGCGGCCATGCCGATGAAGTACGCGAGCGGGGCGACCCAGGGAGCGCCGCCGAAGATGGCGCCCGCGATCATGGCGATGAACGGCAGCTTCGCGCCGCAGGGGATGAACGTGGTGGTCATGATGGTCATGCGCCGGTCGCGCTCGTTTTCAATGGTACGCGAGGCCATGATGCCCGGGATGCCGCAGCCGGAGCCGATGAGCATCGGGATGAAGCTCTTGCCGGACAGGCCGAACTTGCGGAAGATACGGTCGAGAACGAACGCGATACGGGCCATGTAGCCGCAGGACTCGAGGAACGCGAGGAAGATGAACAGGACGAGCATCTGCGGGACGAAGCCGAGGACGGCGCCGACGCCGGCGACGATGCCGTCGAGGATGAGGCCGGACAGCCAGTCGGCGCAGTTGATCTTCTCAAGACCGTTGCCGATGATGACCGGAACGCCCGGGACCCAGACGCCGTAGTCGGCCGGATCGGGCTCCTCGCCGCCGTAGGAGGCGTAGGTGTCAATGGCCTCGCGCAGGTCGGCGCCGGTCGCGGTCTCCTCGCTCTCGGCGAGGGTCTCCTCGTCGACGAGCGTGTAGGTGGCCTCGTCGGTGTCGGAGTACTGGGAAGCGAACTCATTCAGGGCCGCGACGGCAGCGTCGCCGTCGAAGTCCTCGCTCTCGGCGTCGATCGCCTCGGCAACAGCCTCGGTGTCAACGCCGTTGGCATCAGCGTACTCGATGAAGCCATTGATGACTTCGCTCGCGCCGGCGAATTCGTCGGCGTCGTCACCATACGCGGAAGAGCCGATGCCGAACAGGTGCCAGCCGTCGCCGAACAGGCCGTCGTTGGCCCAGTCGGTCGCCCAGCCGCCGACGGTCGTGATGGAGACGTAGTAAACGATGAACATGATGACCGCGAAGATCGGGAGGCCGAGCCAGCGGTTCGTGACGATCTTATCGATCTTGTCGCTCGTCGTCAGCTTGCCGGCGCTCTTTTTCTTGTAGCAGCCCTTGATGATGGACGCGATGTACACATAGCGCTCGTTGGTGATGATGGACTCGGCGTCGTCGTCGAGCTCTTCCTCGGCGGCCTTGATGTCCTCCTCGATGTGGGCGAGGACGGTCTTGTCGAGGTTCAGGCGCTCGAGGACCTTCTCGTCGCGCTCGAAGATCTTGATGGCGTACCAGCGCTGCTGCTCCTCGGGCATGTTGTGCACGGCCGCCTCTTCGATGTGGGCGATGGCGTGCTCCACGACGCCGGAGAACGTGTGCAGCGGGACGGTCTTGGCGTTCTTGGCCGCGTCGATGGCGGCCTCGGCGGCCTCCATGATGCCCGTGCCCTTCAGGGCCGAGATCTCAACGACCTTGCAGCCGAGCTCGCGGGAGAGCTCCGCGATGTTGATCTTGTCGCCGTTCTTCTTGACCATGTCCATCATGTTGATGGCCACGACGACCGGGATGCCCAGCTCCGTGAGCTGCGTGGTGAGGTAGAGGTTGCGCTCGAGGTTCGTGCCGTCGATGATGTTCAGGATGGCATCGGGGCGCTCGTCGATGAGGTAGTTACGCGCGACGACCTCTTCGAGGGTGTACGGGGAAAGCGAGTAGATGCCCGGCAGGTCCGTGATGGTCACGTCCTTGTGCTTTTTGAGCTTGCCTTCCTTTTTCTCGACCGTGACGCCCGGCCAGTTACCGACGAACTGGTTCGAGCCGGTCAGCGCGTTGAACAGCGTCGTTTTACCGGCGTTCGGGTTGCCCGCAAGGGCGATTCTCAAATCCATGTTTTCCGTTCTCTCCTTTAATTAGCATTCGCTAACCGCGTTGGCTGGAATTCGCGAGGCCAAAAAGCCTCGCAGAGTTTGCGCCCGCAGGCGCAGGTGCGGGATTATTCGACCTCAATCATTTCGGCGTCCGCCTTGCGCAGCGACAGCTCGTAGCCGCGGACCGTGACCTCGATCGGATCGCCGAGCGGGGCGACCTTGCGGACGGAGACCTCGACGCCGCGCGTGAGACCCATGTCCATGATGCGGCGCTTGACGGCGCCCTCGCCGTGCAGCTTGACGACCTTCACCGTCTCGCCGACCTTCACCTGTCTGAGATTCTTCATGTTGCTCCTCCTGTTCTCCTTCCGGTCAGATCATGATTTTCTGGGCCATTTCGCGGCTGATCGCCACTCTGGCTTCCTTCACGTTCACGATGACGTTTCCGCCCATCGTCGTGATGACCGTCACATTGCCGCCGACGACAAAGCCGAGGTTTTCCAGATGCTTTTTGACATCGGGCTTGCCGCCGATCTTTTTGATGATGTTCTCTTCTCCTACTGAAGCAAGTGTCAAGGGCATCATAAGCCATTTCCTTCCCAGGTATCTTTATTTCCCAATTAGTATGTTCTAACTGGTTGGGATCGCGAAAGGTTAGCATTCGCTAACCGAATGAAATGATACTCACATCTACCGACTTTGTCAATCGGTTTTCGCAAAAAAGGTTTGCCGAGACAAACTTTCGGCAGTGTGAATAATTTTGGATTAGTCTCCGCTAACCCGAATTGTAAATTTTGCAGCATTTCGCCCGGTTTCCGTCGAAAATCGGCGCGCAAATCATCTTGCGGGCGGGCGCGCGGTATGCTATGATGGAGCCAAGTTCATAAGCCGCATCGTGACCCCGCCGCATGGCTGCATTTCGCAGGCGCGGGGATGAGGGAATCCGGTTCGAGTCCGGAACGTGCCAGCCCTGTAAGCGAGAGGCCGCGCCGAACCGCCCGGACACCGGGCGCTGACCGTGAGGTCGCCATTGGGTTCGTCCTGAGAAGGTAGGCGCCCGGCCGCAGGAAAGCCCCGCTTTCCCCATCGCAAGTCAGGAGACCGACCTTGCGCGTAAAAGCCGAGCGCACCCGCGGGACGGGCGCGCAGCTTTGCTGCGGAAACATTGGCCGCGGCAGACCGGAAATGGGTCTGCCGCGGCCGTTTTTGATAGATGGACCGAAAATCCTGTATATTTAATGTAAAGGAGAACCCAATATGAAAAAAAGGATCCTGAGCCTCCTCCTGACGCTCTGCCTCGTCGCGGGCCTGCTGCCGGGGGTCGCGCTGGCAGAAGGCGCGGCGGGAGACATTACCGTCACCGTCACCATGAACACGCAGAGCGTGGCGGACGATGTGACCATTGTCGGCCTTGACGCACTGCCCGCAAGCACACAAGTAACCGTCCCGGCCGGAAGCACCGTTGCCGAAGTCATGAGCAAATGGGCCGCGGATACGAGCGTTTCCGTCTCCGGACTTGACAGAGGCTTTATCTCCGCGATCGGTGCATTTGACAGCTACAATACGGCTGCGTTTACGGCGCTCTGTGAGGGCTTCGGACTGGATCCCGTGCCGGATATTTTCCGGTACGCCGGATGGTCTTTCTACATCAACAATGCCATGGGTTCCGAGGGCATCTCCTCCTCAACCGTCGCATCCGGTGATACGGTCGCGTTCCGTTACGGCGTCTACATGACCAGCGGCACCTGGGAGCAGGTCGACTTTACATTCTTAGACGCATATAATCGCGTTGCCACGCTGATCACAACTGCCTCCGCCGCGAACGAGAGCGACTACACCGCCGAGCAGTGGGAGACGGTTCAGAACGCGCTGACCAAGGCCACGAGCGTTAAAACGGCCGTTGACACAGAGGAGCCGGACGCGAGCGAAACCCCTTATGCCGGCGCCGGAATGTGGCTGAATTACTTTGCGGCAAAAGGCACCAGCCTTTGGGTTCCCAGCAGCGTCACCGACCGGCTCCAGTCCGCCGGGATGGAGCTCAGCAATGCGCTTGATAAAATCCCGACGCCCGAAAAAGTCACTGTCAAAGACGGCAGCCTCGTCATCAAGCTGCCGCTTAACGGTACTTACCAGATTCAGAGCACCGTTCTCCCGGAGGGTGCCCCGCAGGACGTTACATACGAAGCTGGCGGTAACTACTGCACCGTTTCCGACACCGGCATTATCACTCCGCAGAGCACATCAAGCTTTTGCATGGTTCAGGTTCACTGCAAATCCAATCCGAGCTTGAGTGCAGTCTTTATGTTCTCGATCGTCGACGCTGTCGACCTCGACGCCGCCCTCACCGCCGCCGAAGCGCAGCTGACGTGGGACTCCCTCAGCACCGAGCCCGCCGACGCCGTGACGACCGGGTTCTCGCTTCCCTCCTCGCTGGCTGTTTCGGGCGGGAATGTTGCGGTCGATTGGAGCCTTGACCCCGCCTATGGCGCGATGGGTATCAGCAGCGACAACGGAGCGCTGAGCACCTACGTTGACCGTCCGGCCTCCGTCGACGCGTCCTGCACCCTGACCGCGACGCTGTCCTTCTGGGGCAGCACCCGCACCGTCACTTTCCCCGTGACCGTCAAGGCCGAAGGCATTTCCGACGACAAGGAATCCGTCGTCGACTACAAGTCCCTCATGGACGGCATCGCCGCCGGGTACACGTCCTCCTCGGACGCGTGGGTCGTTCTTGACATGGCCGCCTACGGGCAGAACGTCAAGCCCGAGAGCGGCTACACCTACTCCTCCGACGCGCCGAGCGCGCTGGCCGACCTTGCCCTCGGCGTTACGCCGACCACACTGGACGCGCTCAAGTCGTTTGACAGCACCGGTGCCTACGCCATCTACACCACGCCCTACGTCCTGCTCGCCTATGACGCGGCGAAGCTCGACGACACCGGTCTGACGAACACCCGCGCTGCCATGAAGGCCTCGCTCGTCAGCTACCTTGAGAACATCAGCACGAATTACGCCGGTGTCGACGAGGTCTCCCCCATTCTCTGCGCGCTCGCGCCGTACTACCACGGCGGCGACGCCGCGCTTGACGCCGCCGTGGACGCCGCCATCGCGTGGCTGAGCGCGCAGCAGCAGTCGGACGGCACGTTCGCCTATTACGGCACGAACAACGCCAACTCGACCGCGTTTGCCGTCATCGCCCTGTCGGCCTACGGCATCGACGCCCACGCCGACTCCCGATTCATCAAGAACAACAAGAGCGCGGTCGAGGGGCTCATGTCCTTCGCCCTGGCCTCGCTCGACGGCTTCGGCTACAAGGGCAACGTCACGAAAAACGCCCTCGCCACGGAGCAGGGCTTCCGCGCGCTCGTCGCCTACGCGCGCATGAAAGAGGCGGGCAGCGCCTACAACATCTACCTCGACGCCGCCGTCGGCAAGGACGCCCCGGCCGACCCGAAGATCACCGCGACGACGCCGCCCGCGCCCGTCACGCCGGTCGGCAATATCACCGTCTCGTTCTCCCTGACCGGCGACAGCGTCCACGGCACGGCCGCGCACACGGCCTATGAGACGTGGATCGCCCCGCGCAGCGTCACCGTCACGTCCGGCTCGTCCGTCGGCGACGTGTTCCGCCGCGTGCTCGCCGAGACGGGCTACACCGCCGTCGGCGCGGACACGGGCTACGTCTCGTCCATCACGACGCCCGCCGGCGTCACGCTCGCCGCGCTCTCCAACGGCGACAACTCCGGCTGGATGTACCGCGTAAGCGGCGAGATCCCGAGCGTCGGCCTCAACGACTACATCCTCAAAAACGGCGAAAAGATCGAGTGGTTCTACGTCGACGACTGGAAAACGCTCTATCCCGAGGACGGCTCTGACGCCGACCGCTTCCTCGACATTGCCTCCTCCCTCTACCGCACGGACATTCTCTGGGCGGCGGAGAAAGGGCTGATGAACGGCGTGAGCGCGACGGAGTTTGCTCCGGAGCGGGCCATCACGCGCGGGCAGGCCGCGGCGGTGCTCTACCGCCTCGCCGGCAGCCCGGCGAGCGCGGGTGAGAGCTTTTCGGACGTCCGCGAGGGCAGCTACTGCGCGCCCGCCGCGGCGTGGGCCGCGAAATGCGGCGTTGCGCTCGGCTTTGCCGACGGCACGTTCCGCCCCGGCGCGCCCGTCTCGCGCCAGCAGCTGGCCGTCATGCTCTACCGCGCGGCGAAGGTCCTCGGCTATGACACGACCGAGGGCGGCATGGCCATCCGCGAGTACTCGGACTACGACGCCATCTCCGACTACGCCAAGCCCGCCATGGCCTGGTGCGTGAACGCCGGCCTTCTCTCCGGCGAAAACGGCCGCATCGATCCGGCCGGCGCCGTCACGCGCGCCGAGGCCGCCGCGGTGCTCCACCGCCTGTGCGGGGACGCGAAATGAGCGCGCAGGACGCGTACTGGTACGGCAAGCACTTCTCGTTTTTCTGCAACCGCGACTGCGAGGCCTTCCCCTGCCACGACGGCGTGGCCGAGCAGGAGTTCAACTGCCTGTTCTGCTACTGCCCGCTCTACGCGCTCGGCTCCCGCTGCGGCGGCGAATTTACGTACACCGCTTCCGGCATCAAGGACTGCTCCGCGTGCACCCTGCCGCACGAGCGGGAGAAGTACGGCGAGATCATCGCCCGCTTTTCCGACCTCGCCGAGCTCGCCGCGCGCGAAAAATGACCCGTTTCCTACCGCGCGAAAATGTGGTATCATAGTTTCGTGCAGTCAAGTTTTTCTAAAGCGCCCGGCCGCACCGGCCGGGCGCTTTTTTCGGAGGAATTCTATGAACGTCAAAAAACGCGCCGTGAGCGCGCTGCTCGCGCTCGCGCTGATCTTCTCGCTGTGCGTCCCGGTCTCGGCGGCGAACAGCTCCGCGGCGGCCGCCGTGCTCGCCGCCGCGCCGGCGCCCAGCTTCGGCTCCGTCGGCGGGGAGTGGGCCGTCATCGGCCTCGCCCGCGCGGGCGCGAGCGTCCCGGACGGGTATTTTGAGGGGTATTACCGCCGCCTCGCCCTGACGGTCTACGACGCAGGCGGCGTGCTCAGCACGCAGAAATACACGGAGTACGCCCGCGCCGTCCTCGCCCTGTCCGCCATCGGGCGCGACGCGCGGGACGTCGGCGGGTTCGACCTGGCCGCGCCGCTTTTAGACTTCGCCTCCGTCACGCGGCAGGGGCTCAACGGCGCGGTGTTCGCGCTGCTCGCGCTCGACTCCGGCGGGTACGGCACGGCAAACGTGCGGCAGAAGTACGTCGACCACATCGTAAATTCCGCCCTCGCCTCCGGCGGCTGGGCGCTGACGGGGTCTGGCGCCGACGCGGACATGACGGCCATGGCGCTGTGCGCCCTCGCGCCGTACCGCGCGCAGAAATCGGTCTCCACGGCCGTGAATTCTGCGCTGGCCGCGCTCTCGGCCATGCAGCTGGATAACGGCGGCTTCGCCGCCTACGGCACCGAGACGTGCGAGAGCGCGGCGCAGGTCGTCATCGCGCTTTGCTCGCTCGGCGTGTCCGTCACGGACGCGCGGTTCGTAAAATCCGGCAAAAGCGCGGCCGACGCGCTCTCGCGCTTTGCCGTTTCCGGCGGGTATGCGCACATTTCCGGCGGCAAAATGGACCAGATGGCCACGGAGCAGGCGCTTTTGGCCGCCGCCGCCATGGCGCGCGCGTCGTCCGGGAAAACGTCTCTTTACACCATGACGGACGTCCGCAAGGCCGGCGGCCTTTCCGGCAAAAATTCCGCCGTGCGCGTCCCGGCGCCGGGCACGACGCCCGCGTTCACCGATTTAACTGGCCGCAGCTGCCGCGCCGCCGTCGGCGCGCTCGCCGCGCGGGGCATCACGACGGGCAAGACGGCCGCGCGCTTCGACCCGGACGCCTCGCTCACGCGCGCACAGTTCGCCGCGCTCGTCGCCCGCGCGCTCGGCCTCGGCAGCCGGACGGACTTTCCGTTCACGGACGTGTCGAGATCGTCCCGCCTCGGCGGCGGCATCGGCGCGGCGTACCATTATGGCATCGTCAACGGCATCACGGACACGACATTCTCCCCGACGCGCACCGTCACGCGGCAGGAGGCCTGCGCCATGCTCGCGCGCGCGGCAAAGCTCTGCGGCCTCGACCCGGGCGGCGCGGACGCGGGCGCGCTGTCGCGGTATACGGACTCCGGCTCCTGCGCAAGCTATGCCCGGACCAGCGTGGCGTTCTGCGTGCAGTCCGGCATCCTGACGCCGTCCGGCGGAAAGCTCCTGCCGCGGCAGGCCGTCTCGCGCGGCGAGATGGCCGAGATGCTCTATTCGCTGCTCCTGCTGGCCAATCTCATGTGAGGAGGGAGCTTTCTTGCTCCGGAAAAAAGAAATCTTCGCCATTTTGCTCGCGCTCGCGCTTTTGCTGACCGGCTGCGCCGCGCGCGCGCTGCCCGACAGCGTCCCCGCCCTCGCCGCGGCGGACGAGCCGACGTGCACGATCTCCATTTCGTGCGAAACGCTGCTGGACCAATTGGATGATCTGAACCCCGACAAGCGCGAGCTCGTCCCCGCGGACGGCATCCTGCTCGCGCCGGCGACCGTGACCATCGAGAGCGGCGAGAGCGTGTTCGACATCCTGCTCCGCGTGACGCGGGACAATAAAATTCAGATGGAATTTTCCCGCACGCCGGGCACGAACGCGGCGTATATCGAGGGCATCGGCAACCTCTACGAGTTCGACTGCGGCAGCCTGTCCGGCTGGATGTACCGCGTGAACGGCGAATTTCCGAATTACAGCTGCTCGGACGTCACCGTTTCGGACGGCGACACGATCGAGTGGGTCTATACGTGCGACCTCGGCGCGGACGTCGGCAATTCTTATCAGTAAAGTTTGAAAGGAGCGAGGCCTGTGGCGCGGCGCGACGCATTTTCCGCCTATCATCCGGCCGTGAACGCGGCGTATTTCGCCTGCGTGCTCGCGCTGACGATGCTGCTGCGCCACCCGGCGTGCACGGCGGCGAGCCTCTTGGGCGCGGCGGCGTATTGCGCGTGCCTTCCGGGGCAGCGCGCGGGGCGGTTCGGGCTGCGCTTCGTGCTGCCGCTGGCGCTCTTTACGGCGGTGCTCAATCCGCTCGTCAGCCACGAGGGCGCGACGATCCTGACCTACCTTCCCGGCGGCAATCCGCTCACGGCCGAGTCCATCTGGTACGGGATCGCGACGGGCGCGATGTTCGCGGCCGTGCTACTGTGGTTTTCGTGCGTGAACGCCGTTCTAACGGACGACAAGATCGTCTATCTCTTCGGCCGCGCCGCGCCGGCGCTGAGCCTCCTACTATCCATGGCGCTTCGCTTCGTGCCGCGGCTGACGCATCAGGCAAAGCAGATCGCGCAGGCGCAGCGGGCGCTCGCCGGCCCGCCGAAAAATCTTCGCGCGCGCTGGCGCCTTGCGCTGACGGAGTTTTCCGCGCTGCTCACCTGGGCGCTCGAGAGCGGGGCGGAGACGGCGGCGAGCATGCGCGCGCGCGGGTACGGCCTGCCGGGGCGGACGGCGTTTTCTATCTACCGCTTTGACCGGCGCGACGGCGCGGCGCTTTCCTTCATCCTCGCCTGCACCGGCCTCACCGCGGCCGGCGCGGCGCGCGGCGCGCTGGATTTCCGGTTTTACCCCACGGTCCGCGCGGCTGCGCCCGGGGCGCTCGGCGCGATCGCGGCCGCGGCGCTTTTCGCGCTTTGCGTCTGGCCGGTCTATCTTGCCGGAAGGGAGGTGCGGCGATGGAAGCGCTTGCAGTCCGCGATCTAGGCTTTTCCTACCCCGGCACGGACGCGCCCGCGCTTCGCGGCGTGTCGTTTTCGCTCGAGCGCGGCAGCTTCACCGTCCTGGCCGGGCCAAGCGGGTGCGGCAAGTCGACGCTCCTGCGCCAGCTCATCCCCGCCGCCGCGCCCATGGGCGCGCGGACGGGCGAAATTTTCCTCTCCGGCCGCCCGATCGGCGATCTCTCCGCGCGCGAGATCGCGACGACGGTCGGCTTCGTCCGGCAGGACCCGGACGAGCAGATCATCACGGACAAGGTCTACCACGAGCTGGCCTTCGGGCTCGAGAGCCTCGGCCTCGCAAACGACGTCATCCGCGCGCGCGTGGCCGAAATGGCCGCGTTTTTCGGCATGGAGGACCTATTCCACCGCGAGACGAGCAGCCTTTCCGGCGGGCAGAAGCAGCTATTAAACCTCGCGTCCGTCATGGCCATGGGGCCGGACGTGCTCATTTTAGACGAGCCGACGAGCCAGCTGTCTCCGCTCGCGGCGGCCGACCTGCTCTCGGCCGTCAGCCGCATCCACCGCGAGCTCGGCACGACGGTGCTCATGACGGAGCACCGCCTCGGCGACGCGCTGCCGCTGGCCGACCGGCTTTTGCTGCTCGATGGCGGCGAGCTCGTCTGCGACGGCGCGCCGCGCGAGGTCGGGCTGAGGCTCCGCGCGCTCGGGCACCGGATGTTCGAGGCCATGCCCGTCCCCATGCAGGTCGCCTGCGCGGTCGGGTGCGAGGGAAATTGCCCCGTCACCGTGCGCGACGGCCGCGCGTGGCTGGCGGAGTTTGCGGAAAAGACGCCGCTTCTGCCCGTCCCGCCGGCGGCGGAGCGCGCGCCGGGCGAAGTCGCGGCCGCGCTTCGCGGCGCGTGGTTCCGCTATGAAAAGGACGCGCCGGACGTGCTGCGCGGGCTGGACCTCGCGGCGCGGCGCGGCGAAATATTGGCCGTCCTCGGCGGCAACGGCGCGGGCAAGAGCACGGCGCTCGGCCTGCTCTCCGGCCGCCTGCGCCCGTGGCGCGGCAGCGCGCAGGTCACCGGCCGCGTCGCCGCCCTGCCGCAGGACCCGCGGGCGCTGTTCGTGAAAATGACGGTGCTGGACGACCTGAAATTTGCCCTGCCGGACGGGAAAAGCGGCGACGACCTGGACCGCGTCGTCCGCTTCTGCGGCCTCGGCCATGTTTTAGCGCGCCACCCCTACGACCTCTCCGGCGGCGAGCAGCAGCGCGCCGCGCTGGCGAAACTGCTGCTTCAGGGCCCCGAGATCCTGCTGCTCGACGAGCCGACGAAGGGGCTCGACGCGCGCTTCAAGCGCGAGCTGGCCGCGCTTTTGCGGAAGCTCTCGGATGCCGGGCGCGCCGTCGTGCTCGTGACGCACGACCTCGACTTTGCGGCCGCGTGCGCCGACCGCTGCGCGCTCGTGTTTGACGGCGCGGTCGTCTCCGTCCTGCCGCCGCGCGAATTTTTCTCGGGCAGCAGCCTGTACACAACGGCCGCCGCCCGCATGGCGCGCGGCATGGCGCCCGGCGCGGTGACGGCAGACGACCTCATCGCCTGCTGCGGCGCGGCCCCGCCCGCGCCGCCGGACGCGCCGGACGAGACCGACCCGCCCGCGCCGGGCGCGGAGAAAAAATCGGCCGCGCGGCCGAAGCTCTTTTC
>CAVFYN010000081.1:23766-38281 GCA_963626425.1 Bacteroidaceae bacterium
GAAAAAGACGCTTCTGCTCATGATCCTGTCGCTCCTGCTCGTCCCGCTGACCATCGCGGCGGGGACGCGGCTGCTCGGCGACCGGAAATATCTCGTGACGTCGCTGCTCGTCCTGCTCGAGTGCATGGCCCCGTTCTTCCTCGCGTTTGAGGGCCGGCGGCCGCAGGCGCGCGAAATTGTGCTGCTCGCGACGCTCTGCGCGCTCGGCGTGGCGGGGCGCGCGGCGCTGGCGTGGGTGCCGCAGTGCAAGCCCGTCATCGCGCTCGTCGTCGTCGCGGGCGCCGCGCTCGGCGGCGAGGCGGGCTTTCTGACCGGCGCGGTGACGATGCTCACGTCGAACGTCCTGTTCGGCCAGGGGCCGTGGACGCCGTGGCAGATGTTCGCGATGGGACTCATCGGCCTCGTCGCGGGCGCGCTCGCGCGCGCGGGGCTGCTCGGCCGGTCGCGCGCGGGGTTGAGCGCTTTCGGGTTTCTCGCCGCCATTTTCATCTACGGCGGCATCATGAACCCCGCCAGCGCGCTCATCGCGCAGCGCGCACTCACGTGGCAGACGCTCGCGGCGTACTACGTCTCCGGCTTCCCGATGGACCTCGTGCAGGCCGCGTCCACGGCCGTATTTCTGTGGCTGCTCGGCGTGCCGATGCTTGAAAAGCTCGACCGCGTGAAATTAAAATACGCCATCGCATAAAAAAATCCGCCGTCCCGGCCGGGATGGCGGATTTTTGCGGTTTTTCGTTACGAATTTTCGCCCATGAGCTTCGCGTAAGCCTTGTTCAGGCGGCACGGGAAGCACAGAATGACGCCCACGACCGCGCCGACGGCGGCCTGCAGGATCTGGAACGGGAGCTTTAAGATCGCGTACTCCGGCGTGGAGTAGATGAACGCGCGGCCGAGCGAATAGCCCACGACCATGATGACCGCGCCGATGCTCACGCCGACAACGGCGGCGGCGAGCTTCTTCTCGCCGAACAGCCGGTGCGCGCACAGCGAGATGACGACGGCCTGCAGGCCGTGCGTCACGAGCGAGACGAACATCGGCGTCGGATAAAACAGCGCGTCGCCCAGAAACGCGCCGACGCCGCCGACGATAAACGCGCACCACGGCCCCAGAAGAATGGACGCCGTGCAGATGACGATGTCGTTGAGATAAAGGTGGCCGCCCGGGACGGGCACGCCGAACGAGCTGAGCGCGATGTTCATCGCCAGCAGCATAGCGGTCACGGTGAGCTTTTTCACCGCGTTGCGGTTGGAATTCATGGAAACACCCTCTTGCTTTCTCTTTGGATTGGGGTTATGATACAGAAAAATTGGCACGATAAAAAGATCCAGAATATATATTTTTCATGAGGTCAGATCAATGCGCACTTATTCGTTCGACCCGGCCGCGGGCATCCCGAAATATGACCAGCTCTGCTCCGCCATCCGCGCGGACATCGTGTCCGGCGCGCTCGCGCCGGGCGAGCGGATGCCGTCCAAGCGCTCGCTTGCCGAGCACCTGGGCGTGAGCGTCGTCACGGTCGAGACGGCCTACGGCCGCCTCGTCGACGAGGGCTACCTGCTCGCGCGGCCGCGCAGCGGGTTTTTCGTCTGCGCGCTCGACCTTCCCGGCGGCGGCGCGAGCGCGCCGCGTCCCGCCCTGCCGCGCCCGGAGGCGGAGCCGCCCGCGCCGGAGCCGGACGGCCGGTTCCCGCTCGCGACGCTCTCGCGGCTGTACCGCCAGGTGCTCTCCGCCCGCCCGGGTATCCTGCTCGAGATGCCGCCGCGCATGGGCTGCGCCGTGCTGCGCAATGCGCTCTCCGGCTATCTTTCGCGCTACCGCGGCATGACGGTCCGGCCGGAGCAGATCGTCGTCGGCGCGGGCGCGGAATATCTCTACGGGCTCATCGTCCAGCTGTTCGGGCGGGACATCGTCTACGGGCTCGAGGACCCGTCGTACGAAAAGATCCGCGCCGTCTACCGCGCGCACGGCGCCACGTGCGAATTTCTGCCCATCGGCCCGGACGGCATCACGGACGAGTCGCTGGCAAAAAGCCGCGCGCGCGTGCTGCACGTGACGCCGTTTCACTCCTACCCCACGGGCGCGAGCGCCCCGGCCGCGCGGCGCTACGCGTACCTCGCCTGGGCGCGCGAGCGGGACGCGTGGCTCATCGAGGACGACTTCGACTCGGAATTCTCCCTCGGCCGCAAGCCGCTCGAGACGCTCTACGCCATGGCGGGCGGGCAGTCGGTCGTGTACCTCAACACGTTTTCCAAAAGCCTCTCGCCCGCGCTGCGCGTGGGGTACATGGTCCTGCCCGAGGCGCTTTTGGGCCGGTTCGAGCGCGCGCTCGGCTTCTATTCCTGCCCCGTGCCGGTACTCGACCAGTACGTGCTGGCGGAATTCATCTCGCGCGGCAGCTTCGAGCGGCATCTCAACCGCGTCCGGCGGCAGCTGCGGCAGTCCGGCGCATGATTTTACGTGGATTTTACATTTTAAGTATTCCCTTTTTTACAGGCAGCCCGTATACTGAGAAGCATGAGATAAGGAGGCGACCGAAATGATCTATCTGCTTGAAGATGACGACAGCATCCGGAAACTGGTCGTCTACACGCTCACAAGTCAGGGCTGCGCGGCCAAAGGCTTCGCCGCCCCGTCGGAGTTCTGGCCCGCGATGGATGCCGCGCTGCCGGAGCTCATCCTGTTGGACATCATGCTCCCCGAGGAGGACGGCCTCACCATCCTCCGCAAGCTGCGCGAGCGGCCCGCGTTCCGGAAGATCCCGGTCATGATGCTCACGGCGAAGGACTCGGAGTTCGACAAAGTCGTCGGCCTGGACGCCGGCGCGGACGACTACCTGGCCAAGCCGTTCGGCATGATGGAGCTCGTCGCGCGTGTGCGCGCGCTTCTGCGCCGCACGGGCGCGGACACCGGCGAGACGGAGTACCGCATGGGCGCGCTGTACGTCTGCCCGGCGCGCCACATCGTGCGCGTGGACGGGAAGGACGTCACGCTGACGCTCAAGGAATTTGAGCTGCTGTGCACGCTTCTGGAAAACGAGGGCATCGTCCTCACGCGCGATCAGCTTTTGAACCGCGTCTGGGGCTATGAGTTCAACGGGGAGAGTCGTACCGTGGATGTGCACGTACGCACACTGCGCCAGAAGCTCGGCGCGGCCGGCAACTGCATTGAGACCGTCCGCGGCGTCGGTTATAAGATTGGAGCCGGCGTATGACGACAAAGATTTTCCAGAACACCGTTCTGATCGTAGTATTATGTATCATCCTCTGCACGGCGATGTTCCTCGGCGTGCTCTATTCGTATTTCGAGCAGCAGGTCTACGCGGAGCTGGCCGGCGAAGCGCAGCTGGCCGCGCAGGGCATCGAGCTGGCCGGGCAGCGCTATCTGGAGTCGCTCGGCACGGAAAACCGCCTGACGCTCGTCTCACCGGACGGCACGGTGCTCTACGACACCGAGGCCGACGCCGCGACGCTGCCCAACCACGCCGACCGCGAGGAGATCGCCGACGCGCTGGAGACCGGCACGGGCAAATCCTCGCACTTTTCGCAGGTCTATATGGCCAAGACGCTCTACTACGCGCTGCGCCTGCCCGATGGCGACGTCGTGCGCGTTGCGTGCGTGCAGAATACGGTCGCGTCGCTGCTGTTTGGGATGCTGACGCCGATTTTGTGGATTTTGGTGCTCGCGCTCGTCGTGGCGGGGCTTCTCGCCTCGCGGCTGGCCCGGCGCATCGTCAAGCCCATCAACGAGCTCGACCTCGACCATCCGACGCTCGGCGAGCCTTATAAAGAGCTCGCCCCGCTGCTCACGCGCATCCGCCAGCAGAATTTCACCATCCGCCAGCAGATGGATGAGCTCGGCCGCCGCCAGCGGGAGTTCGCCGCCATCACCGAGAACATGAGCGAGGGCTTTTTGCTCATCGACAACCGCGCGAGCGTCCTGTCGTACAATTCCAGCGCGCTGCGCATCCTGGGCGCGGAGCCGCCGAAGGACGACGCGGGCAGCGTGCTGCTTTTCAACCGCAGCCGCGAATTCCGTGAGGCCGTCGAGGCCGCGCTCGCGGGCGAGCACACCGAGGCGCTCATGACGCTCTCCGAGCGGACGTATCAGCTGCTCGGCAACCCCGTCTCGGCCAACGGGCAGGTCACGGGCGCGGTGCTCATGATCCTGGACGTCACCGAGCGCGAGCAGCGCGACGAACTGCGCCGCGAGTTCACGGCCAACGTCTCGCACGAGCTCAAAACGCCGCTCACGTCCATCTCCGGCTTTGCCGAGCTGATGAAGGACGGCCTCGTCGGCGAAAAGGAGTGCCGCGAGTTCGCGGGCGATATTTATAAGGAGTCCCGCCGGCTCATCACGCTCGTCGAGGACATCATCCGCCTCTCCCGCCTCGACGAGGCGGGCTACGAGCCGGAAAAAACGGACGTCGACCTCTACGATCTCGCCGGCAGCGTCCTCGGCTACCTCGGCGACGCCGCCGAAAAGGCGGACGTGACGCTGCACCTCGCCGGCACGCCGGAGGCGATCAACGCCCCGCGGCAGCTCGTCGAGGAGCTCATCTACAACCTCTGCGACAACGCCATCAAATACAACAAGCCCGGCGGCAGCGTGACCGTCACCGTCGAGGACGCGGACGGCCACGCGCGCCTTACCGTCGCGGACACCGGCATCGGCATCCCGCGCGAGGCGCAAAGCCGCGTGTTCGAGCGCTTCTACCGCGTGGACAAGAGCCACTCGAAGAGCATCGGCGGCACGGGCCTCGGCCTTTCCATCGTCAAGCACGCGGCGCAGTTCCTCGGCGCGAAGGTCGACCTGGAAAGCACGCCCGACCAGGGCACGACCGTCACGGTCACATTCTGAATCTGCGGTCTCTTCTCTCTTCATTTCCCCGGCGCGGCATTGCTGCCGCGCCGGGGACTCTTTTTTTCGCTATGCTTGCGCATAGCAAAAACGGGATGTGCCATTTCCTCGCCCCTGCGGGGCAACCGGAAATGATGCACAAGCGCTTCCTGCACGAGCTGATCGCCATTTTCCGGCACGGGTCCAACGCAGGAAGCGCTGCATTACCCCGCGCGCTTTACACACACTTAACATAGCCCTGCGAAGTTTCACGTGTATTTTACACATCCGGGATTTGGGATTTTACACGCGGCCCGTATACTGCAAAGCGTGATCAGAAATCAGACATACAAAAAGGAGAAACCTAAAATGAAAACATTCAAGAAAATCCTGGCCGGCGGCCTGACCGCGGCCCTGCTCCTCGCGGCGCTGACCGCCTGCGGCTCCAAGGACACTTCCACCGATACGAAAACCGACACCTCCGCGCCGTCCACCACGACGCAGGACACCACCAAGACGGACGACACCGCCAAGACCGACGACACCAAGCAGGACGCCGCTCCTGAGACGACCGACCTCTCCGGCGTCGTGAACACGGACGGCTCGACGTCCATGGAGAAGGTCATCAAGGCCCTCGCCGAGTCGTTCATGCAGGAAAACCCGGACGTCACCGTCAACTACAGCGCCACGGGCTCCGGCTCCGGCATTGAGGCCGCCGTCAGCGGCACGGCCGACATCGGCCTTTCCAGCCGCGAGCTGAAGGATGAAGAGACCGCGAACGGCGCCGTCGCCCATGTGGTCGCCCTCGACGGCGTGGCCATCGTCGTCAGCCCCGAAAACCCCGTCGATGACCTCACGACCGAGCAGATCGCGAAGATCTTCACCGGCGAGATCACGAACTGGTCCGAGCTCGGCGGCGACGACCTCGAGATCGCCGTCTACGGCCGCGAGGCCGGCTCCGGCACGCGCGGCGCGTTTGAAGAGATCCTCGGCGTGACGGACGCGTGCGTCTACACGAACGAGTACTCCTCCACGGGCGATGTCATCGGCTCTGTCGCCGGCAACCCGAACGCCATCGGCTACGCCTCCCTCTCCGCCGTCGGCGATCAGGTCAAGGCCGTGAAGGTCGGCGGTGTCGAGTGCACCGAGGCCACCGTCAAGGACGGCAGCTACACCATCCAGCGCCCGTTCGTCATGGTCACGAAGGACGGCGTCGAGCTCAGCCCCGTCGCCCAAGCCTTCCTCGACTACGCCATGAGCGCCGATGTCGCCGACATCATCACCGCCGCCGGCGCCGTCTCCGCCAACGACTAACATCCGATCACAACGACCTCCCGCAGGCTCCCAAACCGGGGAGCCTGCGCGGTCGTATGCTTGGGAGCCGCGCCCTCGCGTCTGCTCCGCGCCGGTTGCGGCACGCGCTTTCCGGATGGCTCCCCTTTTAAGGGGAGCTGTCGCCGGAGGCGACTGAGAGGTGAGCCATCGTCTTTGCAGCGCGCCCGCATGATACTGCACACAAAACCCTTCACCCTCACCTCTCCGTCACGGCCGTTCCGGCCGTGCCACCTCCCCTTAAAAGGGGAGGCTTGGGCGCGCGCTTCTATTTCGGCCCGCGCCCCTCATTCCACCCAAAAAGGAGGAACCCCGATGTCTGACCCCACCGCTGTCCTGTCCGGCACGAAACGCCGCGGCGCGAAGAGCGCGCTTGAGACGGCCATGCACCTTATTTTCTCCGTCTGCGGCTTTATCGCCATCGCGTTCGTGCTGCTCATCACGGTCTACCTCATCATCTCCGGCCTTCCGGCCATCCGGGAGATCGGGCTCCGCGAATTCCTGTTCGGCCGGACGTGGGCGTCCACGAACAAGGAAAATCCGCAGTTCGGCATTCTGCCGTTTATCCTCACGAGCATCTACGGCACGGCCGGGGCCGTCGTCATCGGCGTGCCGGTCGGCTTTCTCATGGCCGTGTTCCTCGCGAAGGTCGCCCCGCCGAAGGTCGGCGCGGCCGTGAGCGTCGTCGTTGACCTGCTCGCGGGCATTCCATCGGTCGTGTACGGCCTCGTCGGCATGATCGTGCTCGTGCCGCTCATCAAAAACGGCTTCGGCCTCGTCGCGGGCGACAGCCTGCTCGCCGCGATCATCGTGCTGGCCATTATGATCCTGCCGTCCATCGTCTCCGTGAGCGAGACGGCGCTTCGCGCCGTGCCGCCGGAGTATGAGGAAGCGAGCCTCGCGCTCGGCGCGACGGAGATCGAGACGTACTTCCGCGTCTCGGCCAAGGCCGCGAGCAGCGGCATCGCCGCGGCCGTCGTGCTCGGCGTCGGCCGCGCCATCGGCGAGGCCATGGCCATCTTAATGGTCGCGGGCAACGTGGCCAACATGCCGTCGCTGCTCAAAAGCGTCAAATTCCTCACGACGGCCATCGCCAGCGAGATGAGCTACGCCGGCGTCGGCACGCTCCAGCGCAACGCGCTTTTCTCCATCGGCCTTGTGCTGTTCCTGTTCATCATGCTCATCAATGTACTGCTCAACGCGTTTTTGAAGCGCGACCGGGAGGCGTGACGTATGGCAAAAGCAGAAAGATCCAGCCTGACGCGCGGCCTGCCGCTGCGCCGGCGCGTTTATGACATCGTCATGCGCGCGCTTTTGTACCTCGCGGCCGCGGCCGTGTGCGCGCTGCTCGTTTTTCTCGTCGGGTACATTTTCTACCGCGGCCTTCCGAACCTCAGCTGGGAGTTCCTCGTCTCGCAGGAGAGCGTCCTGGCCGGGACGGACGGCATCCTGCCGGCCATTAAAAATACCGTGTACGTCATCATCGTGACGCTGCTGCTCATCCTGCCGCTCGGCGTCGGCGCGGCGATCTACCTCAATGAATACGCGACGAACCACCGCCTCGTCTCGGCCATCGAGTTTGCGACGGAGACGCTCTCGGGCATCCCGTCCATCCTGTACGCGCTCGTCGGCGTGCTGTTCTTCTGCCAGTTTTTGAGCCTTCAGAAAACGCTCTTGGCCGGCTCGCTCACGCTCGTGATGATGACGCTTCCGACCATCATCCGCACGACGCAGGAGTCGCTCAAGACCGTCCCGCAGGGCTACCGCGAGGGCGCGCTCGCGCTCGGCGCGGGCAAATGGCGCGTCATCCGCACGATCGTGCTGCCCTGCACGGTCGACGGCATCGTGACCGGCTGCATCCTGGCCATCGGTCGCATCGTCGGCGAGAGCGCCGTCCTCATGTTCACGGCCGGCATCGGCACGAGCATGCAGGACTTCTTCAACGTCCATTCCCTCAGCCGCACCTGGAAAGGCCTCACGGCCAGCTCGGGCGCGACGCTGACCGTCGCGCTGTACGTCTACGCGAAAGAGCGCGCCAACTATGATCTTGCCTTCACGGTCGCGTCTGTGCTCATGATATTGACGCTGCTCATCAACCTTCTGGCGAAGGTCGCCGGGAAAAAGCTCGGAAAAAACAAAGCGGGAGATGATTAACATGGCGGATACACCGATCCTTCAGGCAAAGGGCCTGAACTTATACTACGGCGATCACCACGCCTTAAAAGACATCAACATGGACGTCGACGCGCACGGCATCACGGCGCTCATCGGCCCGTCCGGCTGCGGCAAATCGACGTTCCTCAAAACGCTCAACCGCATGAACGACCTCGTGAAAAACGTCCGCATTGAGGGGCAGGTCCTCTACCACGGCGAGGACATCTACGCGCCGGCCGTCGACACGACGGCGCTGCGCCGCCAGATCGGCATGGTGTTCCAGAAGCCGAACCCCTTCCCCATGAGCATCTATGACAACATCGCCTACGGCCCGCGCACGCACGGCATCCGCAGCCGCACGCAGCTCGACGAGATCGTCGAGCGCTCGCTTCGCGGCGCGGCCATCTGGGACGAGGTCAAGGACCGCCTGAAAAAGAGCGCCCTCGGCCTGTCCGGCGGCCAGCAGCAGCGGCTGTGCATCGCCCGCGCGCTCGCCGTCGAGCCGGAGGTGCTGCTCATGGACGAGCCGACGAGCGCGCTCGACCCCATTTCGACGTCCCGCATCGAGGACCTGGCCGTCGAGCTCAAGGAGAAGTACACGATCGTCATGGTCACGCACAACATGCAGCAGGCCGCGCGAATTTCGGACAAAACGGCGTTTTTCCTGCTCGGCGAGCTCGTCGAATACGGCCCGACGGAGAAGATGTTCTCCCTGCCGCAGGACAAGCGCACCGAGGATTACATCACGGGGAGGTTCGGTTAATTATGCGAAACCGTTTCGACGCCCAGCTCACGGAGCTGAGCAACCAGCTCATCACGATGGGCGCGCTGTGCGAGGAGGCCATCTCCACGAGCGTGCAGGCGCTCATGGACGAAGCGCCCGACGGCGAGGGCGACGCCGCGCTGCGCGCGCACGTCTACGAGATCGACAGCGAGATCGACCACAAGGAGCGCGACATCGAGGATCTTTGCATGAAGCTCCTTTTGCAGCAGCAGCCCGTCGCGCGCGACCTGCGCGTCATTTCCTCGGCGCTGAAAATGATCTCGGACATGGAGCGCATCGGCGACCAGGCGTCCGACATCGCCGATCTCACCGGCTTCATCAAAAAAGGCAACCTGCGCCACCGCATCCACCTGCGCCAGATGGCGCGCGAGACGATCAAAATGGTCTCCGACGCTGTGGATTCCTTCGTGCGCAAGGACTTGGAGCTCGCCCGCGCGGTCATCGACTACGACGACGTCGTCGACAAACTGTTCACGGACGTCAAGGGCGAGCTGATCTCCCTCGTCGCGACGGATGCGGAAAACGGCGAGCTGTATCTTGACCTTCTCATGGTCGCAAAATACTTCGAGCGCATCGGCGACCACGCCACGAATATCGCCGAGTGGGTCGAATATTCCATCACGGGCGTCCGTGTTCAAAGTGAGCTTCCGCCGGAAGAATAAAGCCGCAAAACCGCCGGGTGAACACCCGGCGGTTTTGTATTTTACGCAGATTTAACATAAGCCCCGCTGTGCATTTTACGTTTCGATTGTAAAATGTTTGTAAATTACAGGTGAAGAAGCGGAGGACGCGGGAAGTATGGACTTTTTTGACGCATTGACGCTCATCGGCGGGCTGTGTCTGTTCCTGTTCGGCATGAATCTCATGGGCAGCGCGCTGGAAAAGCGCGCTGGCGGCAGCCTGAAGGCCATTTTGACGAAGCTCACGAGCAACAAGCTCGTCGGCTTTGCGATGGGCCTCGGCGTGACGGCCGTCATCCAGAGCTCGTCGGCCACGACGGTCATGGTCGTCGGCTTTGTCAACTCCGGGCTTATGACGCTGCATCAGGCCGTCGGCGTCATCATCGGCGCGAACGTCGGCACGACGGTCACGGCGTGGATCCTGTCGCTCACGGGCATCAACGGCTCGGGCTTCCTGATCCAGATGCTCAAGCCCGCGTCGTTCACGCCGCTGCTCGCGCTG
Source organism: Bacteroidaceae bacterium (assembly GCA_963626425.1). GTDB lineage: Bacteria > Bacillota > Clostridia > Oscillospirales > Oscillospiraceae > CAKTOF01. The sequence continues at coordinate 34,056 of CAVFYN010000081.1, forward strand.
CTCGGCATCATCTTCTATATGTTCTGCAAATCGGACACGAAAAAGGACACGGGCGTCATCCTGCTCGGGTTTGCGACGCTCATGTTCGGCATGGAGACGATGTCGTCGGCCGTGTCCGGCCTTCGCGACGTGCCGGAATTTCAGAACATCCTGCTCAAGTTCTCCAACCCCGGCCTCGGCGTGCTGGCCGGCCTTGTGCTCACGAGCATCATCCAGAGCTCATCGGCGTCCGTCGGCATTTTGCAGGCGCTCTCGGCAACGGGGCAGATCACGTTCGGCAGCGCCATCCCGATCTTAATGGGCATGGACATCGGCACGTGCGTCACGGCGCTGCTCTCGTCCATCGGCGCCAACCGCAACGCCCGCCGCGCCGCGTTCGTCCACCTCTACTTCAACATCATCGGCACGGTGTTCTGGCTGAGCGCGTTTTACGGCCTCAACGCCATCGTCCATTTCTCGTTCGTCGGCGACACGGTCGACCAGCTGTCCATCGCCATCGTGAACACCGCCTTCAAGCTCGGCTCGACGGCGCTGCTGCTGCCCATGAGCGGGCTGCTCGAGTGCCTTGCGTGCCTGACCGTCCCCGACGCGCACGAGGCCGAGACGCCGAACGTTCTCGACGAGCGCCTGCTCGCCACGCCGTCGGTCGCCATCGAGCGCTGCCGCACCGTCGCCGGCGCGATGGCGCAGGACTCCGTCGCGGCGCTCAAAAGCGCCCTGAAGCTCATCGACCACTACGACGCGGCCGCCGCCGCGACCATCCGCGATCAGGAGGCCGAGGTCGACCGCTTCGAGGACCTGCTCGGCACATACCTCGTGCGCCTGAGCAGCCATGCCATGAGCGAGACGGACAGCCGCGAATCGGCCAAGCTGCTGCACATCATCGGCGACTTCGAGCGCATCTCCGACCACGCCGTGAACATCGTGCAGTCCGTCGAGGAAATGCGCGCCAAGCAGATCAGCTTCTCGCCCCGCGCGCGCGAGGAGATGCGCGTCATCTGCGGCGCGGTCGACGAGATCCTGACGCTCGCGCTCTCGTCCTATCAAAACGGCGACCTGGCGTCCGCCCAGCTCGTCGAGCCGCTCGAGCAGGTCATCGACACGCTCAAAGAGCAGCTTAGAAACCGCCACATTCTCCGCCTTCAGAAGGGCGAATGCACCATCGAGCTCGGCTTTGTCTGGGCCGACCTGCTCACGGACCTCGAGCGCGTCGGCGACCACTGCTCCAACATCGCCGGCTGCGTCATGGAGATGGCCCACGCGAGCATGGACGTCCACCAGTACACCAGCGGCATCCGCATGGAAAGCCCCGCGTTCCACGAAAATTTCCAGAAGTTCTCCGAAAAATACCGCCTGGTCACATGACCTGCCAACCTCCCGCCCGCCTGGTGCTCCAGGCGGGTTTTTCAGTATTTGTATACATCAATGCTGAGCATAAGGCACTTTTAATTGGACAAAACAGCAGACGTTCGCCTATAATATATTCGCACGTAAATCATGGCGGCATCCGCCGCCCGGAATAGACAACAAGGAGGATCCCACATTGATCAAGACCATTGACAAGACCACTGTGATCGAGCAGGGCTTTGCCTGCGATCGCCTCGTCATTGCCGAGGGCGCGGAGCTCCAGGCTCCCGAGGGCAAGTTCCTGACGCTGACCGTCAACGGCGCCGGCATTCCCATCGAGGCCGGCACCTACGTCGGCGACATCAAGGTCTCCGTCGCGAAGCTGCACCATATGCCCGCGCACGGCCTGCACACCATGAGCGGCCGCACGGAGGAGCTGCACACCGCCATCGTCGTCCACAACAACGAGCTTGTCGAGGAAGAGTGCACGCCCGCCATCGTCCAGGGCGGCCACGTCTGCGGCCACAAGGCCGAGAACCTCTACATCGCCAGCGCCGAGGACGACTTCAACGGCATCCTCGTCACCGGCACGAGCGAGTACACCATCAATAACGCCAAGATCGACTTCGACGGCAAGGGCGCCAATGACTTCATGGGCGTCGGCGCCGGCATCGCCGCGATGGACAACGCGCGCGTGACCATCAACGACAGCCAGATCACCATGGCCGGCCGCACCCGCTGCGCCATCCATGTCGCGGGCGACTCCATCGTCGAGGTCAACAACTGCCGCATCTCGAACCACTCGTTCGACCCGGACGCCTGGATGGGCGACTTTAGCTGGGGCGTCGGCTTCGACGGCAGCAACCGCCTCGTCCAGCTGTGCGACAACGGCACGGCCATCTACAATAACTGCGACCTGACCACGAACGGCTGGGGCGTTCTGTCCATCGACGGCTGCGACGACTGCGTCCGCTACTTCATCAAAGACTGCCGCCTGAGCCTGTCCGGCCCGCGCACGCAGGGCTACGGCGCGTTCTGCATCGGCGACCGCAACACCGTCGTCTTTGACCACTGCAAGGTCGACGTCAACGGCTACCCGCTCATCGTCCGCGGCTTCCTCGGCCGCGCGCACGCGACCGTGAAAAACGGCACCGCCCTCACCGGCACGCACTACGGCGTGTTCATCATCGGCGACGTCAACACCCCGACGATCGTCGAGGATTCGTCCATCATCACGGGCCGCTCGTCCTTCCTCATCAAGGCCTCCGCCGCGAACGTCGAGGTCGCCCGCTCGGTCCTCAAGCCCGCCAACGGCACCATCTGCCAGCTCATGGACAACGACGAGGTCAACATGTGGATCACGGCCATCCCCGTCAAGGACACGCCGGACACGTACATCGAAGGCCGCGACCTCGCCGCCATCGACCCGAACAACGACGTCCGCATGACGTTCACCGACATGGACCTGTGCGGCAACTTCTTTAACTCCACCACGAACAACCACGCCGAGCAGGGCTGCACCCTCGGCATGCCGACGCGCGTCCCGTTCGGCGGCATGTTCATGAACATGGCGCCTCCGTTCGACCTTGAGACCGCCACGCCGGACATGGTCATCAACGACTACGACGCCCGCAGCCCGAAGAACCTTGAGATCAACCTCAAGAACTGCCGCTACGAGGGCATCGCCTCCTCCGCCGTCCAGAAGCACCGCGACGACCTGGAGGAGATCACCGAGCTGACCCGCATCGAGCTGTCCAACGTCACGCAGACGGCCGCCCCGACGGTCAACAACGGCGTCGTCGTCAACATCGACCGCGACTCCACCTGGATCGTCACCGGCACGAGCTACATCACGAAGCTCACGTTCGAGCCGGGCTCCATCCTCAAGGCGCCCGCCGGCCAGAGCGTCTACATCACCGTCGACGGCGAAGAGGTCGAGTACCCCGAGTGCGGCGGCGAAGGCGGCGAGTTCGTCGGCAAGATCGTCCTCAAGCTCGGCGAGAAGAAAAAGCTCCCGCCGAGAATGCCGCACTGAGCCCCGGCTTCCCAAACCTGATCTTCGCTCCCGCGGCGCAAGCCGCAGCCTGCGATTTTCTTTCACCACCCAATGCACAGCCCCGAACTGCCAAAAGCGGTTCGGGGCTGTGTATTTTTTGAGGCGCGGCGCGAAATTTTAGCGCGGTGAAATAGGGGCGCGCGCCAAAGCCTCCCCTGAAAGGGAAGGTGGCACGCCGGAACGGCGTGACGGAGGGGTTTTGCGGTCTCGAATTTTCGACGCGCTATGCAAAACGCAGCCTTTTTAACCTCTCAGTCGGCTCCGCCGACAGCTCCCCTTTCAGGGGAGCCATTCGGATCGCGCGTACCGCAATCGGCGCGGTGCAGACGCGCGGGCGCAGTCGTAGGGGCGGATATCATCCGCCCGCCGGATTCCCGCTGCGGCTTGTATCATGACCGTAGGGCGGGATGACCCCATCCCGCCGCCCGCTGCGCGCCGCCGAATTCCCGCCGCGCCCAAGCCTCCCCTGTGTAAGGGGAGGTGTCATGGCCTGTGGCCATGACGGAGGGGTTGGCGGGACGCGGCATCGAATTTCCGATCGCGCACTACCGCGCCCTCGACCTCCAACCCCTCAGTCAGCTGCGCTGACAGCTCCCCTTACACAGGGGAGCCTTGGCGCGTTCCGCAATCGGCGCATTGTTCTATTTTGGCGCTGGCACATGCTCCGGCCGGGCGCAGCCCGCGGCCGCCATTTTACCCACATTTGACCTTCCGCCCCTTAAAATTTAACCTTTCCGTGCTACCATAGGCAAAATAGTCCGGGAGGGTATAGTGTGAAAGTGAGTACCGGACCAGCACAGAGGAAAAAGGGCGCACAAAAGCG
>CAVFYN010000082.1:0-1100 GCA_963626425.1 Bacteroidaceae bacterium
AAATTTTCAAGTCACTGGAAAGGAGACGGCTATGGAGCTGCTCGATCAGGTTTTGCAGGCGCTGCCGGAATACCGCGCGCTGCTCGCCGCGGCGGAGGCCGGGAAAACGGTCTGCCTGTCCGGCCTCGCGCCGGTGCACCGCGCGCACATCGCCGCCGCGCTCGCCCGCGCGACGGGGCGGCCCATCGTGGCCGTCTGCCAGGACGATCTGGCCGCGCAGCGCACACAGGAGGAGTTCCGCGCGTTTTTCGGCGCGGCTCCCGCGATCCTGCCGTCGCGCGAGCTGACGTTTTACGACGCCGCGGGCGTCTCGCGCGAGTGGGAGCAGCGGCGGCTTCGCGTGCTCTATGAGCTCGGAAGCGGCCGGACGCCCGTGCTCGTGGCGTCGTACGAGGCGCTCTCGCTTCGCACCATGCCGCGCAGCACGCTCTTTTCCGCGAGCCTGAACCTCCGCGCCGGCGCGGCCGTCTCGCCGGAGGACCTGGCCGAGCGGCTAGTGCACGCGGGCTACGCGCGCGGCTCGCTCGTCGAGGGCCCCGGCCAGTTCGCGCTGCGCGGCGGCATCTTGGACGTCTACTCCCCCGCCGAGCCGCACCCGGTGCGCATCGAGTTTTTCGGCGACGAGATCGACATCATGGGCTATTTCGACCCGTCGACGCAGCGGCGGACGGAAAACGTCGAGCAGGTCACCATCCTGCCCGTGGCCGAGGCGCTGCCCGCGCTGCACCCGGGCGGCGTTTCCGGATTGTGCGACGATCTTCGCGCGCTCCTTGCCCGCCAGCGGCGGCGCAAGACGCCGAACGAGCCGCTCATCGCCACGCTGCAGTCCGACCTTGAAAAGCTAGATAGCGGCATGAGCTTTTCCGCGTCCGACCGCTACCTCAGCCTCATCTACCCCGAGCTTGCCTGCGCGGCGGACTATATCCCCGCCGAGGCCATCGTGCTCTTCTGCGACTACGGCGCCGTCTCCCGCAGCGCCCGCGCGCAGGAGGAGACGCTCGGCCGCTCGCTCGACAGCCTGCTTCAGGCCGGGCTGCTCGCGGGCGAGCTGTGCGATTTTTCGCCGGGGTGGGAGGATTTTTGCAGCCGCCTGGCGCGCC
>CAVFYN010000082.1:1111-24306 GCA_963626425.1 Bacteroidaceae bacterium
ATGGAGAACTTCCTGTCCGCCGCGTTCCCGGACGCGCTTTCGCCGGAGCAGCTGCTATCCATCGCGGCCAAGCAGCTGCCGAGCTACGGCGGCAGCCTCGACACGGCCGTCGGCGATCTGGAGCACTATCAGCGCTCCGGCTTCCGCTCGCTCGTGCTCTGCGGCAACCGCCGCCGGGCGGAGATCTTGCAGGAGGCGCTCACCGCGCGCGGCATCGGCGACATTTCCATCTCCATCCCGGCCGCGGCGCTGCCCGAGCCGGGCAGGATCCTGCTCACCGAGGGCGCGCTGCCCGGCGGCATGGAGTATCCGGCCGCGCAGATCGCCATTTTGACCGAGGGCCAGCTCACCGCGCCCGCCCGCCGCAAGCCGAAGGCGAAAAAATCGGCCACGAACCGTCAGAAGCTCTCGAGCTTCACCGACCTCACGCCCGGCGACCTCGTCGTCCACGAACACCACGGCATCGGCCGGTACGTGTGCATGGAGCAGATGAAGATCGACGGCGTCATCAAGGACTACGTCAAGATCGCCTATCAGGGCACGGACGTGCTCTACGTCCCCGCGACGCAGCTCGACCTTGTCAGCAAGTACATCGGCGCGGCCGAGGACGCGACCATCCACCTCAACAAGCTCTCCGGCGACACGTGGCAGAAGGCGAAAACGCGCGCGAAGGCCGCCGTCAAGGACCTCGCCGAGGGACTCATCAAGCTCTACGCCGAGCGCAAAAAGCGCCCGGGCTACGCGTTTGCGGCCGACTCCCCGTGGCAGAAGGAGTTTGAAGAGAACTTCGAGTACGCCGAGACGGACGACCAGCTGCGCTGCATCGCCGAAATCAAGGGCGACATGGAATCGCCCGCGCCCATGGACCGCCTGCTCTGCGGCGACGTCGGCTTCGGCAAGACGGAGGTCGCCCTGCGCGCGGCCATGAAGGCGATCTTGGACGGCAAGCAGGTCGCGATCTTAGTCCCGACGACCGTCCTCGCGCAGCAGCACTATGTGACGGCTGTCAAGCGCTTTGCCGGCTTCCCCGTCCACATCGACGTCCTCTCGCGCTACCGCACGGCCGCGCAGCAGCGCGACACGCTCCGCCGCCTCGGCGCGGGCGAAATTGACCTCATCGTCGGCACGCACAAGCTGCTACAGAACGGCATCGCCTTCAAGGACCTCGGCCTTCTCATCATCGACGAGGAGCAGCGCTTCGGCGTCACGCACAAAGAGCGCTTAAAAGAGCTCGCGCACGGCGTGGACGTCCTCACCCTCTCGGCCACGCCCATTCCGCGCACGCTCAACATGGCCCTGTCCGGCATCCGCGACATGTCGACCATCGAAGAGCCGCCCGGCGACCGCTACCCCGTCCAGACGTTCGTCATGGAGCACGACGACCGCATTTTGGACGACGCCATGCGCCGCGAGCTCGCCCGCGGCGGCCAGGTCTATTACCTGCACAACCGCATCGACACCATCGAGCAGTGCGCCTCGCGCATGCGCCGCCGCATCCCGGACGCCGAGATCGCCGTCATCCACGGCCGCATGAACGAGGACCAGGTCAGCGACGTCATGCAGCGCATGGCCGACGGCGAGGTGCAGATCTTAGTCTGCACGACGATCATCGAGACCGGCCTGGACATCCCGAACGCGAACACGCTCGTCATTGAGGACGCCGACCGGCTCGGCCTGGCGCAGCTGCACCAGCTGCGCGGGCGCGTCGGCCGCTCGAACCGGCACGCGTATGCGTACCTGACGTTCCGCCGCGGCAAGGTCCTCTCCGAGGTCGCCGAAAAGCGCCTGACGGCCATCCGCGAGTACGCCGAGTTCGGCTCCGGCTTCAAGATCGCCATGCGCGACCTCGAGATCCGCGGCGCGGGCAATATTCTCGGCGCCGAGCAGTCCGGCCACATGCTCTCCGTCGGCTACGACATGTACCTCAAGCTGCTTGAGGAGGCCGTTCTGGAGGAGCAGGGCGTCCCGGACGCGAAGCCGCCCGAGTGCACGGCCGACCTGTCCGTCACGGCGAACATCCCGAAGAGCTATGTCCCGTCCGGCGAGCAGCGCATGGACCTCTACCGCCGCATGGCCGCCGTCCGCTCGCGCGACGACGCCGACGACCTGCTCGACGAGATCGTCGACCGCTACGGCGACCCGCCGCGCGGCGTCATGAACCTCATCGACATCGCGCTGCTCCGTGCGGGCGGCGCCCGCGCGGGCGTCGCGGACATCACGCAGAAAAACGGCACCATCCTCTTCAAGCTCCGCGCGCTCGACCTCGCCGCCGTCTCGGTGCTGTGCGCGGACGAGGCGCTGCGCGGCCGCGTGCTGTTCTCCGCGGGCAACACGCCCATGCTCACCTGCCGCCTCCAGCCGAAGGACGACCCGCTCAAAATGGCGGCGCTGACCGTCGAGCGGCTGACGGTCGCGAACGGACCTGAAGAAAATTTAATGGAATTGTAATCTAAAGTAACGCTTTTGTTCTTGCCATCGCCATCGGCAGTACGCTATAATTGAGTCACACATCCGCTGGATGTTATGTAAATAAAGAAGCGCTGCGCGCTTTTACAGATAGGAGCGATCACCATAAGCAAGGGTAAATTTCAGGCTGGCGGCTCCGGTTCCCAGTCCTCCGGCAGCAAGAAGCAGGCCGGTCAGAAAAAGCAGTCCAAAACGCCCGTCATCATCGCGGCCGTCGCCGCGGTCATCCTCATCGCGGGCTTTGCCGGGTTTTACATCTACTCCGCGTCCGTCGCGGGCTATGAGTACATCTTCCCGAACGTGTATGTCGCAGGCGTCAACGTCGGCGGCATGACGAAATTGCAGGCCATCGAGGCCGTCAACGCGGAGGTCGGCGAGACCTACGGCTCGCAGACGCTCACCGTCGAGCTCGAGGACCGCACGCTCTCGTTCACGCCCGAGCAGACGAAGGTCGCCCTCGACGCCGAGAGCGCCATCGACGAGGCCTGGGCCTACGGCCGCGGCGGCAGCGTCTTTAAGGTCGCGAGCAACTACCGCAGCGCGAAAAAGACCGAGCACTACATCGAGCTGGAAACGAATCTGAACCTCGACACGGCCTACATCCGCCAGATCATCGACGAGGCCGCCGCCGAGGTCGCCTCCGAGCTGTCCGAGTCCGCCGTGACGGTCGACAAGGACGCGGGCTTCATCTCCGTCCAGGTCGGCACGACCGGCCGCTCGCTCGACGCCGACCGTCTTTACGACGTCGTCATCGCCGCATTTGAGGCCAACGACTTCACGCCCATCAAATTCGCCTACGACCAGGTCAGCTACGACGCCGTCGACCTCGACTCGCTCTACCGCGAGATGTGCGTGGAGAAGATCGACGCGCACTACGACGAGCAGACGCACACCATCGTCGAGGAGCAGGCCGGCTACGGCTTCGACCTCGAGGCCGCCAAGCAGCAGATCGCGCTGGCGGACGACGGCTCGGTCGTGAAGATCCCGTTCGGCACCATCGAGCCGGAGGTCACGAAGGCCGAGCTCGAAGAGCAGATGTTCGGCACGGAGCTGTCGAGCTACTCCTCCTCGCACACGGCCATCCCGGCCAGAACGAACAACCTCGACATCGCCTGCAAGGCCATTGACGGCACGATTCTCAACCCGGGCGAGGTCTTTTCCTTCAACGGCATCGTCGGCGAGCGCACGGCCGACAAGGGCTACCTCGCCGCGACGGTCTACGTCAACGGCGACAGCAAGCCCGAGCTCGGCGGCGGCGTCTGCCAGGTCGCCTCGACCATCTATATGTGCACGCTCGAGGCGAACCTCGAGGTCGTCGAGCGCGCCGAGCACATGTACGCCGTCACGTACGTCCCCATGGGCATGGACGCGACGATCTACTGGGGCTCGCTGGACTACAAGTTCAAGAACTCGACGTCCAACCCGATGAAGATCACGGCCAACGTCTCCGGCGGCTACGTCAACATCGCCTTCTACGGCATCCCGGACAACGACTACACCGTCAAGCTCCACTACGACACGCTCTCGACCACGCCGTTCAAGACCGTCGATCAGGACAAGAACGAGATCACGATCAGCGGCAACGACGTCACCATGGTCGACAAAGAGGGCAAGACGCACAAGGGCACGCTCGGCGCGTGCACCGTCACGGCCTACACGGGCTACCGCGTCGTTGCGTATAAAGATGTCTACGACGGCGACACGCTCATTTCGTCGGAAAAGACGTACAGCACGTACAACAAGCGCGACAAGGTCTATGAGGTCACCTACAAGCCCGACGAGCCGGAGGAGCCCGAGCAGCCGGAGCAGCCCGAGCAGCCGACCGAACCGACCGAGCCTACTGAGCCCACCACCCCGACCGACCCGGGCACGACCGATCCCGGAACGACCGACCCCGGCACCGGCACGGGCGAGGACGATCTGGAGGGCTGGGGCGGCTGACATACCCAACCGAGGGGACGCGCCCGCGTCCCCTCTTTTTTGAATCAGAATCGGAAAGGAAGGACCGCCATGGTCACATTTGAGCAGGTCAAAAACGATCCGGCCATCCGGACGTACATCCAGCGCGCGGATGAGTCGCTCGTCGCCCTCGGGTTCACGGAGCACTCGTTCGCCCACGTCGGCCTCGTCGCGGAGAACAGCCGCTACATCCTCCAGACGCTCGGCTATCCCGAGCGCGAGCTCGAGCTGGTCCAGATCGCCGCGTGGCTGCACGACATCGGCAACCTCGTCAACCGCATCGACCATTCGCTCTCCGGCGCGGTCATGGCCTTCCGCCTGCTCGACAAAATGGGCATGGAGCCGGACGAGATCGCGCGCATCGTCACGGCCATCGGCAACCATGACGAGGGCACCGGCAAACCCGTCAGCCCCATGGCCGCCGCGCTCATCCTCGCCGACAAGTCCGACGTCCGCCGCAGCCGCGTCCGCAACCAGGACGCCACGACGTTCGACATCCACGACCGCGTGAACTACTCCGTCAAAAAATCCTCGCTGAAGATCAACGAGGAGCACACGCTCATCAAGCTCAAGCTCGCCGTCGACACGCATTACGGCTCCGTCATGGACTATTTCGAGATCTTCCTAAACCGCATGGTCCTCTGCCGCAAAGCCGCCGAGACGCTCGGCCTTCAGTTCCGCCTCATCATCAACGAGCAGCAGCTGGTATAAGCCTGGTATAAGCATAAAAAAGCAGGAGCCGCAAGGCTCCTGCTTTTTTGTCCGGTTCTTTGGCAGGCGTGGCGTTCTCCTGCATCTCTCGGGTCTCCCCTGTCAGTACCATCGGCGTGTGGATGCCACGAAATTGTCCACCTCAAAGAACCATCCTATTCTATTCCAATTATACCCGCCCTATTCAGATTTGTAAAGGATCTTTTTTGTCCGAAGATAGCGCCGGTATCGCTTTTCTTCGACCTTTAAAAACGTGATCACGGAGTTTTTATATCCTGGGCTGTCCCCTTCAACCGCCAGCCGTAAGATCAATTGAAACCGCTGCCCCTGCTCCGTGAATTCCTTGAGCAAAAATGCCGTACTGGGCCGATTGGCCTCCAAAATATAATCCGGCTGCTCCACGATCTGCGCAAGGTACTGCGCGTAACGTTCATAATTCTCTGGATGCCGCGCCCGGATGTGCGCAATGCGCTCGTCCGTGATAACGACCTCATCCGTTCGAATGTCCTCGCACACGACGCGAAATTTCTCTATGTCGATCCGCCCGATGATCTTCAATCCGCTTCCGCCTTTTCTCTCTTTTCCTTAATATAGCAGATCGCGGCAGATCTTGCAACCAGTTTATGCCACGTCCACCCCATGCTCGCGCACGAGGGCGTTGAGCGCGGTGAAATCCACGGCGTGGTCCTTGTGCCTGTACAGCCCCTCGCCGCCGCGGGTGGTGATGCTCAGGCGGTCGATGCGGTAGGAGACCGATGTCACGAGCTCTCCGGCGGCGTCGTAGAGGTCCATGTGCGCCAGGCTGCCGCCGTCCGTGTTGGATGCGCGCAGCGTGCGCTCGTAGGTGTACGTCCCCTGAAGCTGCGCGAAAAAGTCGTCGAAAAACGCGCGGTGCTCCGCGGCTTTCAGCTCGCGCGGGCCGTAGCCATAGGCGATGACGACGACGCGGTCGACCGTGTCCGGGTCGAACGACACGGTCACGTCCCGCCGCACCATGGCCATCGCGCCCCACGCGATGAGCGACACGGCGATGACGCCGACGAGCGCGTTCCAGATCCAGTTCCTTCGTTCCGTGTTGAAATGCGAGATCAGGTAGTTCATGCGGTCTCCTCCTTTCAATTGCTTATGTTCAGCGTACCACGCTTTTGCGCGTCTGGCAACTTAATATTTCAAAAGGCGCCGCATCCGCACCTCGCCGCGCCGGAGCGTGCGCCAGACGGTCGACTTGTTCACGCCGAACTCCTCCGCCAGCTGCGGCAGCGTCTTGCCCTCGATGTAATAGCCGACGACGGCGCGGCGCTGCTTGTCCGTCAGCTCGTTGGCGAGGACGTTCGCCACGCGCTTTTTCTGCACCGCGCGGCTCATGCGCGGGCCGAGGTAGCCGTCATAGCGTGTATTTTTCATTTTTATGATAGCTCCTTTCGTAGTAGCGCTCGGTCAGGATCGCCAGCTCGTTCACCTGCCGCTGCATCTCGCCGAGGGCGGCGATGCGCCGCTGCAGATGCCAGCGCGCCTCGCGGTCGGGCTCATTGCGCGCGGCGCGGCGCAGCTCGCGAAGGCGCACGCGCAGCAGCTCGCCCGAGCGGCGATAGTCCGCCGAGAGCTCGCGCAGCGTCATTTTCCCCTCCTCCCCTCGAGATACCGGAGAAAGCGCTCGAGCAGCCGCGCCTCGCACGCGAGGCAGATGCACCGGCGCGCGATGACCGCGTAGGCCAGCTCGGAATAGATCTCCCCGCCGCATTCGTCACAGATCAGCACGGGCGGCACGTCCTGAAGATCGCGTCCATACGGTTTGACAGTCTGCATGATTTTTGTCTCCTTCCTGCAATTACCATTTCCAGTTTTATCCTACTACACGTTTCGTGTGATGTCAAGCATTATTTTCCAAATTTATCTTTACATCCCACGGGCGAAATGCTATTGTGATAGGGACGAGGAGGGATCTCATGCTTGGAACCAGGATCGCCGCGCTGCGGCGGCGGGCGGGCATCAGCCAGAAGGAGCTGGCCCGCCGCCTGAATGTGAGCACGAGCGCGATCGGAATGTACGAGCAGGGCCGGCGCGAGCCGGGCGCGGACCGGCTCGTGGAAATGGCGGCGCTGTTCGGCGTCTCAACGGACTATCTCCTGACCGGCGTCCCCGCCGAGACGCGCGACGAGAGCGCGCTGCGCGCCCTTTTGGACGACGCGGCCGGGCAGTTCGGCGGCCGCCTGCTGCTCGAAAAGCCGGACGGCAGCCTGCTGCCGATGGAGCGCAGCGACCTCATCCTGCTCCTGACCGCGCTGCTTGACAATTGACGGCGCGGCCGGATTCCGCTATGATAGAGCAAAAGGAGGCGGAGCGGCCGTGGAGCAGGACGAACTTTTCATGCGCGAGGCGCTCGCGCTCGCGCGCGAGGCGGCAAGCGAGGGCGAGGTGCCCGTCGGCTGCGTCATCGTGCAGGACGGGAAAATCATCGGCCGCGGCCGCAACTGCCGCGAGACGGGCAAAAGCGCCCTGGCCCACGCAGAGCTCGAGGCCATCGCCGAGGGCTGCCGCACGCTCGGCGGCTGGCGGCTGTGGCAGGCGACGCTCTATGTGACGCTCGAGCCGTGCCCCATGTGCGCCGGAGCCATCATCAACGCGCGCCTGCCGCGCGTCGTGTTCGGCGCGTCGGACAAAAAAGCCGGCTCCGTCGGCTCGGTCGTCGACCTTTTTTCGCTTCCGTATAACCACAAGCCGGACGTCACGCGCGGCGTGCTCGAGGACGAATGCGCCGAGGTCCTGCGCGATTTCTTCCGCGCCCTGCGCGCCCGGCGCGGCGGGAAAAGCGAGATCGTCCTGACCGGGGAGGCACAGCCATGACAAATGACAACGCGACCCCGATGGCCGCCCGCGTCTATGACCGGGAGATCAACAAGACCATCCCCTATTACTCGGAATTCTACGAGCAGACGCTCGACGTCATCGCGCAGCGCGGCTTTTCCGAGCTGCGCTGGCTCGATCTCGGCTGCGGGACCGGCAGCCTGGAAAAGCTGGCGCTGGAGCGCTTCCCCGACGCCCGCTTCGTCGCCGTCGACCCCTCCGAAAAAATGCTCGAGGAGGCGAAGCGCAAGCTGGGCGGCGCGGACGTCCGCTATCTTCGCGCCTCGTCGGCCGACATTGACTTTCAAGCCTGCTTCGACGTCGTGACCGCCATCCAGTCGCATCACTACATGCAGGAGGCGGAGCGGAAAACGGCAACGGAAAACGTGTTCCGCGCCCTGCGGGGCGGCGGGCTCTACGTCTGCTTTGAAAACGTCGTCCCGGAGGACGAGCAGGTGAAGCAGTCGGAGCTTCTTCGCTGGGGCCGCTATCAGCAGCGAAACGGCAAAACCGAAAAAGAGGCCCGCGCGCATAATGCAAGATGCGGCGTAAACTACTTCCCGCTCACCGTCCCGGAGCACATCCGCCTGCTCCGCGAGACGGGCTTTTCGCACGTCCACGTATTCTGGCTGAGCTATATGCAGATGGGCATCTACGCGATCAAATAAATCGCCGCCCTCATATCCATAAAAAACGCCCCGGACACCAGGTGTCCGGGGCATTTTTCTTCTTCGCGTGCCTCGCAGAGTTTCGCCGCCGCAGCGGCGAAATAAGATCGGGATCATTTTTTTCGGCGACCTGTGCGTCGGGAAAAATACCGCTCGCCCTGCAAGTGTGGAATTTGGTCGCCCGCGGCGCACAAATTATGCGCGCAGTCAGGGCGCAATTTCTTTCAAACGGGAGCCCAGCGAAGCGGGTCCCGTTTGTTCTCCCGGCGCATCCAGGCAGAATACGTATCGCACCGTGCCGGAGTAGGTCTCGCGGTCCCACGAGGCGGTGAGCTCGTAGACGTTCCGGCCGGGCTGCGGGGTGAGGGTGGTCAGCGTCGCCTCGGCGGGCTGCGATTCGGTGTGCGCGATGTCATCCCGGGTCGACTCGGGCCAGAAAACGGCGGTGACCTCATCCGGCGGGTCGGAAAAGTCCAGCGTGACCGCGTCGCCGGGAAATACGTTCAGGAAAGGGGCGTCCTCGTCGTCCAGCGGATGGCCGCTGCAGGCGGTCTCGCCCACGCCGTCTTTGAGGAACCACGCCTTCGTCCCCTGCGACGCGGCGACGCCGATGTCGCGGGTGCAGACCATCAGGGTCGGATACTCGATCTCCGGCATCCGCTCGGCCGTGCAGGCCCCGCCGGTGCGGCCGCCGCAGCCGGTCAGGGCCAACGCGGCGAGCAGGAGCGCGAGATATTTTTTCATCGCGCCGACCCCTCACTGCCGGACGGTGAGCGAATAGTGCTCGCCCGCGATGTCAAGCGGGACGCTCATCTGGTGCCCGGCCGGGTCGAAGCCGAAGTCCTGCGAGACAAGCTCGATCGCCCCCACGCCGCCTTCCAGCGCGAGCGACGCGCCCTGCTCGGTAAAGCGCAGGTTCGAGCCCGCCTGCGTCAGGGCGTCGTAGCCGTAAAGGCCCATTTCGTCGGCGTCTCCGCCGTCGTAGAAATTGAAGCTGCCCGGCTTTTCCATCGCCGCGGCGACCGAGACGCTCCCGCCGGCCGGGATCGTGACCTCGCCCGTCACGTACAGCACGCGGCGGACGCTCAGCGCGTCGGAGATGAGGTCATCGAGCCGCCCGTCGTCATAGCGCTGCACGATGCCGCCGGAGAGGAGGCCGTAGCTGCCCATGGCCTCGCTCACGGCGCGGTAGAGCAGCTGCGCCGTCGCGTTCGTCTCCCGGCTGTACAGGCGGTCTACCCGCGCGATCTGGTTTTCGCACAGCTGCATGAGCAGCGCGCCGAGCGTCGTCTCCGAGCGGGTGACCGTCGCCGAAATGGCGTCGTTCCGGACGGATTCGCTGCACGAGCCGTCGTTGTAGCCGCGAAGCTCGTAGCCGGCGAGATCGTCGCCGAGGACGGCGAGCACGCGCACGCCTGCGTCGCCATCCCACTCGCGGACGAAGTAGTTGTAATTCCGCTCGCCCGTGGACTCATCGTAGCCGTAGCCGTTTAAGTTGTACGTCAGGACGGTCGTCTTTTCCGCGTCGAACGTCGTAACGAGCGCCACGGTCGCCGCGCGGCTCTTCTGATCGTCCGGGACGACCTCGTCCGAGAACGTGTAGAGCGTCACGGGGATGTCCAGCGCCGGATCATCCGCGAGCGCGGCCGCCAGATATTCGCCGGAGGAGAGCGCGTCGCGGTAATCCTCCCACGAATCGGCGTTTAGGATATTCCACGTGCCGGTCTCATAGTCCTCCAGATCCGCGCCGACGAACGTCCCGGTGAACGCGCCCACGCGGACGGTCCCATCGAGCGAAACGCTGTCCGCCGTCAACTCCGGCGCGGTCATGTCCAGAAGCGACGAGACGAACGGATAGGCGATCGTCACGGTCTGGTCCTCGTCCGAATGGTTCGTCAGGCGGTACGTGTCCGTGACGGCGGCCGTGTCCGCGCCGCCTGAAATGTCGAGCGCGATCTCGCGCTCGGCCGTGATGTTTTCATTCTCTTCGCCGAGCGTCAGCGGCAGGATCGGGCCGGAATAGGACGAAAACTCGCCGCCCTGCCCGCTCGGCGCCGTGTCGTAGTCCGCGCCGTCCAGGTCGCCCGTGCCCGCGTCGCCGCTGCTGCCGGTGTTGGCGCTGCCGGGCGAGGCGCCGTCCATGCCGCCGGAGCTTGTCGCGTTGTCCGCCATGCCCGGCGAGAAAACGCCGCTTCTCGATAAGCCGATGCCCGCGCCGATCACAAGGCACAGGCACGCCGCCAATGCCGCGTACCGCCCGATATGCCGCGGGACGCGCGATTTTTTCTCCGCGTCCAGCGCTTCTTCCACCAGATCGCCGCCGACGTGGCCGACGGCCTCAAATAACCATCTTCCGTTCATAACGCATATCCCTCCCGGATGAGATAGTCCCGCAGGCCGCTGCGGGTGCGAAAAAGCGACGACTTTACCTTGCTCTGGCTGACGCCGAGGCGCTTTGCCGTCTCGGCGATCGGCTCGGCGAGATAGTATCGCCGGAGAAAAATGATGCGCGCCTCGCGTGAGACGGTGCGCAGGAACGCGTCGATGCGCGCGCCGAGCGCCTCAAGCTCCATGCGCGCTTCCGGCGCGCCGTCCGCGCCGAGGACGCCCTCGAGCTCGTCGAACGCCTCCTCGAGCGCACGGTTGCGCTTGTCGGCCGCGTAGTAGTCGTACCGCCGCAGCGCCGTATTGCGCGCCGCCGTGCCGAGGTACGGCCGCAGCGGCTCCGGCCGGGCGGGCGGGATGTGCTCCCACGCGCCGAGGTAGACGTCGTTTTCGCATTCGTCCGTGTCCTCGCGGTTTTGCAGGATGTTGTAGATGATGCCGCGCACGAGCGCGCCGAATTTGAGCTTCGTCTGCGTGATGGCCGCCTCCTCCCGCGCAAAGTAGAGCCGCAGGATCTCGCTGTCTGTCATATTTCTTCCTCCCTCCAACGGGTCTCACTTATCAAGACCGCTTTTTCCCGCGCCGGTCGCGCGAAGCCGCAAAATTTTTAGAAAAAACGCACCTGCCGGGCGCAGGTGCGTTTTTTGTTTGATCTTATTACTCGTCGCCCGACTCGTCGAGCGTTTCGGACAGCGCGAGGCCGGGGTTGCGCTTGAGGATAAAGTCAATGGACCAGCGGCTCGAGAACACGAGCAGGCTGTGGCCCTTGTAGTCCTCGAGCAGCTCGGCGTCGCTCGTGAGGTTGAGGTCGGCCGGCTCGCCGGGGCAGGACGTGATAAAGCGCAGCTGCTCATACGGCAGGCTGTCCATGCGCAGCTCCACGCCGTACTCGCTGCGCATGCGGTACTGGAACACGTCGAACTGCAGCGTGCCGACGACGCCGACGATGACCTCCTCCATGCCGGTGTTCGGCACCTTGAAGATCTGGATGGCGCCCTCCTGCGCGATCTGCTCCGTGCCCTTGATGAACTGCTTGCGCTTCATCGTGTCGCGCGGGGACACGCGCATGAAGTGCTCGGGCGCGAACGTCGGGATGCCGGAGAATTTGAATTTCTTGCCCGGCACGGTGATCGTGTCGCCGATGGAGAAAATGCCGGGGTCGAACACGCCGATGATGTCGCCGGCGTAGGCCTCGTCAATGATCTCGCGCTCGCTGGCCATGAGCTGCTGCGGCTGGGAAAGGCGCATTTTTTTGCCGCCCTGCACATGGTAGACTTCCTTGTCGCGCTCATAGTGGCCCGAGCAGATGCGCATGAACGCGAGGCGGTCGCGGTGGGCCTTGTTCATGTTGGCCTGAATTTTGAACACGAACGCGGAGAAGTCCGGCGAGAACGTGTCGATGACGCCGCAGTCGGCCGTGCGCGGCAGCGGCGGCGGGGTCATGCGCAGAAATTCCTCCAGGAACGGCTCGACGCCGAAGTTCGTGAGCGCGGAGCCGAAGAACACGGGGCTGAGCGTGCCGGCGCGCACGGCGTCCAGGTCAAAGTCGCGCCCGGCGCCGAGCAGCTCGACCTCCTCGGCCAGCTGCTCATGCTGCTGCGCGCCGATGTAGTCGGCGACGGCGGGGTCGTTCAAGTCAATTTCGAGCGAGTCGGCCTTGTTCTTGCCGGACACGCCGGAGAAGAACAGGATGCGGCCGCGCGCGCGGTCGTACACGCCGCGGAACTCCTTGCCCGAGCCGATGGGCCAGTTGCAGGCGTACGTGTCGATGCCGAGCTCGTGCTCGACCTCCTCGCACAGCTCGAACGGGTCGCGCGCCTCGCGGTCCATCTTGTTGATGAACGTGAAGATCGGGATGTGGCGCATGGCGCAGACCTTAAAGAGCTTTCTCGTCTGCGCCTCGACGCCCTTGCTGCCGTCGATGACCATGACGGCGGCGTCTGCGGCCATGAGCGTGCGGTACGTGTCCTCGGAAAAGTCCTGATGGCCGGGCGTGTCGAGGATGTTGATGACGAAGTTTTCATACTGGAACTGCATGACCGAGCTCGTGACGGAAATGCCGCGCTGCTTCTCGATCTCCATCCAGTCGGACACGGCGGCGCGCTGGTTTTTCTTGCCCTTGACGATGCCCGCCTGCGCGATGGCCCCGCCGTAGAGCAGGAACTTTTCGGTCAGCGTTGTTTTACCGGCGTCCGGGTGCGAGATGATCGCAAACGTGCGGCGCCGGGAGATCTCTTCTTGCATGGTTGCCATGGGAAGGCTCCTCCTTATTTTTCATTCTTCTGATCTGTGAAACCTGCTTCCTGTTACATCGGAGGCTCCCCCTCAGTGAAATTCATGAATATCCGATTTATTTTACCACAGCGCGCCGCCATTATCAAGCAAAACCGCCCGCTGGCCGGAGCGGACAATCCGGAGCGGAAAATTTGGCCGTCCGGGCCAAAGACAGTTTGGAGCCTTCGCGTTACAATCTGGATACAGACGCCGCGCAGGCGGCGCAGAAAGGACGGATGTTCATGAAGCGCTATCCCCATGTGCTCTCGCCGCTGTGCGTGCGCGGCAAGGTGCTCAAGAGCCGGTTCGTGTCCTCAAACGCCCTGCCGCATTATCTTCAGGGCCCGGAGACGTACCCGAACGATCAGGTCATCGGCCATCTCGTCTCGCTCGCGCGAAACGGCGCGGCCATCGTGACGTTCGCCGACTGGACGAACCCCATGCAGCGGCAGTCCCCGAACGAGGACGGAAAGCGCTTCCCGATGTACGACCTGTCCGATCCGTCCGTGGAAAACTACTTCTGCCAGATGACCGATCAGATCCATGCGCTCGGCTCTTATATGTCCATGGCCATCATGCCGTTCACGGCGCCGTTTCCGGGCTATGACGTCTCGCACGAGGAGCCCGTGAGCATGGAGCAGGCGGCCGCGGCGGGCAACGTCCGCGCCATCATGTCCGGCGGCGCGGGCTGCGAAGAGCTGACGCACGAGATGATCCGCGAGATCATCGAGCAGCAGGCGCAGGTCGCCCTGCGCTACAAAAAGCTCGGCTTTGATATGTGCACGCTGCACTTTGCCTACCGCATCACGCTCTTTGCGCGCTTCCTCTCGCCCATGACGAACCACCGCACGGACGAGTACGGCGGCTCCGTCGCCGGCCGGGCGCGGTTTCTCATCGAGCTGGCCACGCGCATCAAGGAGCTGTGCGGGCAGGACTTCCTCGTTGAGGTCCAGATCAGCGCGACCGAGCCGTTCCCCGGCGGCATGACGATCGAGCAGACGATCGAGACGGCGAAGCTCTGCGAGGGCTGCGTCGACATTTTCCAGTTCCGCGCGGGCGACGCGAACACGAACCATCCCACGGGCTACAACTCCCGTGAGCATCAATACGCCGTCCTGGCCGACTGCGCGGCCGTGAAAAAAAGCGGCACGAGCATCCTGTGCGAGCCCATCGGCGGATTCCAGGACCTCGGCGACGCCGAGGAGATCATCGCCTCGGGCAAGGCCGACCTCATCGGCGCGGCCCGCGCGCTGTTCATCGACCCGGATTACTACCAGAAGGCCATCGAGGGCCGCGGCGAGGACGTTCTGCCCTGCGTGCGCTGCAACAAGTGCCACGTGCCGAGCCTCGAGGGCGACTGGAACAGCATCTGCACCGTGAACCCAGAGATCGGCATCGTCCACAATCTCGGCTACCTGACGCGCCCGGCCGGGCCGAGCAAGCGCGTCGCCATCGCCGGCGGCGGCCCCGCGGGCATGCGCGCCGCGCTCATGTGCGCTTCGCGCGGGCACGACGTGACGATCTATGAAGCGTCGGACGCCCTCGGCGGCCAGCTGAAGCTCATGGACGCGCCGACGTTCAAGTGGCCGCTCGCGCGCTACCGCCGCTATCTCGTCGACCAGGTCCGCAAGGCCGGCATCCGCGTCCTGCTCAGCACGCCCGCCACGCCGGAGCTGCTCACGCCCGAGGGCTATGACGTCGTCATCGCCGCCCTCGGCGCGACGCCCGTCCGCCCGCCCGTCCCGGGCGCGGAGAAGGCCGCGACGATCTTCGACCTGTTCGGCCATGAAGAAAAATTCGGCCATCGCTGCGTCGTCATCGGCGGCTCGGAGTCCGGCACGGAGGCCGGCATCTACCTCGCCGAAAACGGCCACGAGACCGTCGTCCTCACGCGGCAGGACATCCTCGCGCCCGATGCGACGCCCATCCACTACCGCGAGACATTTGAGGAATATTACGCCACGCTGCCCACGTTCTCGTTCATCACGGGCGCATCGGCGACCGCGATCGGCGACGGCTATGTCGAATACCGCGACCGGGCCGGCGAGCTCCGCCGCATCGAGTGCGACAGCGTCGTCGCCCTCGGCGGGATGCAGCCACACCAGCAGCAGGCCATGGCGCTCTACCCGTGCGCCGACCGGTTCTACATGATCGGCGACTGCCGCGAGGTCGGCAACGTCTTTACCGCCAACCGCACGGCGTACCTCGCCGCGCACCAGTTCTGATTTTTTCCCCGCCGCCACCCTTCCCACCCGGCGGCTTTTCAGAGATCCCCTCTAAGCGCAAAAGCCCGCTCCTCCTCCGGAGCGGGCTTTTGCCATACCCGGAGGAAAGCACGGCTTTCCTCCTAATGCGAGTAAAGATGCAGCGGGGCCGCGTTTACACCGTCATTGCGGGCGGGGCCTCCTCCTGGGCGCGGCTGAAGTGGCCGCGGTATTCGAGGATCTGGAACGAGAGCATGAGCCGCAGCGCGCAGTCGCCCTGGTCGAGGCGGTAGCCGAGCAGCTGCTCGATCTTTTCCACGCGGTATTTGACCGTGTTGAGGTGGACGAACAGTTCCTTGGCCGTCTGCGATTTGTTGCAGCCGCAGCGAAGATAGACGCGCAGCGTGTCGAGAAGGTCGCTCCCGTGCTCGCGGCAGTACGTCAGAAGGCCCGTGAGCTCCGGCGCCAGGAACGTCTCGGCGTGCTCGCCCTGCAGGCTCCGCTCGATCATGTAGTACACGGCGTAGTCGGAAAACGGATACACGTCGCGCTCCGGATGCAGCTCGCAGCCGAGCGAGAGGGACTTGAGCCCCTGATAGGCGAATTCGCGCAGCAGATGCAGCTGCGAAAAGCCGTTGCTCACGCCCGCGGCAAGGTGGTTTTCGCGCAGCAGCGGCACGATGGGCTGGAGCTCCGCCGTCAGGTCGGCGCTCGGCCGGTCCAGGCCCATCATCAGGAAGATGGAGTCGCGGTACAAGAATCCGAAGCCGTACGGAAGCCGCTGCGAGAGCTGCTTGGCCAGCTCGTAGTACGACGTGCGCGCGACGAGCTCGGCGCGGCGGGCCTTGATGATGACGGCGTACATGAACTCGCTCGTGCGGATGGCGATGGCGCGCTGGGCCTCGTAGAGCTTCTCGGCGCTGCCGAAGGCGCCGTTCAAAACGTCGATGAAAAACTGCTCCACGCGGCCCTCCTGCGTGCGCGGGACCGCCGGGCGGCGCAGAAGCATGGCCGCGAGCAGGTCGCCGAGCAGCTCGATGAGGTAGCGGTCGTCCCCGTCGAGCGCGCGGCCGAACTGCAGAACGTGGACATAGCCCAGCCCGCCGCCGGAGCTGAGCGCGCGGCAGCAGATGGCCGGCAGCTCGCCGTGCGCGCGCTGCCAGATGAGCGCGCCGGACGGCGCGCCCTCCGGCGTCATGCCGGGATGGCCGGCGTTGATGTGGCGGAGCGCCAGGATCTCGCGGTACACCGCGCTGTCCACGCCCGCCGGCGCGGCCGAGGCGATGATCTCCTGCCGCCCGTCCGTCAGGACGACGGGGTTGCCGAGCAGGCGCGCGCCCGCGTCCAGAAGCTGCTGCACGCTCGCGCAGCGCAGAAGCGCGTGCGACGCCTCCAGAATGCGCGACGAGCGCAGGCCGCTGTCATACGCGCTGTCCGCCAGCGCGAGCAGCACGTCGGCCTCCGCCGCGCCGAGCACGGCGATGACCGTCCGCTCGGACAGGAAGATCGGGTCGGCCTCCACGCCCGCCGGCACGGTGCAGATGAGCGGCGGCATGGGCGCGGTCATCTCAAACGTCAGAAGATCGCGGTATTCGATGAGGTACGCCGTCTCGCCCGCCGCGGGCGGCGTCTCGCCCGGCCCGGCCGGGAAGCGGGCAAAGCCGGTGATGACCTGCTGGCCGACGTTGCAGCACACGACCGACCATCTTTTGCGCAGCTCCGCGGCCACTCGTTCCAAATAGACAAACATCCCCGTCTCCTCCATCGCCCTTTTTTACCTGCATTTTACCATAGCGCGGGATTTTTGCAACCCGTCTTTGTCCGAACAGGACAAAAAATGGCGCGGCACGCCGAAGCGTGCCGCGCCATTTATGGATCTCAGAAGAACTTTTCGATGCCGGCCGTGGCCTTTTTGATGTCGTCAGAGATGGTAATGGTGAAGCTCATGTTGTTGCTCTTGCCAAACTCTTCGCACCAGCCGAGGAACGCCTCGGTCTCGGCGATGTCGCCGTCGCAGTTGGCGACCTTATACAGGCTGTCGATAAAAACGTGCGTAATATCAAAATTCCCCGCGTGCAGGCCGCTGATGAAGCCCTTGAGGCTGCTGTAACCATCCATGTCATACTCGCCGGATTCGATCAGGCGGACGCGATAGTCAATGTCAAAGCGAAGCTTGTCGCTTTTTTCAATGCAAACCATGACGCCGGGCTCTTCCTTCACTGCGTTGTTGATGGAGTCGATCATCTGTTTGGTCTTGCCAGACCCCTTCAGACCCATAATAACTTTCACCATAGGAAATTCCTCCTTTAGACATCGGCAGAGCCGTTTCATGTAGCTATTCTACCAGTTTTCCGTTTCATTTTCAACCGGTTTTCGTAATTTTGGCCTAATATTGAACAAAAGTTATTTTTCCGGCCGCCCGAGCAGGCGGAACATATTCTCTTTGTAGAGCTCCACGCCCGGCTGGTCGAACGGGTTGACGCCGAGCATGTATGCCGACAGCGCGCACGAGAGCTCGAAGAAATAAAACAGCTCACCGAGCTTCTGCGCGTCGAGCGGGCCGGCGTCGATGGAGATGACGGGCACGCCGCCGTCGACGTGCGCGCTGACGACGCCTGCGCACGCCTGGCGCTCGACGAAGTCGAGCGTCTTGCCGTCTAAGTAATTCAGGCCGTCGAGGTCCTTCCAGTCGAGCTCCACGGCCGCCTTTTTCTGCGGCGGGTCGAACGTCAGGACCGTCTCGAACAGGTTCCGCCGCCCCTGCTGGACCATCTGGCCCATGGAGTGCAGATCGGCCGAGTATTCCAGAAACGCCGGGAAGAGACCTTTTCCTTCCTTGCCCTCGCTCTCGCCGAACAGCTGCTGCCACCAGCGGCCGAAGTACGCCGCGTCCGGCTCCCACGCGCACAGGAGCTCGATCTGCTTGCCCGCCTGCGCGAGCAGGTAGCGGCTGGCCGCGTACTGCCAGGCCGGGTTTTCAAACGAGCGGATGTTCAGCTGCTCGCGCGCGAGCGACCCGCCGGCGAGCACGTCGGAAATGCTGATGCCCGCCACGGCCATCGGCAGCAGGCCGACGGCCGAGAGCACGCTGTAGCGCCCGCCGACGTCGCGCGGGATGACGAACGACTCCCACTTTTCCGACTCCGCCATCGTGCGCAGCGCGCCGGCCGTGCAGTCGGTCGTGACATAGATGCGCTCGCGCGCGCCGTCGGAGCCATAGCGCCGCTCGAGCAGCCAGCGCAGCGAGCGCGTGGCAAGCGCCGGCTCGAGCGTCGTGCCGGATTTGGAGATGAAGTTCACGCTGAAATCGCGCCCGTCTAAAATGGCGCACAGCTCGTTCCACGCGCGCGTGGACAGGTTGTTGCCCGCAAAGACGATCTGCGGCCGGCGCGTCAGGTTGTGGTTCGCGCCGCACAGCAGCTCGATGGCCGCGCGCGCGCCGAGGTACGACCCGCCGATGCCGCAGACGACGAACACGTCGCTTTGCTCGCGGATGCGGTCGGCCGCCGCCTGGATCCGCGCGACCTCCTCCGGGAACACCCGGTCGGGCAGGACGACCCAGCCGCGGTAGTCCTCGCCGCGCCCGCCGCCGTCCGTGACGAGATTGTGCGCGTCAAAAATGAGCTTTTCGCTCGCAAGCAGGTCGGGCAGGCTCACTTCGCCCCAGATATTTGAAATGTCCGTCGTGATCATACGGAGCCCCTCTTTCGTGTCAAGTCGCGCCGGTGCGCTTTTTTCCCATTTTAGCGCATCAGAGGCCAAAACACAAGCTACTTTGCCCCGCTCATGCACACCGCGCCGAGAAGCCGCACCGTGATCTGCCACCACGTGAGCTTTTCCACGGCATTTGCCGCGACGATGTCGCGCTGGGCGATCTTCTGCCCGCCGGAGCGGATAACGAGCGTGCCGAGCTTCTGCCCGGCCTCGACGGGCGCGCTGACCGATCCCGCCATCTCCACGGTCGTCTCAATGCCCGCGGCCGCGCCCTTGTCGGCCAGGATCGGCGTGTCGTCGGCCAGGACAGCCTGCACCGTCTCCTCCCGCCCGAGCACGACGGGCACGGCGGGCAGCGGCTCGGCCGGCTCGGCCGGGATCAGGCAGTAGTTCGCAAAGCCGTAGTCGAGCAGCGCCTTGGCCGACTCGAAGCGGTCGGTCGACGTATTGCAGTGCAGCACGACGGCGATGAGCTCGAGCCCGTCGCGCTCGGCCGACGCGGACAGGCAGTACCCCGCCGCGCGCGTAAAGCCGGTCTTCAGTCCGGTCGTGCCCTTGTAAAAGCGCACGAGCTTGTTCGTGTTGGAAAGGCCGAACTGGCCGCCGCGCACCGTGTCCATCCAGATGGTCGTGTACTCGCGGATGGCGTCGTGGCGCAGAAGCTCGCGGCTCATGACGGCGATGTCGTGCGCGCTCGTCAGGTGCTCGGCGGCGTCCGGGTCGTCGTCGAGGCCCGTGCAGTTGACAAAGTGCGTGTCGGCCATGCCGAGCTCGGCCGCCCGCTCGTTCATGCGCGCGACAAAGGCGCTCTCGCTGCCCGAGACGTGCTCGGCCAGGGCCGTGGCGCAGTCGTTGGCCGACGAGACGACGACGCTCTTTAGCATATCGCGCAGGCCCATCTGCTCGTTTTCCTCCAGATAGATCTGGCTGCCGCCCTTGGCCGCGGCGGCGGCGCTCGTGACGACGGTGTCGTCCCAGCCGATGCGGCCGGAGTCGAGCGCCTCCATGACGAGCAGCAGCGTCATGACCTTCGTCACGCTCGCCGGCGCGAGGCGCTCATGCGCGTTTTTCTCATAGAGCACCGTCCCCGTCGCCGCGTCGATCAGGATGGCCGACGGCGCCGCGATCTCAATGTCCGCCGCCCGCGCCGCGCCGCCCGGCAGCACGGACATGAGCAGCGCGATGAGCAGCAGATGGCTGATCCACCGTTTCCGCATAAAAAACAACCCCTTCTTTTCACATGCCTTGGTCAAGCATATGAGAAGAAGGGGCCGGATATGAAGCTTATGTATCACAGGACGATCATGCGCGAAACGCTCTGGCAGAAGCTCTCGACGGCCTCTTTCGCGCCGATGATGGCCACCTGGAGCGGCCGCTTGAAATCAAGGTCGAACATGTCGTTGATGGAGCGGGCGTTCACGGCGCGCTCGCCGTCGATGACCTCGACGTCGCACTCGACGTTCGACGCGGCGTCGACAAACTCCTTGACGTCCGTCAGCGACGTCAGACGAATTGAAATCTCTCGCATGGGAACCTCCGAAAAAGCTGTACAACGGCGGCCGGGCAGGGTATAATGGGGAAGCTGCCGCCCGATCACCCTGTTATTATACCGGAATCAGGAAGCGGAAAGCAATGGCCGGGGCGGCGAATCTGCCTCGGTTTCAATTCGTGTTTTTGGTGGTTTTCAACATGAGGTTTGGATTTTTTACGCTCGGCTGTAAAGTCAATCAATATGAGACGCAGGCCATGGAGCAGCTGCTGCAAAGCCGCGGCCACACGATTGGAGCCTTCGAGTCCGACGCGTGCGACTGCTATGTCATCAACACCTGCTCCGTCACGGCCGTGAGCGACAAAAAATCGCGCAATCTCATCCGCCGCGCGCGCAAGCTCAATCCGGACGCGCTCGTGGCCGTATGCGGCTGCTACGCGCAGGTCCACCCCGAGCAGATCCGCGCGCTCGGCGTCGACGTCATCGCCGGCACGAACGACCGCGCCGCGTTCTGCGACATGATCGAGCGCGCCGCCGCCGAAAAAAGCCATTTGGAGTCCATCGACGACCCGCGCGCGCGCCGCGGCTTCGAGCTGCTGCCCGCCGGCGGCCTGGAGGACCGCACGCGCGCCATGCTCAAGGTCCAGGACGGCTGCCAGAATTACTGCACGTACTGCATCATCCCCTACACGCGCGGCGCCGTGCGCTCCATGCCGGTTGAGGACGCCGTGGCGCAGACAAAGGCCCTCGCCGCGGCCGGCTACCGCGAGATCGTCGTCACGGGCATCGAGGTCGCCTCGTGGGGCGAGGATCTGCCGGGGAAGCCGAACCCGCGCGCGTTAATTTCCGCCATCTGCGAAGCGGCGCCGGACGTCCGCATCCGCCTCGGCTCGCTCGAGCCGCGCATCGTGGACGAGGAATTCTGCGCGGCGCTCTCCGGCTTCCAGAATCTCTGCCCGCAGTTCCACCTGAGCCTCCAGTCCGGCTGCGACCGGGTGCTCCGCCGCATGAACCGGCACTATGACACCGCGCGGTTTTTCGAGAGCGTCCGCCTGCTGCGAGCGGCCTTCCCCGGCTGCGCCGTCACGACGGACCTCATCGTCGGCTTCCCGGGCGAGACGGAGGAGGATTTTGCCCAGACGCTGGACTTCCTGCGCCGCTGCGGCTTCGCCGCCATGCACATCTTCCCCTACTCCCGCCGCGACGGCACGCCCGCGGCCAAAATGCCGGAGCAGCTCACAAACGACGAAAAAGCGGACCGCGCCGCCCGCGCCGCCGCCGTCGCCGACGAGCTGGGCCGCGATTACCGCGCCGCGATGGTCGGAAGCGTCGTCCCCGTCCTCTTCGAGCAGACCGAGGGAGACCATTTCACCGGCCACGCGCCGAACTACGTCAAATGCTACTTAAAAGGCCCCGCGCAGCGAAACGAGCTTGCAGACGTCCGCGTGACGGCGCTGCACGCCGACGGCGTGCTCGTCGAGCGCTAAAACCAGCGGTACACCGGCATTTTCTCGCCGAAGAGCACGTGGCGCAGCCAGTCGTCCGCCACGACCGCGATCCCCGCGAGCGGGATCCACAGCAGGAAGAAATAAAAGCAGATCTGCCCCATAAAATTGAGCGGCAGATGGCTGTAATCCCACACGCGAAGCCCGAGGCCAACATTTAAGATCAGCCCCGCGGCCAGCTCCACGGCCGTCACGATGCCCGCGCCGAGCAGCGCCTGCACAAAGATCGGCAGCGCGCGCCCCGCGCCGCCGTTCATCCCGCCGATGAGCACAAAGCACAGCCCGCCGGCCAGAAACATCGACGGATGCGACCACCCGCGCCATAATAGCTCCACGAGCACGTAAATGATCCCGCCGATATAAAACAGCACCGCCGTTTTCCAGAACCTTCTCATCGCCCGCGCCTCCTGTCCGCCGTAGTATATGCGCAAAAAATTCAAAATATTGCGCCGCAACGCTGTTGACAAACGGCGCTCTTTCTGATATTATGATTCTTGCCCGTTTGATAGCCGGGCCCACATATGGCGGCATAGCTCAGTTGGTAGAGCATTCGGTTCATACCCGGAGTGTCATTGGTTCGAGTCCAATTGCCGCTACCAATTTGGCCCGGTGGTCAAGCGGCTAAGACACCGCCCTTTCACGGCGGTAACACGGGTTCGATTCCCGTCCGGGTCACCACAAAAAGGAGTATCGTTCGATACTCCTTTTTATTTTGTCTTCTCAGAATTTATCATTCGTCAGTTGTGCGTTCGCAGTAGACGACATAGCGGCGGGTGTTTACTCTGTACGGATGGCAAGTTATGAGAGTAAGCATATCTTTGCCGGATTGGATTTTGAGTTTGTCGATTTCTGTCGGATAAATTATCTCAATTTGAGAAACTTTATAGGTTATTGTTTCTCTGAAATTTTTAATGTACACTTTGTCACCGACTTCAAGAAGTTCGATATGGCGGAACATTTTTGCCCTGTTCCAACC
>CAVFYN010000082.1:24316-30968 GCA_963626425.1 Bacteroidaceae bacterium
CCGTAGGGCGGGATGACCCCATCCCGCCGCGGACTGCGGCCTCGCGTTTGCACCGCGCCAATTGCGGAACGCGCCTTCCGGCTGGCTCCCCTGCAAAGGGAGCTGTCGGCGGAGCCGACTGAGAGGTTCAAAGGACTTCCGGTTTACAGAGCGCTCTCGTAAATTCGATACCGCACAAAACCTCTCCGTCACGGCTAACGCCGTGACACCTCCCCTTGCAGGGGAGGCTTGGGCGCGCTCTTCTGTTTTTCCGCGTTCCTCCGGCGGGATGAGGTCATCCCGCCCTACGGCGGCGGGGTAAGGCGCGGCGGAAATTCGGCGGGCGGATGATATCCGCCCCTACAGGGCGCGCAACCGGCCCCTCTGCTCCGAACCGACGCCCTCCTCCACACGCAAAAAACGCGGCCC
This sequence comes from Bacteroidaceae bacterium, assembly GCA_963626425.1. Classification (GTDB taxonomy): domain Bacteria; phylum Bacillota; class Clostridia; order Oscillospirales; family Oscillospiraceae; genus CAKTOF01. The sequence goes on from CAVFYN010000082.1 coordinate 24,725, forward strand.
TGCCGGTGCGTCCGGCGGGGCCGCGCTGTCTCTTTGCAGCATTCGCATTACGCTATGCTCGCGTGTCCGAGCATAGCGTGCAGTCTATTCCAGGTTTGAAAAGTGAATATATACAAAAACAAAGCGGGATGGTATCATGTTTTTGTCAGGTTCGGAGCCGCTCGTAGAGATACTGGCTGAACTTCTGCCCGGCCTGGGTGCGGGCCTTGCTCTTGTGGTAGGACTGCCAGATGGACAGCTTGAAGCTCCAATCCGTCACGTCCAGCGGGACGATGGGGTACGCGCTCGTCTGCGGCAGACTGCTCGGCTCGGGCAGGACGAGAATGCAGTCGCCGCGGCGCATGAACAGGTCGAACATGACGGGGTTGTCCCCGGCGTAGGCCACGCGCGGCGGGAAGAACGCCTCCTCCTGGCAGTAGTCGGCGAAGCAGTCGGTCATGTCCTTGTTGCCGCGGTTCATGATGAAATTCTGCCGCCGCAGGTCGGCGAGCTTCACCGTTTTCCCCGCGAGCGGATGCTCCGGTGTAACGTACAGCCCGACGGGCACGGTCATGACCGGGCGCCACTCGATCAGGCTGTCGCGGATGGGGACATAGGTCAGCGCGAAGTCGAGCGTCGCGTCGAGAATGCTCATGCGCGCCTGCTCGGCCGAGAGCGAGTGCTGATGGAACACGACGTCCGGATGCTCGGCGACGTAATCGCGCCACGCGTCCGTGACCAGGCTGCTGTCCGGCACGGAGAACGCCACGACGCTCGTCAGAATGCCGTCGTTCGCGCACGCCTGCTCCACGCCGTAGCGCAGCAGGTCGAGCGCCTGCTCGACGTAGGACAAAAATACGCGGCCGGTGTCGTTCAGGCGGATCTTGTTGCCCGTGCGGTCGAAGAGATTGACGCCCAGCTCGTCCTCGAGCCGCGAGATGGACACGCTCAGCGTCGGCTGCGTGATATTGAGCATCCCGGCCGCCTTTGTGATGCTCTCCTGTTTGGCCGTCGTGACAAAGTGGCCAAGCTGTGTCATTTCCATCGGACGATAACCTCCCGAAAAACCGTGATCTGGGATCACTATTATAACATACCCGCGCAAAAATTTGTCAAACAAATTTCGCATAGAAAAGGAGACGCAGCAATGATCAACAAGTATCCGCATATGTTTGCGCCGCTGACCATCAAGGGCGTGACGTTCAAAAACCGCGTCATGGCCAGCCCCATGACGACCGACCGCACCGTCTGGCCGGACGGCACCCCGACGCAGGAGTGCATCAACGGCTACGAGACCCGCGCCCGCGGCGGCGTCGCGGCCGTCACGGTCACCGAGACGTTCATCGACTTTGACCGCGCCGCCCGCCATGACCACTCCATCGACTTCGTCCGCCCGAATCCGTCGGTGCACAAGCTCGAGTCGCTGTTCGTCCTGGCTGAGGCCATCCACACGCACGGCGCCGTCGCGAGCGTCCAGTTCAACCACATCGGCGAGATCAACCACCCGGCTACCATCTCCTCCGGCCGCAACCCGATCGGCCCTTACGGCTACGTCCGCGAGGACGGCGTCACCGTCGAGCAGATGGACGAGGCCATGATGCACGAGGTCGCCGACGAGTTCGCCGAGGCGTGCGCCAGCGCGCAGTCGAACGGCTTTGAAATGGTCATGCTGCACGGCGGCCACGGCTGGCTGCTCGATCAGTTCGTCTCCCCGCTCACGAACCACCGCACGGACGAGTACGGCGGCTCGCTGGAAAACCGCGCGAAATTCCCGCTCATGGTCCTCGACCGCATCCGCGAGGTCTGTGGCGACAAGCTGCTTATCGAGTATCGCCTGTCCGGCTCCGAGCGCGTCCCGGGCGGCCTGGAGGTCGAAGAGGCGGCCAAGTTCGCGGCCATGATCCAGGACAAGGTCGACATCATCCACGTCACGAGCGGCCTTTACCACAACCACGTCCAGTCCAAGGCGTTCTCGTCCATGTTCCACCCGCACGGGTGCAACCTCGACCTCGCCGAGGCCATCAAGAAGGCCGTCCACATCCCGGTCACGGCCGTCGGCGGCTTCAACAGCCCGCAGCAGATCGAGGACGCCATCGCCTCCGGCAAGTGCGACTTCGTCGCCATGGGCCGCCAGATGCTCGCCGACCCGCAGTTCGTCAACAAGACGGCCGAGGGCCGCGAGGACGAGATCGCGCCGTGCCTGCGCTGCTCGTGCTTCAACCCGCTGGCCTCCGACCCGAACCAGCGCCCGCACTCCGAGCCGTTCCAGTGCACCGTCAACCCGTACTCCATGCGCGAGCTGCGCATGCAGTGGGCGCCTCCCGTCCGCCGCAAGCAGGACGTCCTCGTCGTCGGCGGCGGCCCCGGCGGCATGTACGCGGCCATCACGGCGGCCGAGCGCGGCCACAACGTCACGCTGCTGGAAAAGTCCGACCGCCTCGGCGGCGTGCTCTGGTTCACGGATGAGGACTGCCACAAGGCCGACATGCGCCAGTACCGCGACAGCCTCATCGTCCGCACGCACCGCGCGGGCGTGAACGTCGTCACCGGCGTGAACGTCACGGCCGACGTCATCCGCGCCTATGAGCCGGACGCCGTCATCCTCGCCATCGGCTCCGAGCCGGTCGTGCCGGGCATCCCGGGCCTGAAGGAGCACGCGCACCACGCGCTCTACGCCTACTCCAACCCCGGCGAGATCGGCAAGAAGGTCGTCATGATCGGCGGCGGCCTCATCGGCGTCGAGTGCTCCATGCACCTGGCCGACAAGTACGGCTGCGAGGTCCAGGTCGTCGAAATGATGGACGACTACGCGCGCGACGCGTACATGTCCCACCGTCAGGCCATCGACCTGTTCATGCCGAAGTCCGTCCATATCCAGTGCGGCGTCAGCTGCACCGAGGTCCGCGCCGACGGCATCACCGTCAAGGACAAAGCGGGCAACGAGATCGTCTACGACGCCGACACCGTCCTCTACGCCATCGGCATGCGCGCCAAGACCGCCGAGGTCGAGCAGCTCCTCGCCGCCCACCCGAACACCCGCATCATCGGCGACTGCAAGAAGCCCGCGAAGATCCTCCAGGCCGTCCGCGACGGCATGATGGCGGCTTACGACATCGTCTGATCGAACGGAAAGGCACGCCTTTCCGTTCGGAGGGCTGCGGCCCGCTGCGCGCACGCCCGAAGGGCGCACACTTGCCGGGCCGTAAAGAGAAATTTCCGAGGCGCAGGTCCCCGGAAATTTCGGATCTGGATTTTATTCCGCCGCCTGCGGGCGGCGGAACTCTGCGAGGCAAAGCTCAGCCTCCGGATATTTCACCGACCGGGAGGGCGTTTGCTCTCCCGGTTTTGCTTTACACGTACCGAAATCTGTTGTAAAATGTCCTTGTCGAATTTTCGGAGAAACGGGGGCATTGTGCCATGAACTGTATCAAATGCGGCCGGCAGATCCCGGACGGTGAGCTATTCTGTGTCGAGTGCAGCCTGGCGCCGCCCTCGCAGGAGCCGGAGCAGCTCCATCGCCCCGTCCGCGCCGCCGCGTCGGACGCCGCGCCGAAAAAGGCGCCGAAGGCCAAACGGCCCGTCGCGCTCATCGTGACGCTCGTGCTCGCGCTGCTGCTCGCGGTCGGCGAGGGCGCGTACCTCGTCTATGACTTCATCCAGACCGACACGCGCTCGGCCGCGCTCACGCGCGCGAACACCGAGCTTGCGCAGGCCAACGCCCGCATCGTCACGCTCGGCGACGAGCTCACGCGCGCCGAAGAGCAGCACGACGCCGACCAGCTGACCATCGACGGCCTCAAGGCGCAGGTCGACACGCTCAAATTGCAGCTCAACAGCACGGCCGGCTCGGCCACGCAGAGCCAGTTTGACCTATCCGAGCAGCAGACGGAGTACGCCTCGCTTGCCGAGGAATTCGAGGCCCTCACCGAACGCGCCGCGCAGCTGGAGACCGATCTTGAAAGCGCGCAGTCGTCGCTCGCCGACGCCCAGGCCGAGCTGTCCACGGCAGGCGACACCATCACGTCGCTGCGCTCGGAAAACGCGGGCCTCGCCGAAAAGGTCAGCTTTTTTGACACCTACGCCGTGTTCGTCACCGTCAGCGACCCGACGTATTACCACCGCTACGGCTGCTCGGAGATCGGCAGCAAGGACTACTGGATCTACAACCGCAAGCTGGCCGAAAGCAAAGGCAGCACCGCCTGCCCCATCTGCGGCGGCTGACTTTTGAAATTTAGTGTTGCTTTTTTGGAAGCGATGTGCTAGAATAACTCTCGCGGTAGATTCCTGCCGCGATATGGGCCCGTAGCTCAGCTGGGAGAGCGCACGGTTCGCATCCGTGAGGTTCGAGGGTTCGATCCCCTTCGGGTCCACCAAATAAAAAGGACACGACATACGTCGTGTCCTTTTTATTTGGTACTATTTTGATCATATACGGCGGAAGTGAATTCCGCCTATGCAATTCTCCGCTGACGCTCCGAATTGACGCGCGACGCGCGGCCGCCGGAGGCGGCGGATTGGGTACGACGTAAGTCGTGCCCTTTTTATTTGATACCATTTTGACCATATACGGCGGAAATGAATTCCGCCTATGCAATTCTCCGCTTGCGCCCCGAATTGACGCGCAACACGCGGCCGCCGGAGGGCGGCGGGCAGGCCCGGTCAGGCGCACTTTTGCAAACCCGATCGCATTCATTGCAAAACCTCCTTATGGTTCACTTCTTTGTTATCCCGAACGGGCATCTTTATCATACCGCAGGAGCTGTCCAATAGAACGGACAGTTCCGCACCCCGCCGCGGCCGGTTTGGCTCCTGCGTTTTCTCCCTCCCTGTCCCTTTTTGTCCGTTTTCTTGACAGGAGGGCGTTTTGGGCGTAGGATAGTCGATGGTAAAAAAGAATCAGGAGGACAAATCATGGGCCTTTCCGCAGCCGCACCCTGGCTGAAGTATTATGGGGACACCCCCGCGACCATTGCCTATCCGCATCTTACGATGACGCAGCTCATTCTGGAGACGTGCCGGAAATATCCGAAGTCGTACGCCTATGAGTTCATGGGCAAAAAGACGACGTACGCGCAGTTCGCTGCGCGCATCGACCTGACGGCGCGCGCCTATCAGGCGCTCGGCATCCGCCGGGGCGACCGCGTGACGATCTGCATGCCGAACAGCCCGCAGGCCATCGACTCGTTCTACGCCCTCGGGCGCATCGGCGCCATCCCGACGATGATCCACCCGCTCTCCGCCGCGGGCGAGATCGCGTTCTATCTCAACGCCAGCCGCAGCCGCGCCATTTTGACGCTCGACCAGTTCTACACGAAGGTCGCCTCGACGATCTCGCTCGTCGACCACCCGGTGAAGATCCTGCTCGCGCGCGTGAAGGACGAGCTGCCGCAGCCGCTCAAGACGGGCTACGCCCTCACACAGGGCCGCAAGATCCCGGCGCTGCCGCGCGGCGGAGACTATGTCATGTGGAACGACTTCCTCGCGGCCGGCCGCCGCGAAAAGCTCGGCCCGGACACGGCAAAATACGACGAGGGCGCCGTCATCCTCTTCTCCGGCGGCACGACGGGCACGACGAAGGGCATTCTGCTCTCGCACTACAATTTCAACGCGCTCGCGCTCCAGACGGCCGCGGCGTCGGGCTTCGCGCCGATCGCGGGGCTCAAGATGCTCTCGGTCATGCCGCTGTTCCACGGCTTCGGCCTCGGCATCGGCATCCACACGATGCTCGTCGGCGGCGCGACGTGCATCCTGGTCCCGCAGTTCACCGTGCAGAGCTACGCCGACCTGCTGCGCAAGAAAAAGCCGAACGTCATCGCGGGCGTGCCGACGCTGTTCGAGGCGCTGCTGCGCGCGGACAGGCTCGAGGGCGTCGACCTGTCGTTCCTCGTCGGCATGTTCTCCGGCGGCGACTCGCTGTCCATCGAGCTCAAGCGCAAGGTCGACGCGTTTTTGAAAGAGCATAACGCCTCCATCCAGGTCCGCGAGGGCTACGGCACGACCGAGTGCGTCACCGCCTCGTGCCTGACGCCGCATGACTACAGCCGCGAGGGCTCCATCGGCATCCCGTTCCCGGACACGTACTACAAGATCGTCCGCCCGGGCACGACGGAGGAGGTCGAGCCGCGCGTCGAGGGCGAGATCTGCGTCTCCGGCCCGTCGGTCATGCTCGGCTACGTCGACAACGAAAAAGAGACGGCCGACACGCTCCGCCGCCACTCCGATAACCGCATCTGGCTGCACACGGGCGACCTCGGCTATATGGACG
>CAVFYN010000083.1:0-2554 GCA_963626425.1 Bacteroidaceae bacterium
GAGCAGCATCAAGAACTATTTTTCCGGCGTGTTCGGCCAGCTCCATGCGGCGGCGGGCGGTGTACTGGGCGATGGACTGGCCGAACACGCCGGAAAAATAGTTCTTGATGCTGCTCTCGCTCACGCCGAAGCGCGCGGCGAATTCGCGGGCGGTGTGCGCGCGGGACAGGTCGCGCGCGATGGCGGCCTCGATCTGCCGGGCCATCTCGACCTGCGAGCGCGTGTAGTACACCAGCCGCTCCGGCTCCGGGTCGGTCCAGCCGTGCTGGAGGTGGAGCAAAAGGTCGATGACGGCCGTTTTCAGCCCGGCGCGCGCGGCCGGGCCGCTGTCCGGGTCGGCGAGCAGGCGTGCGGACAGATGTTCCGGCAGCGGCAGCTTCGCGATGAACGTCGCCCCGCCGGGGCAGAATTTTTCCCGCAGCGCCGGCAGGTCGACGCCGAACGCGCCGAGCAGCGCGCATCCGCCCGCGGCGGCGTCCGGGTCGATGAACAGCTCGACGCCCTCGTACACCCGGCCGGGGTAGAGATAGTCCGCGCGCGCGAATTTCTCCGTCAGGGCGACGCGGCCCGGCGTCAGAAAGATGCTCCGGCTGTCGTTTAAGACGAGGTCGCAGCGGCCGCGCGTGCAGTAGTTGATGATGAGCGGCCCGCTCGCCTCCGGCGGGCCGGAGAAGGCAGGGACGGGCCACGACGGGGCGCGCACCGCGATGTGCGCGAGCGTCAGGCCGGGCAGCGCGGGGTAAAACCGCATCCGGCCCTCGCCGTCCGGGCCGGACAGGCGGAGCTCCGTGCAGTCCTCGCGCTCCCGGACGCTGACGCCGGGCAGGGCGCGGCAGCTTTTCAGGACGTCGGCTGTGTTCATGCTGGGGAATTCCTTTCCGGGCGCCCGGCGCGCGATCCGTTGCCGATTTGGAGCAAAATTGTCAAATGGGCGGTAGATTGCGCGCGGGTGCGCTGATAGAATGCAAATTGGTTAGCGAGAGCTAACCGGAATGTCAGGGAGGGAGTTCAATGAATCAGAAAATCGGGGCGAAAGACCTCATCAATATCGGCCTTTTCACGGTGCTGTACTTCGTGCTCGGCTGCTGCGTGGCCATCCCGGTCGGGTTTGTGCCGGTGTTCCTGCCGATCCTCGGGCCGCTGTGGGCGCTTGTCACGGGCATCGCGTTCATGCTGTTCGCCGTGCGCGTGAAAAAGTTCGGCATGGTCACGATCATGGCCATTTTGTCCGGCATCCTCATGGGCCTGACGGGCATGGACTATTGGGGCATCCTGACCGGCGCCGTGTTCGGCGCGCTCGGCGACCTCATCATGAAGTCCGGCGGGTACAAGAGCGTGAAAAAGACCATCCTCGGCTACGCCGTGTTCAGCCTGTGGGTGTTCGGCACGTACATCCCGATGTACTTCCTGGTCGAGCAGTCGCACGCGGACTTCGCGGCGAGCTTCGGCGAGGAATACGCTGATAAGGTCATGAGCGTCATGCCGATGTGGAGCATCGTGCTTGTCATCGCGGGCATTTTCCTGTGCGCCATCGCGGGCGGCTTCATCGGCAAGGCCATTTTGAAAAAGCACTTTGCCAAGGCCGGGATCGCCTGATGGCCGGTCCCGCCGCCGCGCGTCGGCGCGGCCTTGTGCTCGATCCCCGCACGAAGCTGCTGATGCTCGTCGCCACGACGACGCTCATGTTTTCCAGCGGCAACGGCGGCGTGATGAATTTTGTCAAGCCGGCGCTGAGCGTGCTGCCGTTCGTGCTGCTCCTGTCCGAGGGGCGGCGGCGGACGGCGGCGCGCTATGCGCTTTTGTACGCGGTGTGCTTTGCGCTCGAGCGCGCGGCGCTGCATCTGATGCACGGGCTGCCGGCGTTTTTGCTCATGGCGATGTGCTCTGTGATGACGCGCTTTGCGCCGGGCATCATGATGGGCGCGTTTTTCATCGCCTCGACGTCGGTCAGCGACTTTATGGCCGCCATGAAGCGGATGCACGTCTCCGAGAAGCTCCTCATTCCGATGTCCGTCGTGTTCCGCTTTTTCCCGACGATCGGCGAGGAGAGCGGCGCCATTTCCGACGCCATGCGCATGCGCGGCATCCGCTTCGGCGGGAAGCACCCAGGGAAGATGTTTGAATACCGGCTCGTGCCGCTGATGATCTCCATCGTGAAGATCGGCGACGAGCTGTCGGCCGCGGCGCTCACGCGCGGGCTCGGCGCGCCGGTCCGGCGGACGGACATCTGCCAGATCGGATTTCACATTCAGGATGCCATTGCCGCCGCGGTGTGCGCGGCGTGCTTTGCGCTGACGATCGGAAGCAGGTGGTTTTGGTGATCGCGCTGGAAAACGTGTCATTTTCCTACGCGGGCGAGAGCGCGGGCGGCGTGTTTGACGTCGGCCTGACGATCCCGGACGGGCAGGTCGCCGTGCTGTGCGGCGAGAGCGGCTGCGGCAAGACGACGCTCACACGCCTGATAAACGGGCTCATCTCGCACTATTTCGAGGGCGAGCTGCGCGGCAGCGTCACCGTCGGCGGAAAACATGTCTCCGAGCAGCCGCTCTATGAC